>VBLD01000386.1 GCA_005879205.1 Deltaproteobacteria bacterium
CTCTTCCTCCAGAACATCACCGGCTTCATCGTCGGCAAGCAGTACGAGCACGGCGGCATCGCCAAGGACGGCGCCAAGATGGTGAACGCGGTCGCCAACGCGGCGGTGCCGAAGTTCACGGTGTTGATCGGCGCGTCGCACGGCGCCGGGAACTACGGGATGTGCGGCCGGGCCTACTCGCCGCGCCTCCTCTTCACGTGGCCGTCGAGCCGTATCTCCGTGATGGGGGGCGAGCAGGCGGCGCAGACGCTGCTCACGGTGAAGGTCCAGCAGCTCGAGGCGCGCGGCGAGACCCTGGCGCCGGCCGCGCGCGAGGCCGCCATGGCCCCCATCCTCGAGAAGTACGAGACCGAGGGCGGCCCCTACTACGCGACGGCCCGCCTGTGGGACGACGGCATCCTCGACCCGCTCGAGACGCGCGACGCGCTCGCGCTCGGCCTGGCGGCGGCGCTGAACGCGCCGATTCCCGAGACGACCTACGGCGTCTTCCGGATGTGAGCCGTGCGAACCGTACTCATCGCCAACCGGGGCGAGATCGCCGTGCGCGTCGCGCGCGCCTGCCGCGAGGCCGGATTGCGCACGGTTGCGGTCTACTCGGAGGCGGATCGCGGCGCGCCGCACGTGCTCGCCGCCGATCGGGCGGTGCCGGTGGGGCCGCCTCCCGCCCGCGAATCGTACCTCAACGTCGACGCGCTCCTCGCGGCGGCACGCACGGCCGGCGCCGACGCCGTGCACCCGGGATACGGCTTTCTCGCCGAGAACGCCGCCTTCGCCGCGGCGGTCGAGGCGGCGGGGTTGGTCTGGATCGGCCCGCCGCCGAAGGCGATCGCCACCATGGGCGACAAGCTGACGGCGCGCGCCACCGTCGGGCGCGCCGGCGTGCCGCTCGTACCCGGCACCGAGCTCGTCGCCGGCGACGTGGCGGCGGCACGCCGTCAGGTGGCCGCGCTCGGCTACCCCGTGCTCGTGAAGGCGGCCGGCGGTGGCGGGGGGAAGGGCATGCGCACGGTCGCGAGCGAGGACGAGCTCGCACCGGCGCTCGCCGCGGCCTCACGCGAGGCGGACGCGGCCTTCGGCGACGGCCGCGTGTACGTCGAGAAGCTCCTCCGGCGCCCGCGACACGTCGAGGTCCAGGTGCTGGGCGACCGGCACGGTCAGCTCGTGCACCTCGGCGAGCGCGAGTGCTCGATCCAGCGCCGGCACCAGAAGATCGTCGAGGAGACGCCCTGTCCCGTGCTGACCGCGCGCCTCCGGGCGGAGATGACGGCCGCGGCGCTCGCCGCCGCGCGCGCCGTCGGCTACGTGAACGCCGGCACGGTCGAGTTCCTGCTCGACGCCGACGGTCGCTTCTACTTCCTCGAGATGAACACGCGCGTACAGGTGGAGCATCCGATCACCGAATGGGTGACCGACATCGACATCGTGGCCGCGCAGCTCCGCATCGCGGCCGGCGAGCCCCTCGGTTTCGGCCAGTCCGACGTCGCCCCGCGCGGCCACGCCATCGAGGTCCGCCTCTACGCCGAGGATCCCGCCCGCAATTTCTTCCCGAGCCCCGGCCTCATCCTTGCGCTCAGCGAGCCCGCCGGACCGGGCGTGCGCGTCGACTCGGGGGTGACCGCCGGCACCGTGGTCCCCGTCGAGTACGACCCCCTGCTCGCCAAGATCTCGGCGTGGGCACCGGATCGGGCCACCGCCGTGCGGCGGCTCCGTGCCGCGCTCGAGGAGACGGTCGTCCTCGGCCCGACGACGAACCTCGGCTTCCTGCTCGACGTCCTCGGCCATCCCGCCTTCATGGCGGGCGACACCCACACCGGCTTCCTCGCCGATCACCTCGCCGACTGGCAGCCGGGCGGGTCCGACGAAACGGCCGCGGCGCTCGCGGCGGCCGTGGCGCTCGCGCGTCCCGCGGCGCCGAGCACATCCGGCGGCCGCGCGGCGACGGCGCCGACGCCGTGGGAGACGCTCGGGCCCTGGCGGCTCGGGGCGCAGCGGTAGCGACGATGGACGTTCGCCTTCGGCACGCGGGCCGCGAGCACGCGATCCGCCTGGTCCCCGAGGACGGCGGTTTCGCCGCGACCGTCGACGGTGAGGCGCACCGCATCGCCTGGGTCGTGTCCGGGAGCCGCGCGGCGGCGTCCGCCGGCACGACCGTCGACGAGCACGCGCTCGAGATCGACGGTCGCGTCGTCCGCGCCGTCGTGGCGCGCAGTCGTGACCGGGTCCTCGTCGCCCTCGCCGGTCGGGTCTACGCCTTCGAGACCGGCGAGGAGGCCCGCCAGGCCGCCGCGGGCGCGGGATCCGGAACCGTGGCCGCGCCGATGCCGGGCAAGGTGCTCGCGGTGCTGGTCGCGCCGGGCGAGCGGGTCGCGATCGGCCAGCCGCTGATCGTCCTCGAGGCGATGAAGATGGAGAGCACCCTCACCGCCGACGTCGCCGGCTCGGTGCGCACGGTCGCCGCCGTCGCCGGCGCCACCGTGGCAGGCGGCGACGTGCTCGTCGAGATCACGCCGGACGACAGCGCGTAGTTCCGCGGCGGGGCGGCGGCGGAGGCCCCGCTTCGGCGACCCCGCAGCTCCCGCGCGCGCGTGCAGATTCGGGGGGACGCTGCTTTTACGAGGCGCGCGTGGAGCGAGGACCGGGAGCCGCGGAGGCGCCCCTTCCCGCCGCCCCGCCGCGGAACTACGCGCTGTCGTCCGGCGTGATCTCGACGAGCACGTCGCCGCCTGCCACGGTGGCGCCGCCCCGCAGGATAACCCGCTTCCCGATGTCAGACGGCGCGCCGCGGGGGTGCGATGTCGCTATTGGCCGGCGTTTGCGACGTCCGCGGCCGCGACCTAGGTATCGGCGCCGTGCGCATCCTCATCCTGGACGACGAGCCGCTGCGCGTTGCCGCGCTCATCGCGGCGGCGCGGCGGGCGTGTCCGGCGGGGCACGTGACCTCGACGGCGGGCGACCCCGAAGCCGCCACGGACGACGCGCGGCCCCGGCTCGTCGTCGTCGGGCCCGCCCACGCCGATGGCAGCACCCCTGCGGACGTCGTGCGGGCACTGCGCACGCGGCGCCCGGATCTCGCCATCCTCGTGGTGAGCGGTCGCGACACGGCCGACGCGGCGGTCGGGGCGATGAAGGCCGGGGCGTCCGATTACCTCGTGCTGCGCGACGGCGACGGGCTCGCGCGGGTGACGGAGGCCGTTGCGCGTCTCGCACGCGCCGCAGCGCCCGCCGCTCTCGGCCGTCCCGCCGCTGCCGGTCGCGGGGACGGCCTCTCGGGTCTCGTCGGCCGCAGCCGCGCGATGGACGAGGTGCGGACGCGGGTCCGCACGGCCGCGCAGACCGAGGCGCACGTGCTCCTCGAGGGCGAGACGGGGACCGGCAAGGAGGTAGTGGCGCGTGCGGTGCACGCCCTCGGACGTCGTGCGGCGGGGCCGTTCGTGCCCCTCAACTGCGCGGCGGTCCCCGAAGCGCTCGCGGAGAGTGAATTCTTCGGGCACGCGCGCGGCGCCTTCACCGGCGCGCTCCAGGAACGGCCGGGCGCGCTGCAGCTGGCGGACCGGGGCACGCTCTTCCTCGACGAAGTGGAGGACCTGCCGCTCGCGCTACAGGCGAAGCTCCTGCGCGTCGTCCAGGACCGCGAGGTCCGGCCGCTCGGCGGCAGCGTGCTGCGCCGGGTGGACGTCCGCCTGATCGCGGCCTCCAACCGCGACCTCGGACGCATGGTCGAGGCCGGCACGTTCCGCAGCGACCTCTACTACCGGCTCCGCGTCTTCACCATCCACCTGCCGCCGCTCCGGCAGCGGCGAGACGATCTGCCGCTGCTGATCGAGCACTTCGTCGCGCGCTTCAACCACCGCCACGGGACCACCTTCGCCTTGCCGGCGGCGCCGGCCCTGCGCCCGCTGCTCGAGCACCGCTGGCCGGGCAACGTGCGCGAGCTCGAGAACACCGTCGAGTCCGTGCTGATCCTGGCCAACGCCACCGGGGTGTCGATGGCGGACGTGCTCGGCGCCAGCCAGGGTCCCGTCGGCGGCTGCGTGCTCGACGAGCGAAGCCGCATCGTGCGCGTGCTGGACGAGCACCGCTGGAACCGGCAGCGAGCGGCGGCGGCGCTCGGCATCTCGCGCGTCACGCTGTGGCGGCGGATGGAACGGCATGGCATCCGGGACCCGCTCGGTACGCCCGCGCGTGAAACGGCCTGAACGGTCCGGCTTCACCGCCGGCGGGCGCCCGCCCCGAGATCGGGCACCGGCGTCTGGCACGGACGCTGCAGTCCGCCCTGCCGCTCTCCAGGCTTCCGCCCCAGGAGGTGTCATGGTGAAGCGATCCACACTCATCCCGGCCGCGTCGGCCGTGGCCGTGCTCGCCGCGCTGCTCGGCCGCGCGGTCACCGTCCATTCGGTTGGTCCGGTCCCGCTGATCTACCGAGTGATCGCGAACAACAACGATCTCGACGGCGTCCAGGGTCTCGCCCCACCCGGCCGC
>VBLD01000087.1 GCA_005879205.1 Deltaproteobacteria bacterium
CACCACGAGCACGAGGGCGGTCGTCGCGCTCGTCGCCGCGCCGATCCGCACGCTCCACGGCGCGTAGCGGAACTCGACGAGATGAACGCCTGCCTCCACCGCCACCGCCCGCAAGAGTACGTTCGCGCGCGCGATCGGGCGCTCCCTCCCGTCGACGCGGGCGCGCCAGCCGGGCCAGTAGAGGTCGGCGAGGACGAGGATCGCGGGCCGCGGCGTCGACACGCGCACCACGACTTCGTCGGCAGTGATGCGCTCGACCGCCGCCGACGGGGCGACCCCCTCGCGCTCCTCGCTCGTGCCCCACTGAAGGGGCCGGTCGACAACCACCCGCGCACGCGGGTCGAAGTCGGGCGCGTGCACGCGTGCGCGCGCCTCGTCCTCGTCCGCCACCACCTCTGCCAGCGGGACGAGTGAGGCGCGCGGCAGGGCGCGCGGGTTCTCGTACACCTGGAAGCTCCCGTCGTCGTACACGAGCGGATAGTGCTGCGCGCGGGGCCGCCACCCGCGCCCGGACGCCGCCACCACCCAGCGCACCGCCAGGCGATCGAGGAGCCGCCACCCGGGATGGTCGGGCCCGGGGTAGAAGCGTCCCCAGAAGAGCGGCGCGTCGACGTTCACGTCGTCGAGGGGCGCGAGGAGGTCGTGGTACGCGCGCGGCGCCAGCGGTTCGTAGTCCTGCACGGTCGCGAAGCCGAAGATCGACCCGACCTTATCGGTCATCGGGAAGCGGTGCGACCAGTCCGGGATCAGCAGCACCCGCTCCGCACCGACGTGCTGGCGCAGGAAGCCGACCACGGCGGGCGGATCGAAGAACGAGTCCGGGTTGTGCTCGGGGATCATGACGGTGTTGCCCCGCTGCGCGAAGCGCCCGGCGACGACGAGACCGAGGAGCACCCACGCGCCGGCGGCGCGAAGCCGGCCGGCAGGAAGCAGCGAGAGGAGGATCGGCGCCGCTAGGATCGCTCCGGTCCAGGCGTCCATCGCCCCGCCGGCCCGGAATGCGACCGCGGTCGCAAGCAGGACGATCGCCGGGAGGACGCGGCGGACCGGCTGGGCACCGAGCGCGTCGAGACCGAGCGCGGACAGGATCGCGACTGCAAAGACGGCGAACAGCAGAATCCGGTTCGGGACGCGGAAGTGGTCGATCAGCGGCAGGTGAAACAAGACGGCGCCGTAGAGCGGCGTGCCGATACCCACGAGCAAGGTGAACGTGAAGAGCGCCGCGGCGCTCATCGCCACCGCGCGGCGCCCCCCGAGCGGAGCAAGGAGCGCCAGGACGGCGGCCGGACCGCTCGACAGCACGACCTTCAGCGCGAGCGCCATCGAGGGACGGTCGGCGAGCGTCTGCTCGACGGTCAGCCGGCCCCGCGTCGCCGCGCGGGCGAGCTCCATGAAGACGGGCTGTCAACTGCCAACCGCGCTCAGGTTCGCTTCAGCTCATGCGGTGCTCTCCTCGGTGCGACGAAAAAATCCGCATGTTTCCGTCCGTAGGGTGATAGCCCCCCACCCGCGTCCAGCGCCTCTGGCGGGCTTGGGGTGCGTCGGGGGCGGGGCGATCCGCGCGGAGTCTGCACCGGCGCCGTCGCCTGCGACCGTGGCTCACCAGCCGTCCATTCGGGGTCACGCGCCCCACGTTGCAGTGCAGCGAGCAAGGCCCCATACGTTTGAACGAGCTCCAGGCTCAAGGGGTATTCCGGGGTCTCTTGCTCGAGCTTGAGCACGGTCTGCGCGGGTGTTCTCACGGCGGCGAGTCGTTGGTGATCACGCGCGGTGCGCGCGCGGCGCGCGCTTGAGGCGATAGGCGTCCACGGTCGTGCGCGTGAAGGGCCCGACCGCGATGCCGAGCCGATGCACGTCAAAGTCGGTGCCGTCGCGCAGCATCGCGAACAGGATCCGCGCGAGGCGATGGGCCACCGCAATCACCGCCATCTTGTAGCCCCGCTTGGCGCAGAGCTTGGTGAAGTACGGGTGGAGGGGATGGGTGGGTCGGCGGGCGTGCTGCGCCGCCTCGCACAGCATGGCCCGCAACTCCGCGGAGCCGCGCTTGGTGATCCGGCCGTGCGCGTCACGGGTCCCCGACTGGTATGTCGAGGGAACCAGGCCCGCGTAGCTCGCCGCGTGCTTGGCACTCGGGAAGCGGGTCACCTCCGAGAACACGGCGAGCGTCGTGGCCGCCACGATCGGTCCGACGCCTGGCGCGGTCTCGAGCCGCTCGAGGTCCCGGGCGAAGGCGCGCTGCTGGGCACCCAGCGCATGCTCGAGGGCGGCGACCTGCTCCCCTGCACACCGCCACGCGGCGCGGTGGTGCTCGCCGAAGGCCCGCAGGTCCGGCTGAGGCGCCACGGCCGCCAGGAGTTTCCCCCACCCCACCTCCGTGCGCAGCGCACGACTCAGGTGCCCCAGGCCGGCGGCGCGGAGCAGCCGCTTGACCGCGTTGATCTCGGCCGTCTGCAGACGCACGAAGTGCCTGCGGCGCGACAAGGTGTCGCGCAGCGCGGACACCGCCGGTGGCGGGACGTGCACGAGGATCCGATAGATGTCCCGACGCAGCCCCTCACAGAGCTCATAGGCGTCCCGCCGGTCGCTCTTCTGCGTCGGCCGGTGCGCCTTGAGCCGGACCTCCTGGGCATCAACTACGACCGGCTCCAGGCCCAGCCGCCGCAGATGCCGGGCCACAAAGAACGCAACGGTGCCCGTCTCGAGGGCGACCGGCGTTCCTGCCGGGAGTCGATGCTGCGTCTGGAGCTGCTGGAGGCCCTCCGGCGTCGTCGGCACCTCCCCCTGGCCGACCACTTGCCCTGCGGCATCCTCGATCACAAACACGCTCTGCCGGCTGTGCACATCGAGACCAACGTAGTACGGTGCCATCGGGCTGTCCTCCTCTTCCTTGGGGCTCCGTCACGGATGACCCCGTGGTCCGCCGCGGCTCGACGCCGAGGGCGAGGTTGAATCGGTTCGTCATGTCGTATGCGGCGATCAGCCGCCGCGCATCTCCTTACGTGAGTAGCGCGAGACCGGTGACGTTAGTTGAGGGGAAATAGTCAGGTATCGAGCTCTCGATCGCGAAGAAACCATTGACGGGCGGCTCGCAGCGCGCGTACAAGTCCGCGCGGCTCCGCACCAGGACCCTGTTCGAGGAGGTCAAGGATTCAAGGGCTTCCGCCCCGTATGATGCTAGGCTGGTTGCCTCCTCCTTGTCGCCGCCGGGGGCGCCGCCCACCCGGCTGTACCCGATTAGAATACGGTTTCGGCGGCACCGGAAAACATGATCGAACTGACTTCCGTGGTGCAACAAGCGGCGAACGTACCGGGGTCGCCCCCCGTCACGAACTGAAGCTGGAATGCGGCGGCGCCCGATACGCTGCCGGTGCATCCGTACACGTGATCGGGGCTGGCGCGGAGGAGGAATCACTCCATGTACCCTCACACTGTGGCGGTCGCGAGCGCTTTGGTTGTTGCGACGGCAATGTCGGGCGTGGCGGCTGATCTCGTCTCCGCGCCCGGTCCGAAAGCCAGACCTCCCGTCTACCTCGTCGGCGGCGGCGTCCGTTCGATCAATCCGACGTCGGAGATGCTGGCCAACGACGACTTTTATCTCGGCGGCTACGGCTTCGGCGATTTCAAGGCCGCAAATCAGGTTCAGATCCCGACGACTTCCGGCCGGTTCGCCACCGGCATCCTGGCCGACGGCGTGAGCAGCCGCGCGCTTGCGGTGAGCGACGGGCTGCACACGATCGTGCTCGCCCAGATCGAGACGCAGGGCTATTTCGCGGTATACAAGCAAGGACCGTTCGGCATCAACGAAATCCGCCAGGACGCCGCGGCACAGATCGCGGTGCTCGCCGCGAACCCGCCGGAACTTGGCAACAGCGGCAAGCTCGCGCGCGTCGCGCCGGCGCCGGATGCTTCGGAGATCCTGGTGGACTCCGACCATTCGCACGGTGGCCCAGACACCGTCGGCGTGTGGGGCGGCGTGCCGACGTCTTACCTCAAGCTGGTGCACGACCAGACCGTGAGTGCGATCGTGGACGCCTGGCGCAACCTGAAGCCGGCGCAACTGCGCTATGGCGTCGCGCACGCCGGCGTGGTCGGCGAGGAGGCGCAATTCCCGCCCACCGGTGGCAGCGACCCGGTGCTGACCAACCAGTTCTCGAACGACCCCAACAACCAAGTCATGGACGACGAGATCCGGGTCTTGCAGGCCAGCGACCCGGACAGCGGCGCGGTGCTCGCCACTTACGTCAACTACTCGGCCCATCCGACCGTGCTCGGATCGAGCAACACCAAGGTCACCGGCGATTACGTCGGCCGGCTCGATGATCTGATCGAACAGACCTACGGCGGCTTCGGCTTCGACCAGGTCGCGACGCTCGGCCGCGAGCAGCCGGCGCGCAGCGACTGTCCGGGCTTCACCGGCGGCGACGCCAACCCGGACGCGGCGCTGTGCAAGCTCGACAATTACGCGTCGCGGGTGCTGGCGAAAGTCCAGGCCGCGGTCGCGGCAGCGCAGCCGTTGAGCGGGACGCCGCAAGTTGCGATGAACAGCTATCTGCTCATCGACCCCAGCACCTCGACGGTGCTGGTGAGCGTCGTCTACGCCGGCGCGGTGGTCGGGGTGCCGGTCGGGCGCGCGGAAAACCCGCCCTGGCTGGCCGGCAGCCTGATCGGCACGACCGTGTTCACGGGCCGCATCGGCGACGTCCTCGTCACCGGCGGCCCGGGCGAGATGTACGCCCAGATCTGGCAGAAAGTGCGCGACACCGTGACCGGACTGCGCGGCTATCTCAACGTCGGCACCGCCGGCGATTTCCTCGGCTACATCATCGCGCCGCTCGAGGCGTATCCCGAACCGATCAGGCGCTCGTTTTTCAGCGGCGATCCGCCGCCGGCGGGCGCGAACTGCTCGAGCGTGCCCTCGCCGGTTGGCTGTCCGAGCCCGATCGGCAACGACAATTACTTTTTCAACGTCTCCCACACCTTCGGCGAGCGCCTGACCTGCGACTTCCTGCGCGGCGCGGGCGACGTGCTGGCCGGCGACGCACTGAAGTTCTGGACCACCGACGAACGGTGCCCGGCGTTCGCCAACGACCTGGCGCTGCCGCCCGGCTTCGACACGCAGTTCCCGCAACAGCCCGACTTGTCGGGCGTGATGCCGCACATGTGACGATGCGTGTCCTCGCGGGCTTTACCAGCGCCGTTGTCGTCGCCGGCAGCGTGGTGGCGGGCGCCGTTGGACCGCCCCCGCCCCGGGGCTTCTGGGTGGCCGGCGACCTGCACGTCCACACGATTTACGGCCATGACACCTGCGTCACGCCGACCGAAGCCTGGGACCCGTCGTCCACTGACCGGGCCGCGCGCCGTCCGTGCTCCGATCCCCAAACGGTGAGCTTCACGCCGGCCCAGCGCTTGCAGGAAGCGGACGACCGCGGGCTCGATTTCGTCGCGATCAGCGACCACAACAACGTCGTCAACCAGAGCGATCCGGAGGTGCTGGCCTGGCAGGTCGCGCATCCGGGCTTCGTCGCGATCCCGGCGTACGAGAACTCGCAACCGGGTCACGTCCAGATGCTCGGCGCAAGCGCGTGCTTCGGGAACGCCGGCGCTATCGAGGGCGCGACGATTCAGTGCGACCAACTCGTGAGCGACCAGTCGGCGGACGGCGAGGCCGCGCTCGCCGACGGCCTGCGCGCCGCGGGCGGCGTGTTCCAGATCAACCATCCCAGCGACATGCACTGGCTGTCGCGCTACGGTTACGCCGTCGTGCCCGACACCGTCGAGGTCTGGAACATCGGCCCGTGGATTTACCAGCACCCGTTCCCGGCGAGCAACGACAACAACTTCTCGCTCGACTGGTACGACGGTTTCCTGCTGCGCGGCTTCGAGGTCGGCGCAACCGGCGGCAGCGACACGCACTGGGAGACGACCGACTCGGTCCAGGGTGTCGGCGAGCCGACGACCTGGGTGTTCGTGCGGCGGCTGACGCTCGAAGGCGTGCTCGACGGCTTGCGCGCGCATCACACTTTCGTTTCGGCGCTGCCGCCCGCGCTGCGCGGCGCGCGGCTGTTCCTCGAGGCCGACAACAACGGCGATGGCGTTTACGAGCCCATCGCCGGCGACGAGGCCAGCCCGCATGCCGTGTTCCGCGTCCGGATCGAGAACGCCGCGCCGGGCAGCGTGCTGCGGCTGGTCACCGACGCCGGCAGCGTGGACGTTCCGCTCGCCGCCAATTCGAGTTATCCGTTCCGGCTCGGTCTCGGCGGCGTGCCGGCCGCGCGGATTTTCGTCAGGGCGGAACTGCTGGAGCCGGACGCGGGGAATACCCGCGAGACGGCGTGCGATCCGGTAGTTGGCGCCGGCACCACCTTGTGCCGAGACGACTTGGTGATGGAGGCGCTGACCTCGCCGCTGTTCCTGCGGTGAGGAGCACTCCGATGAAGATCAAGTTGCTATTGATGATCGCGGCACTGGCGGCAATCAGCGCGCCGGCTTTCGCCGCGTCGCCAGCGGTGTTCGAGATCGGCGCGGCGGTCGCCGACCTGACCCCGCCGCCGTTCGATCCGCAGTCGCACACGCCGGCGATTGACCCGCCCGGTTTCGACGGCGCGCGGCAGTGGGATTTCACCGAGCCTTACGTGGACCTGGACGGCAACGGTTACTGGGACCCGGGCGAGCCGTACGCCGACGAGAACCACAACGGCCGCTACGACGGAATCTGGCTGGCCGGTGGCGGCGGCCGGATTTCGCAGCCGCCGACCGCGGTCGGCGATCCCATCACTGCCCGCACCTTCGTGGTGGACAACGGCGTCAAGCGCATCGCGATCGTCGTGTTGGATACCATCGGCGCGTTCAACGTGGACCTCGACCGCATCCGCGCCGCCGCGCGGGCGCAACTGCCCGACGGCGCGCTCGACGAAATCTTCATCTCCTCGACGCATGACGAATCGGCGCCCGACGTGATCGGGCTGTGGGGACCGGGCGCGGTCGCGGCCGTCGGCAGCGGCATCGGCAATTCGGGCGTGGACGACTACTGGATGGACTTCATGACACAGCGCGCGGCGCAGGCGATCGTTGACGCCTACCACGCGCGCGTTCCGGCCTTCGTCAAGCTCGCCGAGACCACCCAGCCCGAAAACTTTCTCACCTGCTGGTCGAGCTATCCCTACGTGCGCGCATCCAAGGTGCCGGTGATGCAGGCCGTCGCGAAAAGCGGCGGCCGCGTGATCTTCACGCTGATCAACTACGGCATCCACGCCGAGACGCTCGGCTTCAACCCTGACACCGGCAGCGGCGCGGCCGACCAGAAATACTGGCTGTCGGCGGACTGGCCGTTCTGGGCGCGCCAGGCCCTGGAGGCGCGCTACGGCGGCGTCGGCATCCAGATGGCGGGGGCAGTCGGCAGCGTCGAGACGCCGAAGATCTTTCCCGGCGGTTTTGTCGCGCCGGTGCCGACCGGCCAGTACGACGCCGGCCATCCGGCCGGCTGCCGCACGATTTTCGCGACCTCGGGCACCGCCATGCCCGTCGGTTATTTCGACGAGACGCGGGCGGTCGGCGAGGGCGTCGCCGCGCGCGCGATTGCGGCGCTCGACAATACGGGCCAGTTCTCGGCCTCGAACACGATCGCATTCGCGCGCAAGAAATTCCTGGTCCCGGTCACCAACGCGCTGTTCAACGCCGCGTCCGCGGGCCAGACGTTTCCGCACCGGCCGTTCTACGTGGACGGCGTCGAAGTACAGACCGCGTCCGCGGTGGCCGCCGATCCGACGACGTTGCTCGACGAGCCGGCGCCGGCGCCCGACGCCGGCGGCCAGCTCCAGGTCCAGACCGAGGCCGCCGTCTACCGCATCGGCGACGCCGAGTTCATCACCACGCCCGGCGAGCACTTCCCGATCGGCCTGATCCGCGGTTTCCAGGGACCAGACGACATGCCGTTCCCGTCCGACCCGATGTCCGATTTCGTGCTCGCCTACGCCGGCGGCAAGTATCGCTTCATCGAGGGCCTGGGCGAGGACATGATCGGTTATTTGTTCCCCAAGGCGAACTCGGTCGGCGTGCCGGGCGACCGGCCGATCAGCGACGTGAGCTCCGGTTTCAGCAGCGGAGACCGCTTCGACTGCGGCCACTCGGACGATTCGGAAGCGACCAGCGGCGACGCCGGCGACATCGTTTCGGCGGTGCTGGTTTCGATATTGCGCGACCTTGACGGCGCGGCGGGCGCGGTGGTCGGACGTTACATCTGGCCCGACTTGAGCCTGCACCGCAACCCGCTCGGCGACGGCACGCTCGGCTGCACGCCGCCGTTCCGGAGTTTCGTCGCCGCGCCGGGCGCGCCGCTGGGCGTCGAAATCCGCGACGGCACGGGCGTGAAGGTGATCGCGCTGCCCGGCGCCAACCTCGTCCACGACGGCGTCGCGCGCGGCTTCGTTGATTACAACGGCAGTCCGCAGGGCAAAACGCCGACGGTGGACACGCGCGGCGTGCAGTTGCGCGACGGGACGCTGCTGTTCGTGGACGTTTACCCCGACGTGAGCTTGCCGCCACCACTACCCGGACCGTGACGCCATGCGCGCGCATCTGATCGCCGCCATCGGCGCCGGCTTGCCGTTGACGGCCGCGCTTGTCGGCCCGTTGCCGGTTCCCATGCAGCTCAGCGACGGCGGCGTCAGCGCAGCCGTGACCGCAACGGCCGCGGAGCTGTCCGACGGCCGGATCGCGCGGCGCTGGTCGCTGGGCGCTGACGGTTCGGTCGAGACGATGTCGCTGTCAGGACCCGGACACGCGCAGTGGGCAGCCGCCGGACCCGACTTCCAACTCAATCTCGACGGCATTGTTACATCGTCCGCGTCGGGCTGGTCGCTGATTTCGCTCACGCCGCGGCAACCGGCCGGGCAGCCCGGCCGGCCGGCGTCGGGCCGCGGCGCCGCGCTGCGGTTCCGCTATGCGCTGGTCAGCCCGGCGGTGGGCGCGGTCGGGGTCGAGCTCGACCGGATGGTCGCGCTGCACCCCGGCTCGGCCGTGATCGAGACGACTTCCACGCTGGTCAACAACGGCCCGGTGCCGGTGCGAGTGTCGGCGTATTCGCTCGACCAGATTGTCGCCGGCGACCCTTCGCTGCCAGCCGAAGTGCAGGCCTACAACGGCGGCTCCGACTGGCGCGACGACTACCGCCACGTCTCGAACCCGTCCGGGGCGTTCGACACCGAGGGCGAAGTCGTGCGCTTCGGCGCCGACGCGGGATTCTTCTTCGTCTCGCAGCGCCGCGGCGGCGCGATGAGCCGGGCCGGCCGCGACGGTGACGGGCGCTCGTGGATCGGCGTGGACTGGGCGCGCGACCTGTTCGACTTCGGGCCGCTCCAGGACTCGCCGCCGGACTACAACCGGCTGGAGAACCCAGCGTACCCGGCGCCGATCCGCGCACGGGTGCTGCCGCCGTTCGGCACGCTCGACCTCGGCACGTCCTATCTCGGCGTTTACGCCGGCGGCGCGCAGCAGGCCGCATCTGCGTTCGCGCAGGACTTCGTCGCCGCGGACGAGCCGGCGTTCGCGCGCAGCGTCGGGCTGAACACGTTTCACCCGTGGGGCCACGGCGCCGGCATGAGCGACGCCAACCTGCGCACCCAGGTAGACGCCGCGGCGGCACTCGGTCTGGAGTCGTTCATGCTCGACGACCAGTGGCAGGGCGGCGCCGGCGGCGAGAGCGGCGACTGGCGCTTCGACCCGGCGCGCTTCCCCGACAGCGACGGCGACGGTGTGCCGGATTTCGTCGCCTACCTGCACGGCAAGGGCCTGCGACTCGGCTTGTGGATGTCGCCGCTGGAATTCAACGGCGCGTCGCAGACCTATGCGGCGCACCCGGATTGGGCCTGTGCGCCGGTCGGTGACGCCAGCGCGCAAATCAAGGACGACGCCGGACTCGGCGTGTGGGACGCGACCAACGCGGCGTTCCAGGACTACATCATCGCTGTCGTTGACCGCTTGGTGCGCGATGACGATGTAGGAGAGTTCAAGTTCGACTTCATGACTTGGGTGGACTGCGCGCCGCACGACTATGCCGATTACGAGGACGCCTTCGTCTCGATCGTGCGCCGGATGCAGCAGCGCCATCCGGACGTGACCTTCGAGCTCGACGAGACCAACGACCAGCGGTCGTGGCCCTTCGAGTCGGCGCAGCTCGGCCCGTCGTGGTTCGACAACGGCCACCTGCACGGCAGCGGCAACGTCGCGAAGATCCTGCACGACGTGTGGAGCGCGGCGCCGTGGATTCCGGCCTGGTCGCTCGGCATCGGCGCGTTCGACGGCACGCTCCGGGATCCCTACGCCGGAGTTCACGGCGTGGATTTTCTGTTGCCGCTGGCGATGCTCACCCACGTCACCTTCTGGACCGATCTCACCACCCTGACCCCGGACCAACGAGCGGAGACCGCGTGGTGGGTGCAGTGGTATCGCGCGCACCGCGACGAACTGGGTCCGACGGTCTACGAGTTGACCAGCGACGATCCGATTGACGGCGCGTCATGGGCCGTGTGGCAACCGTGGAACGGCGCCGCGGGCTACGTCTTCGCGTTCCGCCAGTCGGGCGGACCCGACGCGCTGTCGCTGCAAGTGCACGACTTGGGCGCGGACAGCGACTACGCCGTCACCGACGTGCGCACGGGAACGGCCTACGGCGTCTTCACCGGCCGTCAGCTCGCGGGCGGTTTGAGCGTGACGCTGCCAAAATCGTCCGCGGTGGTGCTGTCGGTGCAGCCCGTCCGTTAGTCGGCTGTCGCGGAGTGGGTGCAACCGGTCAGCCACTCATCGCTGCCGGATACGGCAAGGAGAAGCGGGGCCTCGTGACGGCGCTCACGTTTCCGCGGTTCGCGGAGGCCACGCGGGGCGAGTATCTGAGCGAAGACCAGTGTCTCGCCATCTGCACCCAATTCCGGGCGAAGGTCGGGGCAACCGTGAAGGCGCACCTGTTCCGGCTGGCGTACCTGCTCGGCATCCGCAAGGGGCAGCTCCGGCGGACCTGCAAGCGGCACGTGCTCATCGCGGGCGACAGCTGGAAGCTGAAGTGGCCCGAGACGGAGACGAAGAACCGGAAGGCCCACGAGGTGGTGCTCGTCGGGGAGGCCCGGGCCATCGTCGAGCGCGCCTGGGCCAACCGCCTGCCCGACTGCGATCTCCTCTTTCACGTCGGATCCGCTTCCCTCACCGAGGCGCAGGGAGGGTCGACACTCCGGGGGCATCCTCGGCGACCGCCCGCGGCCGCGAAGGCCTGCGCAACCGCGTGCAACTGCCGCTCAACCCGGGTCGATCGCGTTGACATCCTGGCCGGATCGGCTCCGATCTCGCGGGGGATCGCGGCCTCGAGCGGAGAGATCCCGACGTGGTCGAGGTGTACTACCAGGGCCACTTGGTCGAGCGGATGCCCCGCCTCCACGGCCCGACCGAGCATCGGATCGACTACCGCCATGTCATCTGGTCGCTGGTCCGCAAGCCCGGAGCGTGCCCGTTGTTGAGCGCCCAGGTGACCATTGCAAATCGCGG
>VBLD01000389.1:0-4174 GCA_005879205.1 Deltaproteobacteria bacterium
TGCGCCAGCAGGCGCTCGGCCGCCGCGCGGAAGTCGAGCTGTTCCGTGGGCGCGGGCGGTCCGGTCCGCGCGACATGGGCATCATGAGGGTGTTCGCGAAGTTTCATTCGGGCCTCCTTTTGATCATGTCGAGATCCTCCGACTGCTGTAGCCTCACCCGCGCGCACCGCCACCTGAACGCCCGTGTGCCCCCGCCGCCGTCTGCGCGCGATGCCGCTCGTCCAATGACGGGGCGTCCTCCGTGATCGATGGCTCGGCAAGCATCGCATCGAGGACGTCGTCGAGCGTGGACCCGTCGTGGATGACGCCCTCGACCGCCGAGCGGGTGAAGCCGAGCGGATCGTCCCGCACTACGGGCCAGTACCCCCGGCCCGCGCGCCGGAACCGGATCACGTCCCAGTCCACGTGCTCGACACCGTCGGGGCCGGCGAGGCGCAGCAGCATGGCGCGCGTCCACGCCCGGGTGTCCTCGGGGGGCTCATGGACGAAGCGCTCGATCTCGGACTCGGACACGACCCGTTCCACGGCGCCGAGCCGCTCGTACGCCCAGTAGAGTCCCGCGCCGGGATCGAGGCTCCCGTAGAGATGATCGAGGTGCTTGATCTCGCGCGAAGCCCAGGTGAGACCCGGCTGCTGCTGCATCGCGCGCTGGAGGATGCGGAACTTGAGGACCCAGTCCAGGCGCGATGCGAGCCCCGTCACGTCGCCCGCCCGCAGCTTCTCCAGCGTGTCCGCCCAGAGCGCGAGGATGTCCCCCGCGCGCGGCACGACGTCGTCGAACCCTCCCGATGCGGCGAAGCGCTGCGCCTCCTCGAGGAAGCGGAGTTGCAGCTCGACGGCCGTCAGCTCCTTCCCGGACGCCATGCGGGCGCGCGCCCTCAGGGTGGGATCGTGGCTCCACTGCACCACCGCCGCGACGGGGTCGTCGAGGAAGAGGTCGGGGTTCACCCGCTCCGCCTCGAGGCACGCGAGCAGCAGCTGCATGCTGCCAACTTTGAGCACGGAGCTTCCGTAACTGAGAGTGTTGTCAAAGAAGATGCAGTGGAGCCGAGCGAGGTCGGACCAGCCGAGCGAGGTCGGACGACGGCTCCGGCTCGTCGCTGCGCCACATGCTCGGCCGCTGGCCGCACAGCGCCTCGTCGCGGCTGTTGACGATCGGGCGCTGGTACGTCGTCTGAGCGCCGGTGAGGGTCTCGAAGAAGTCGGCGCGCTGCGACAGCTGGAACGCCGCCGCCGGCGTGCCGTTCTCCGCGCCCACCTTGCCCTGGCCCGTGTACACGATGCTCGAGACCTGGAACGCCGCCAGGTAGAGCATGTGGTGCAGCTTGCGCTCGAAGATGTTATCCCAAGTCCGCCGCGTCACCAGGAAATTCAGGTGGCTGCCGTAGGCGTTGCCCCGTCCATCACTGTTGTTCACCAGAACGTGGATGCGCTGTCCCGCCGGCAGCGCTGCGTTCGCCGCCTCGAGGGCGCGGCGCGCGATCCGCAGCATCGCGTGCCACGCGGCGACGTGGTCGTACGCACTCCGCACCTCGGGAAGACAGCATTCTAGATGATCCATGTCGATATAGAAACAGCCGCCGTTGCTGCTCAGGTACTTCCGACCCCAGTCCTGCGGGTCGTAGGTCGCGCCGCTCGCGCCGTGCCCCATCTGGTAGCCGCTCGCGGAGCGCACGAGCCGCACCCCGTAGCCGCCGCGATCCGCGTACGGCGCGTCGATCTCCCGGAGCAATGCCCGCGATGCCTCGCGGCCGGTGCCGCCCGCGCGCTCGAGACCGAGGACGAAGTTCCCGAGCTCGATGTCCGCCCCGCAGAGCTTCGGGACGCGGTCGCGGCCACGATCACGCGGCATGGCGGTACCGGTGCGGGCGCGCGACCTTACGCACCACGGGCTCCACGCTCACCACGTCGACGTCCTGCGGCAGGTCGGACAGGTAGGCGTGCACGTTCTGCCGGCTGAGCGCCGACGCCAGCCGCTCCAACGCCTCGCTCACCGCCTGCTGCATGTCGGCGACACGGAGCCCCGGCGCGTCGCCGCGCAGGTCGCGCAGGAAGGCCGCCTGGCAGGCCGCACGGCAGATCTGCGCGAACATCCGCCCGCTGGCCAGCTCGCGGGCGACAACGGTGCGCGTCTTGCCGTCGCGGAACCGCAGCGTGCAGAGCGCGTTCTCCGCATTCGGGCTGAAGACGTGCGACACCGCGGTCTCGATGATCTCGTCGCGTGCGGCGGCGGCGTCGACCGGCACCGTCTCCGGCAGGTGGATATCGAAGATCGCGCGGGCGCCACGCATGTCGGGCCGGGGCACCGTGATCTCCAAGTCGGAGAGCCGCTCCAGGAGGGCTGGATCGACTAGGTCCTTGCGGTTCGTCGCGGCGACGATCGCGATGCCGGCGCGGTCGACGAAGCCGTCGAGCTCGGCCAGCAGCGCGGCCAGGAACTTGTCGCCGTGCTGGTTGGCAGCCCCGCCGCGGATGCGCCCGACCGATTCGATCTCGTCCAGGAAGAGCACGGCGGAGCCGTCGGCCACCTCGCGCAGCGCCCGGAAGCAGTTCCTGATGTTCTGCTGCGTCTCACCCACCCACGGCGACTCCCACTCGGCGGGCTTCACCACCCCGAAGCGACAGCGCCGGCCGCTCAGTCGCGTCACCTCGGCCGCCGCCACGCGCGCCATGAGTGTCTTCCCGCAGCCGGGCGGGCCGACCATCAGGATCGACCGCCGTCCCCCGAGGGCGTAGCGGGCCGCTTTCTCCGGCGCGACCAGCGTGGCCGTCAGCGCCGACAGCAGGGTTTCGAGGTTCGCCGCCTGCCCGCCCACCTGTCTGCGGGATGCGTCCGGCACCTCCTCGAGCAGGAAGCGCCGGCCAGCGGCGGCATCGATCTTTTCGAACGCCATCCAGGCGGCCCGGTCCCATCGCACCTGGTCGCCCTGCTTCAGCGCAGCCGCGTTCAGGGTCCCGGCGACGTCGACGACCACCTCCTCGTCCCGCCAGCGGAGCACGCAGCGGCCGTCGACCGTCACGCGCTCGAAGAACGCCGTCTCGCCGACCTGCGGCGCGCCGTACGGGGATCGTCCGGCCACGACGTTGTAGTCCTTGCCGAGATAGACCTCCTCGCCAGCGACGAGCGCGTCGAGATCGACCCCGTCGGCCACCGCCACCACGCGCCGCGCGCCGCCGTGCAGGACCATGGCGCGGGGACCGAGCTCCGTCGGCACCGCGCGCAGGAAGAGCGCGGGGTGCCAGACGGGGGAGTCGAGCTGATTCAGCATTTCGCGCAGCTCGTGCTGCGCTGCCTCCGCTACTTCGAGGCCGTCCGACATCCGCGTCAGCTGCTCGAAGAGGGCGCGGTCGAGTTGGCGCCCGCCGTCTGGAGAGGTCGCACGGATGGTCCGGGCGAGCTCCACCTTGCTGTCGAGGCTCGGCGCACCGTCCCCGAAGGCCATCAGGTCATCGAGGAACGGCACCTCAGAACCCGGGTGCGGCATGCGTGGCATGTGGCGCTCCTCCTGTCGGGAAATCGGCGAGGACGTGGAAGCCGCGCGCGGTGACCATCCCCTGCGACCAGCCGAACAGCGACCAGGTCATCCCCTCGGGTGTGCGGTCACTGATCAGGAGGGCGACGTGGTAGGCGGACGGGAAGCACGTCGCGTGCAGGTGGACGTCCTCGGCGCTGAAGAACGGGCTGGCGCCGGGACAGTGCGCGCGGCGCTCGACCGGGCAGTTGCGCAGGCGACAGAAGTCCGGATGGAAGTGCCACCACCCGAGCATCAGCTCGTTCCGGCGGCGGAGCGTGATGGCCGCCTGCACGGCCGCCCACGTCTCCGCCGTGAACGTCAGCTTCGTCGACTGCGCCAGCATGTGCGGCGCGGGCACCTGCGCACTTGCGCCGTGATCTCGACGAAGATCTCCGAGGCCGCGGCGTGTCCCCCGCTGTCGCGGCGCAGCTTCCCGACCAGCACGCCGCCCGTCTCCACGTCCCCCGCCTGCCGGGCGGACTCCACGGCCTCGTCCAGAACGCGGCGGGGCAGGAAGACCGGTAGCCGACCCACCGGCTCGTCAGGGCCGGCCGGGACCGAATTCCCGAAGAAGGATGCGAGCGGCGCCCCGGCCAGCGGGAGGGGCTGCACGATCTCCTCGACGGAGAACCCGTCCGTCCGGGGCTCGTCCGCCCGCG
>VBLD01000389.1:4240-7202 GCA_005879205.1 Deltaproteobacteria bacterium
ACGCCGTCGGGATCTCGCGCGTCACCTCGTCTCCACCCTCCGCACGGACGGCGGCGCGGAACGCCGCCACGATCGGCTCGCCGGCCCGACCGTCCCACACTGGCTCGACCACGCCGGGAACCACCGCCGTCACGGCCGGGAGCCGTCCCGCGCGGATGCCCTCGAAGCGCACCCACTCGAGTGCCGGTGACCAGTCGGGCGCCAGCACGACCCGGTCGAGCGGGCGCGCGTCCTCGCTCAGGATGTCGAGTGTGTACTGGTAGTGGATCACCGGCCCGTCTCCGCGCGTGCCGAGGAGGGGAGCGTGGAAGCGGGGAGGGGTCGCTCCCACGCTCGTCCCCTCGTGTCCCATCGGCCCGTCACCCCGCGTCGATGTTCGGCGTCAGCACGAGCTCGTCGTCCTCGCTCAGCGCGTCGCCGACGGTCTCGGCGCCGTTCAGGTGGCGGCCCTCGCGCTCGAGGCGCGCCTGATAATTGAGCGGCCGCCCCTCGACGTCGTTCCGGGCGAGCCCCATCTCGTTCCGCGAGAGCCCCATCTTCGCGATCAGCTTCTGCACCAGCTCGCCGACGGTGAAGCTCGCCGGCACCGCCGACGCTCGCACGGCCTTCTGGCCCGAGACATCACTCACCCGCAGCCCCAGTGTCATCGTCGCTGTCTCCATCATGATCCTCCTTCTTTCGATCCCACTGCTCGAGGTACGCCCCGGCGATCTTCTCGTCGGTCCACAGCACGGCCGCCTCCCGGCCGGCGATCCGGCACGCGACCGACAGGGCCGCGAACGCATGCGTCAGCTCGGCGGCGCAGGGCCGGCTCCCGAACACGACCTCGAAGCGCGCCTGCGGCACCCCGTCCCCCAGGTCCGCGGCGGCGCGCGCCATCCGGACGATCCCGCACACGCGGAGCAGGAGGAGACCGAGCGCCTGCTCACAGACCGACGGCGACGGCCCGGCGGCCTCGAGCACGGGCACCGTCACCGCAACGCCGCGCCCGCGCGGCTCGACGATGGCCTGCTGGAACGCCCCCGGCACGTCGAGATCGACCCCGAGCCGTCCGCCCTCGCGCTCGACGAAGCTCCACCCCGACTCCCGACAGAGGCAGGGGAGATCGGCGCTCGCGCCCACGCTGGCGACGCTCGTCATCGCGTCGCCTGCCACGTCCGGAGCGCACACCCGCCGCTCGTTCGCCGCCTTGAGACCGGCGCAGGCCTCGAGGACGCGCCGCGGAATGTCGACCTCGTCGTCCAGCGGGCACACGCGTGCAGGCCAGGGCGGCCCGCGCGGACCGCGACGCGCGCCCCGCCGTCGAGCACCGCGTTCCGCCGCAGCAGCTCCCAGCTACGGGCGGGCGAGACCGATCCGTCGCCAAGCGCCGCGGTCAGGAGCAACCATCCGTCGTCGACACGCGCCCGGGCAGCGAGGTCGGTGCCGTTGGACAGTGTGAAGGCCCACCGCCCGGGCGCCGACAAGTCGACCGCGTCGGCGCACTTGCCGAGCGCCATCGCTATAGCCATCTCCCGGCTCGGTGCGTCGTTCATCGCACGGCCTCCACGTCGAACTCGACGCTGCGACGCTTGAGCGGCCGGCGGTCGAGGGGGAAGCGGTGCTGGTTGCGCCGGGCCCACGCGCACGCCTGCTTGTTCAGCGCGTCATCCTCCCGCATCGTGACCTTGTTGTAGGTGATGATCTCGAAGCACCGGTACAGGAGGTCGACGAGCGAGGTGCCGGGAGCCAGGCGGCCGAGGCAGATGAACGGGGGGATCACGTTGGGGTGGAAGATCCGACGCGGCTCGAGCCACGTGAGCACCTCGCAAGGGTCCGCCTCGCGGAGATAGTGGTCGGGGAACCAGATGCCGAGCACGAAGCGGTCGGCCTCGACGATCTGGCCGGATTCGGTCTGGATCAGCCCCGTGCAACGGAAGTCCGCCAGGTAGCGCTGCCCGAGCGCTCCGTCGACCGGGACGAGTTCGAGGAGGTCGCTCGCCGCCGCCAGCGCCATGCCCTCCTCCCGCTGGCGCGCGAGGAACGCCGTGAGCACTCGATCGCTCATGCCGTTGCTCCGATCTGGAAGTGCGGCGCGCCCGCGGCACCGGCGACGGTAAACACGTCGCCGCGGCGGAAGCCGAGGGAGCGCAGCGGGACACTCTTCATCGCCGGCGGGAGATCCGCTTCCGGGAGCCACTCGAACAGGTCGGCCCCGGCCGCCCGCATCCGCCCCCCGCACCGGGCGCATCGCTGCTCCGCCACGTCGAGGCGTCCGAGCAGGTACAGCGAGAAGCCACGGCGGTCGCCACAGGCCAGACAGCAGAGCGCGCTGGCAAAAGTCTGATGCGGAACGCCGAGGCGGAGGGGCTCGCCGCCAGTCTCCACCCCGCGACCGAGCTCGAACGCCTCCCGGACGGTGACGTGCTCGGGGCCACGTGCGAGCACCTCGATGCGCCACGTCTCGTGGTCGAAGCGGCAGGCCGGGTTGACCGCGAAGCGGGTGACGTAGTGCCGGTGCGTCCGCGCGCTAACCGTCACCTGCTTCCCGATCGCGAGCCGCTCGCGATCGCCCTCGAGGAGCTTCCGGCACTCGAGCGCCTGGAGCGCCGCGGCCAGGGCCCCGAGGGCGGAGGGCGCGTTGGTGGCGGGCGGCGTGACGTTGCCCGCGCACGGATACGCCTGCTCCAGCGTCTCGTAGTCGCGCGCCTCCCACGCACACTCGAGACACGGCTGAGCAGGGCCGGGCATGTGGACGTTGATGCGTGCGAGGAGCTCTTCGCCGTGCACGCCCGCGTCGATCCAGGGAACCCCGAGCCGCCACGCGAGCCAGTTCAGCGTCCGGCGGGCGACCCGGGAGTCGACGCAGCCGAGGAGCAGGCCGCGCAGCCGGCCCATGGGGACGTTCTCCAGGGTATCTGCGATCGCGATCACCGCCAGCTCGGGGTTGATGCGCCGGAGCCGGCGCGCCTGCACCGCCGCC
>VBLD01000390.1 GCA_005879205.1 Deltaproteobacteria bacterium
GCGGCGAGCCCTGGATCGGCGTGCCGCCGAGCGGGGCTCCGAGGTTGTTCGCGTCGAACGCCCAGACGTCGGCACGCCCGACGCCCGGGGTGGTGAGCTGCGGATCGCCGGGCCGGTTCTGCCCGCGGTGCGCACAGGTGATGAAGGCACGGTTGCGACCCGTCCCCGCGAACACGATGTCGCGCGGCTCGTCGCCGACGAGGAGCGTGCGGGTGACGCGCGACAGCGCGACGTTGCCCGGGTCGATCTCGACGATGCTCACGCTGTCCGACAGGAAGTTGACCACCCACGCCTCGGTACGCCCCGCGCCGTTGGTCCGCGTGGCGACGGACACCGGCTCGAGGCCGACGGGAACCTCGGCCGCGAGCGAGAGGCCGCCGGCGGTGATCGTGTAGATCTCGAGGCGGTTGTCGGGCGTGTTGACGGCGAGCAGCTGGCCGCCGCCGGGCGAGAGCGCGAGGGGCCGGACGTGTCCGCTCTCGAAGTTGAGGAAGGATTGTCCCCGCGCGAGCCCGGTACCTCCGGCGACCGCGAGGACAGCGAGCCACAGGGTGCGGGCGGACGATGTCCACATGGGATCAGACCGTTATCAAGACCCGGAACCGCTAACAATAGAAAAAGTCGCCGTGACGGGGTCTGGCCATGACGCGCCTGGTCGCGCTAGGAACCGCCCCAGCATGCTCCAGCCCGAGCGCGACCTCGGCGAGCTCCGGGACGCCCTGACGGCCTGGCTCCGGACGCGCATCCCGGGGGCACGCGACCTGGCGATCGCCGAGCTCACGCGGCCGAAGGCGGGATTCTCGAACGACACGCTGCTCCTGGACGTCTCCTGGGTCGACGAGGGCGGACGAGGACGCGCCGAGCGACTCGTCGCCCGCTTCGCGCCGGCCGAGTTTCGCGTCTTCCCGGAGTACGACCTCATCGCGCAGGCGCACGTCATGCGCTGCCTCGGCGCGACGGGCGTGCCGGTACCCCGCGTCCGATGGATCGAGGAGGAGACCCGCGTCCTCGGCCAGCCCTTCTACATCATGGACGCGATCGCGGGAGAGCTGCCCTCGGAGGTGCCGCCGTATCAGAGCTTCGGCTTCTGCTTCGACGCGACGCCCGCGCGGCGCGCGCGCATCTGGTGGAACGGTCTCGAAACCCTCGCTCGCATCCACGCGCTCGACTGGCGGGCGCTCGGGCTCGGGTTCCTCGGCGTTCCCGGCACCGGCACCGACCCGCTCGACCGGCAGCTCGCGTACTGGGACCGCTACCTCGAATGGACCGTTCGGGGCAGGCCGGCGCAGCCGATCCTCGCGCACGCGCTCGCCTGGCTCCGCGACCACCGCTACACGCCGCGCCACGTCGCCCTCTGCTGGGGCGACGCGCGGCTCCCGAACCTGATCTATCGTGACGACGAGGTGGCCGGCGTCCTCGACTGGGAGATGGCGTTCGTCGGCGACCCCGAGGCGGACCTCGGCTGGTGGCTCTTCATGCACTGGGCGACGGGCGAGGGATACGGCCTTCCGCCCCTCGAGGGCTTTCCGGAACGGGACGCGACGATCCGCCGCTACGAGGCGCTCACCGGGCGGCCGGTGGAGCATCCCCTCTACAACGAGGTGCTCGCCGCTCTGCGCTTCGGCGCGATCATGGCGCGCATCGGCGGCCGCATGGCCGACCTCGGCATCCCGCCGCCATGGCCGGACTACGAGACGAACACCCAGTGCCATCAACGTCTGGCGGTGCTGCTCGATCTGTCGCCGCCTGGAAGGAGCTGAGAGATGGCGAGCACGACCCACCTGGCGACGCCCGAGGACGACGCGCGGCACACGCCGGGTCCCGCCTCGCTGCCGCTCTGGAACGAGAGCCTCTGGTTTCCCTTCTACGATCCGAAGAGCGAGGTCGGCGTGGTGCTCCGCGCCGGCATCCACCCGAACCTTCCCGAGGCGAACCTCTTTCTCTTCCTCACCCACCGCGGGACGGTGGTGCACAGCCTGATCGACCACCGCCTGCCGGTGCCGCCCGTCGAGCCGGGGCGTCTCGAGACCGGCGGTCTCCTGATCGAGTGGCTGTCCCCGCTCGAGCGCTTCCGGCTCCGCTACCGTCACGGGGCGCACGCGATGGACGTCGTCTGGCAGGGCATCAGCCCGACGTACCTCTATCCGCATCCCCCAGGCGTGAGCTTCGATCAGATTCCCGGACACATCGAGCAGGGCGGCGCGGTCAGCGGCACGGTGACGCTCGCCGG
>VBLD01000391.1 GCA_005879205.1 Deltaproteobacteria bacterium
CTTCTCGGCTTGCTCGCGAAGGAGGCGGCGGCTGCGCCGAGCAACGCCTGCACGATGGAGGCGGCGATGGCGCCGCCGAGCAGCGGCAGGACGAACAGCAGCGGCTCCCACGCGGCGCCGAGCGCAGCGAGCCCCGCAAGTGCCGCGATGACGAGATACCATTCGGGCATGAGCGGAAGGGAGCCGAGCACGCCCGAGGCCGGCTCATACAGCGATTGGAACGGCGCGGTGCCCCACGTGCCGTGATAGATGCGCGCGCCCCAGCCGAACCGGCGACCCGCCGTGCTGCCGTAGATCCGCCCGCTCCACGCCGGGTGCGACGCGCGGTTGTATTTCTCGGGCCACTTCGCCGCGAGGAGCGCCTCGGCTCTGCCGTAGCCTTTCTGCTGTTTCCAGAACGCGCGTACCGAGTCCCGCCGATGGTGCCACACGACCGCGGCTGGGCTGAAGCCGAGCTTCCCACCCGCCTTCTGTAGCTGCCAGCACACGTCCACGTCGTCGCCAGCGACGCGGAACTGCGGATCGAAGCCGCCGACCGCCTCCAGCGCCGCTCTCCGGACGGCCATGTTGCAGCCCGGGATGTGCTCCGCCTCCCGGTCGGAGAGGAGGACGTGCGTCGGGCCGCCGGGCGCGTTCGCGACGCAGTCGGCGATCGCCCCGTCGCCCGGCGGAGGGATGTTCGGGCCACCGATCGCGACGTAGTCGGTGCGGAGGAAAGTGTCGGCCAGGTACTGGAGCCAGCGCGGATCGGGATAGGCGTCGTCGTCCAGGTACGCGACGATCTCGCCGCGCGCGGCCGTCAGGCCGAGGTTCCGCGCCGCGGCGAGCCCGCGGTTTTCGGTGCTGATGAGCCGCACGTCATACTCGCGGGCGATGGTCGCGGTGCCGTCGGTCGAGCCGTCGTCGACGACGATCACCTCGAAATCCGGGTAGTCGAGCCGCTGCAGGCCCTCAAGGCAGTCGCGGATCGTGCGGCTGCCGTTGTAGGTGCACACCACGACCGAGACGCTCGGCCACGCTCGATCGCGCGGAAACGGTGCCTCCGCGTACGCCCGTCGGACCGCGGCGAGGGCCGGCTTGGGCCGCCGGCGCTCGTCCGTGATGCCGAACTTCCAGTCGTCCACGTCCTCGCCCGCGCGATACCATTCGTCGGTCCAGGCGAACACGAACGTGCCGGCGCACCCCGAGGCGAACGCCGTCCGCAGCTGCCAGCCGAGCGCCTCGGCCTGTTCGGCTTCTCCGTTGCGCACGCTGTCGAGCCCCACCTCGCCCAGGATGAGGGGTCGGTTGCCCGCGATGTTCTGCAGGCGGGCGAGGTAGGCCTCGAGGCGCTCCTGCGACTCGAGGTAGACGTTGAAGCAGACCAGATCGAGAAACGGCAGCTGCAGGTACTCGGTGGTGGGATAGTTCACGTAGGTGACAAGTGCGGCGGGATCCTCCGCCTTCACCACGTCGAACAGGCGCTTCAGATAGCGCTCGATGCGGCGCGGGCCGAGCCAGCGGACGATCTGCGCCGAAATCTCGTTCCCGAGCGCGTAGCAGAGGAGGGCCGGATGGCCGGCAACGCTCCGCACCTTGGCGCGGACGATCGCGTCGATCGCCGGCGCGCCCTTCCGGTCGATCAGGTAACCGACGTACTGCTCCGCCGAGAGACCGACCATGACGCGGAGGCCGTGGCGCGTGGCGATGTCGAGCAACGCGCGGGGCGGCATGGTGTGCGGGATCCTCACCGCGTTGATCCCGTTGCTGGCCATCTGAGCGAAGTCGCGCTCGACTGCGTTCAGGTCGTGGTACTCGTGCTTCCGATCGTCGGGTCGGAACGCGCCGTACGTCACGCCTCGTACGTGGAAGCTCGTAAGGCCTGTGCTAAGGCCTATGCTAAGGAACTTGCCACACACCCCGACTCGAGAGGTGACATCGTCGGTTTCGGCGTCCGCCTCCGAAAGCATCGCGGTCGCAGAAGCGCTGAGCAGCGGCAGGAGATGTCTCCGTTCGGTGGACTGAGCTGTGGCGTGGCTGGGCCGCACGCCCGCGCGCTGAGCAGCAACCGCCGTGCCGAGGAGGAGGTCGAGATATCCCTCTGAAAGCTGCAACGGAACGACGTGGGCGACGCGCACTTGCAGCACGTCTTGCTTGGCCGCAAGCAACCAGTGATGCTGTGGTCGGACAGCGTACGATGGGGCAAACTGCCTCACAGCGCGGATGCCACGGCGTGCAGCCGAGACTCGGGCGAGGCAGCGCCCGCGGCATAAGCGGCCGTGGCCAGACGTTGAGGCGATGGCTCCTCGATCCCGGCTTCGCGGCCGAGCACCGGACCGCGCAGCCGCAGCAGGATGCCACGACGGCACGTGCGTGCGGGGCGTCCACTGGTTCCTTACCCGCCCGGGCGTGGACGGGGGGAAGGGGTGTCTCGATAGAGCGCGTGGCGTTGTCGCCGTGCTCCGCGCGATGCCGGCGCCGCTGCACGCGACCGACGAGGCGTTTCTCTCACCACGCCGACCGGGCGCCCTGTTGACGATTCGTCGAGAAGCACTGGCACCGCGCGCTCCGCTCGACTGGCATCCGTCCGCGGAACGTTCTACGCGACGCGTGATCTCGAGTAGCCG
>VBLD01000377.1 GCA_005879205.1 Deltaproteobacteria bacterium
CTGCCCGTACACCGAGTAGGTGAGCGTGCCGGTGCGCGGGAAGACGGAGCCAAAGAGCATCGCCCCGGTGGTGAACGGATCGAAGGGCAGCTTGGTGACCAATGGCCGGGAGGTCGTCCACACCAGCGGCCGGGCGTAGATGAGGTTCCAGCGCCCGACCGGGGTGAGGAACTTGCCCACCCGCAGGTTGAGCCAGTCGAGCGCCGCCACGTCGCCGTACAGACGCGGGGTGACGAAGGTCCGGCGGGGTTCGCCGGGTTCGTCCTGGTCGACCACGTCGAGCTCCGAGAAGAGGTGCAGCCGCGGTGTCGGATCCCAGATGAAGAAGAGGCCCGCGTCCTCGACGGTGAATCTCGCGGGCCCACCCTCGTCGCGGGTCAGGTCCATGGCGACGTATCCGCCCAGGGTCAGCCCCGTGTCGCCAACGCGCAGGCCGCGGCCGGGCGTGTAGCGAAGGTCACCGACGCGCGTCGGCAGCGACACGACCGGCGTGTCGGTACCGGCCGACGGCGGGTACGCGTCGGCCGCGGCCACCGGTGAGGCTCGCGTGAGGAGGACCAACGCGGCCAGCACTGCGCCGCACGTTCGGGCGGCCTTGAATGCTCGGGCGGGTAACGACGGCCGCAGCTGGGCGTACCAGCACGTCATGCGGGACGTCATGATCGTCCCCATCTGTGCGCCACGTTCATCGCCGGGAGACACAGCAAGGCGCTTGCCGGCCCGCGCCCGCTAGACAGGCGACAGGCCGTCATCGGGCGCGGGGACGGCCTGCAATTCGGTGCAAAACAGCGCCAGGGACCGTGAAGAAAGTTGCAGGCGCCGGGCACAGACTCTGTAGTGCTTGCGTTGTGTCAGAAGGCGCGCTCGCTGACGCGAAGCCGCCGGGCCGCCAACGGAACAGAGCTACAGCCCGGAATCACCGGATCGCCGCACGCGCGAGACACTCGCTGCAAGTTGTTGCAGGATACCCGTTCCCGCCGCATGGGCTTGCACGCAAGACGAGGCGGACAGCTCCTTGGCATGGGACGTGCTCCGCTCCCGCACCATGCGCGATGCTCACTCGAGCTTGAGCACGACCCGCACGGAGTCGTCGACCTCGCTCAAGTCGATGTAGCCGATGGCGTTCCGATCCGTGGCCACATACCGCTTGACGGCGGTACAGGACGACAGCACCGTCGGCGGGAAGACCCCGTCGAAGTACTTGTGGTTCCAGTACTCTTCGAGCTGCGCCGGATCGGCGCGCAGGACCCGGCGTGAGAAAGCTGCGCGCGCCGCGGTCCCCGGTTCGCGGTTGAGCGCCACGATCGGCGCCCCGTCCTCCCAGAAGCGGCGCTTGCGCAGGAAGATGTGCGCCACGTCCTCGATGTCGAGCGCGGCGGTGCGCTTGGGGTGCACGACGATCGCCAGCGCGTGCTCCTCCGGGACGGCGGGCGCCGGCATGAGCAACGCCATCGCGATGCAGAGGAGTATGCTGGCCCGCCGCATCTCAGAAGAGGACCGTGAAGGACGTCTTGACACCGGGCGGGGACTCCTCGGCGCGCCGATCGGCGAACAGGTACTCGCCCTTGAGGACGACGAACGGCCAGGGCTTGTAGGCGAGGCCGAGGACGCCGATGTTGACCACCGGCTCCGGGGCCGGGTGATCGTAGTATTCGTAACGTTGGATCAGGTAGACCCTCCGGACCACCTCCTCCACCGCCTGCAGGTAGAGGCCCCACTGCCGGCCCGGGCCGCGTGCCGGTTCCTGGAAGGCGAACTCGCCCATCAGCTCGAGCGGGCCGCGCTGCCAGAGCGTGTCGAGGCCGGCCAGGTGGCGCCAGCCGCCCTCGTCTCCGGCCGCAGCTCCACCTCGTTCGGGTGCTTCGCGCGCGCCGGGCAGAGCGGTGAACGCCAGGTACGAGCCGGCGACCGACCATCCCCCGACGCTCGCGTACTCCAGGCGAGCGCCGACGGCTCGGTCCTGGGCCTGGGGGGGCTGCTCGACGTCGAAGTTGTTCGTGAACTGCCCGTACAGCGAATAGGTGAGCGTGCCGCCGCGCGGGAAGCGGGAGCCAAAGAGCATCGCCCCGGTGACGTATGGATCGAAGGGCAGCCTGGTCGCCAGCGGCCGGGACGTCGTCCACACCAGCGGCCGGGCGTGGATCTGGTTCCAGCGCCCGACGGGTGTGAGGAACTTGCCGACCCGCAGGTTGAGCCAGTCGAACCCCGCCAGGTCGCCGAACAGTCGATCTGTGGTGAAGGTCCGGCGTTCCTCGCGGGGGTCCTCCTGGTCTATCGTGTCGATCTCCGAGAAGAGGTGCAGGCGCTCCAGCGGATCCCAGATGACGAAGAGGTCCAGGCTCTCGACCCTGAGGGTCGTCGGGCCACCTTCGTCGTGGACAAGGTCAACCGCGCCGTAGCCGGCCAGGGTCAGGCGGCTGTCACCGACGCGCAGGCCACGGCCGGGCGTGTAGGCCACGTCGCCGATAG
>VBLD01000378.1 GCA_005879205.1 Deltaproteobacteria bacterium
CGTCTGCGTCGAGAATCGGCCGCACCCAGGGAATCCGTTCGGGCGGTTCCGTCACGCTTGCGCCGTCATTCATTCTTCATGCCCGGTGCATGCGTCAAGCGAGAACGTGGATCTCGCCCTTACGCCCGTTTCTCGATCGGCGAGCGGGGCCCGCGGGAAACCCCGCGCTCGAGCGGCAGGACCGCGTCCCGGCGGGCGACGTCACGCGACCGCGGGACGCGCGGCGTCCGCGTTCGCACCCCGGAACCAGGCGATCGTGCGGGCGAGGCCGTCGGCGAGCGCCGTCGTCGCCTCCACCGCGAGGATGCGCTTCATGCGGCGCACGTCCGGCACGCGGCGCGGGACGTCCTCGTAGCTGTCGCCGTAGACCGACGCGTGCGGGACGAAGCGGATCGTCGAGGGGCCGCCGCCGATCCGGATCATGAGCTCGGCGAGCGCCCGGATCGACGTCTCCTGGTCGGTGCCGACGTTGATCACCTGCCCCTCGGCGGCGCTCACGATACCGGCGGCGACCGTGGCGCGGATGGCGTCGTCGATCCACGTGAAGCAGCGCGTCTGGCTACCGTCGCCGATCACGGTGAGCGGCTCGCCGCGGAGCAGCTGGCCGAGGAGGATCGCGATCACGCGGCCCACGTCGAGACGATCGAGGCGCGGCCCGTACACGTTGAAGAAGCGGAGCACCGTGATCGGGAGGCCGAGCCGGCGGTAGGCGAGACAGAAATGCTCCGCGGCCGCCTTCGATGTGGCGTAGCACCAGCGGTCGATGGTGGTCGGGCCGAGGACGCGATCCGCGTCCTCCGACCACGGCACGGCGGGGTTCCGGCCGTACACCTCGGACGTCGAGCTGAAGACGACGCGCCGGCCGTGCTTGTACGCGGCGCGCAGCAGGTTCTGCGTGCCGTTCACGTTGACGCTCAACACGTCGTACGGGTCGGCGACGTAGTGCTCGACGCCGACGACGCCGGCGAGGTGGTAGATCAGATCCGCCTCCGCCGCGAGCGCGTCCAGGATCTCCGGGTTCATCACCGAATCGACGACGAGCCGGAAGCGGCGGTGGCCGAGGAGATGGCGCACTTTCGCCTGCGCGTCCCTGTCGAGCGCGATGACCTCGTCGCCGCGCGCGAGGAACGCCTCGGAGAGATGCGAGCCAAGGAAGCCCGCGCCGCCGGTGATGAGGACCTTCATCCTGCTTCCACGAAGAGCAGCGACCCCGCGCGCTTCGGCAGCATCTCGATGCGGGACAGCGCCTCGTCGACGTCGGTCACGTGCTTCAAGGCGCGCAAGCAGAGGAGGTCACGCCGATGTGGGTACGACGCCGGAATGCCCGGCCATCGGACGACACGTGATCGAGCCCCGGCGAGAACCCGAGACGCGACTCGTGGGCTTCCGTCGGACCGTCATGCTCAGCGAGTGCCACCGACCTTCCTTTCGGCCGCCGATCTTTCGTTTCCCGTGCGGGATCCCCGCAGCTCACGGGAAAAATTCATGTAACTCAGTTCCGAGGCGGCCGGCAAGCAATTTCGCGACAGGCGACTCAGGACCTTCGTCTGGTCAGCCGGACGGGGCAATGCAGCCGAGGCCCGACCAGATCGCGCCAAGACGCGCCGCCCAGTAAGACGCCTGCCGCATCCCCCAGGAAGTCTGGGCCTCGCCGTCGGGTACAACCTCGTCCGGTTCGCGATGGCCCGGGGTCGCCGACCGGTCCGCCGTAGCACCGACCCGCATCAGTACCCGAGCCGGCCGCTCCGCTCGGTGCCGGGACTCGACTACGCGTGCATGCGAGCGCGAGAAGCCTTCGATGCCGTGAGCCGGCTCACGGACGGTTCGTCGCCGCGCGCGGCGCCCCGGTCGCCGTGGCCTCGATCAGGGCAAGCAGGCCGCCGTACCGGTAGTCGATGAGCCGCTTCAGGTGGCGCAGATAGTCGATCCGCGCGCGCAGGCCGAGCTTGCTGCGACCGTGAAGTCGCGGGCCGAAGTGGATCGGCACCTCCTGAACCGCGCGACATCCGCACTTGACGATCAGCTCGAGGGCGATCTTGTAGCCGACCGGGTCGAGATCCCGGGCGCCAAGGAACGTCGGGCGACGGAGCGCGAAGAACCCGCTCATCGGATCCCAGACCCGGACGAAGGGCACGGCGAGCCGGCGCGCGATCCAGCTGTTCAGCCGCGGGAGGATCCCCCAGCCGGGATGCGTGCTGCCGCCCGCGACGTACCGCGACGCGAGGACGAAGTCGACGTCGGGGTGAGCCAGTGCGGCGAGCAGGCTCGGGATCGCCTCGGGCGGATGGCTCAGGTCGGCGTCCATCACCACGAGGACGTCACCGGTGGCGGCGCGGAGGCCGTCGAGCACGGCTTGGCAGAGGTCGCGGCGTGCGTGGCGCACTATGACCCGCATCCAGCGCGCCTCGCGGAGACGCTCGGGCAAGCTCGCGATGC
>VBLD01000379.1 GCA_005879205.1 Deltaproteobacteria bacterium
ACGCTCCTCTTCTTCCTCTCGCCCACCTGTCCCGTGTGCAAGAAGCTTCTCCCGGCGCTGCGGTCGGCTCTCCGCAGCGAGGGCGGCTGGCTCGACCTCGTCTTCGCCAGCGACGGACCGCGCGAGGAGCACGAGCCGTTCGTGCGCGAAGCGCAGCTCGACCGGTCCGCGTACGTCCTGTCGCCCGCGCTCGGGATCACCTACCGGGTCGAGAAGCTGCCGTATGCCGTGCTCCTCGACGCCGCAGGGATCGTCCGCGCGAAAGGGCTCGTGAATACGCGGGAGCATCTCGAGAGCCTGTTCGAGGCCAAGGAGCGCGGCGTCGCGTCGATTCAGGACTTCCTCGGACGCGCGGAGGAAGAGATGGGAGTGCCCCCGCAGTGACGGACGAACGACGCTGGATCGACCGCTTCGTGGAGACCGCCGCCCGGCAGATGGCGCAGCGGACTTCACGACGGAACTTCCTCACGCGCCTCGGGTCCGCGCTGGTCGGATCGACGCTGCCACTGCTGCCCGTCGCCCGTGCCGCGGACGACTCCCGCCTGCCGCCGCCCGACGACGCGGCGCTCAAGGGCGACGCCGGCGACCCGAAGAGCTGCGACTACTGGCGTCACTGCGCCATCGACGGCTTCCTCTGCGCGTGCTGCGGTGGCTCGCAGAGCGCCTGTCCCCCCGGAACGGAGATGTCGCCCGTCACCTGGATCGGCACCTGCCGCCATCCCGGCGACGGCAAGGACTACATCATCTCGTACAACGACTGCTGCGGGCAGTCGCTCTGCCTGCGCTGTCGATGCACGCGGACGGAGGGCGAGAAGCCGATCTACTTCACGTCGAAGAACAACGACCTCCTGTGGTGCTTCGGCACGAAGAGCCGGGCGGTGAACTGCTCGGTGGCGGTGGTGCTCGGCGTCGCGACCAAATCGTGATGCGCGGGGCTGCCGTGGTCCTCCTGGCCGCCGCCGCGGCGAGCGTCGCGGCCGCCGACGTGGGTGGCCCGGCGCTCGACTACGCGCTCAACTGCCAGGGTTGCCACCGCGCCGACGGCGCCGGCACGCCGGGCAGTGTCCCGGCGCTCGCGGGGTCGGTCGGCAAGTTCCTGCGCGTGCCGGGTGGCCGGGAATATCTGATTCGCGTTCCCGGCGTCGCGCAGGCACCGCTCGACGACGCCGCGACGGCGGCCGTGCTCAACTGGATCCTGGCGCGATTCGGCAACGACGACCTGCCCGCGGATTTCTCGCCGTACACACCGGCCGAGATCGGGCGGCTGCGCCGGGACCCGTTGACCGATGTCGAGCGGGTACGGCGCGATCTGCTCGACGCGATCGCGCGGTCGAAGTAACGAGGCGGCAGGCGTTGACCTCGTCGCCGGACCGTAGCAGTCTCCGCGGGCTGTGCGGCCGCAGGTGAACTCGCCTTCGGGTTCGGTAGAATCCCGGGCTGCCTTGGTGCGGTACGGCATCGCCGTCATCGCGACCGCCGGGGGTCTTGTCCTCCGGCGCGCGCTGTCCACGCTCTGGGGCGGTGAGCTGCCGTATCTGGGCCTCTATCCTGCCGTCCTGGCGAGCGTCTGGTACGGCGGGATCGGTCCCGGGCTGACGGCGATCGGCCTCTCGGCGCTCGGCGCCGTCGCGTTCTGGCTCCGGCCCGACCGCACGTTGGCGGCGCCCGACCTCTCGCAGGGCGTCGGGCTCGTTGCCTTCGGGGTCATGAACCTCGCCATCTGCCTCGTGGTCGAGGGGTTGAGGCGCGCCCGCTCGCGGGCGGAGGCGACTGCGACGCACCAGGTGTTTCTGGCGCGCGTGAGCACGCACCTCGGTTCGTCCCTCGACTACGAGGAGACTCTCCGCGCCATTGCGGGGCTTGCCGTTCCCATCCTGGCGGACTGGTGCTCGGTCGACATCGTCGAGGCCGACGGCCTGGTGCGCCGCCTCGCGGTTGCGTGCGCCGACCCTTCACAGCGGCCGATCGCCCGGCGGGCGGAGATCTATCCGCCGGACCCGCACGGGCGACATCCGCGCACCCACGTCCTCGGGACCGGCGAGTCGATCCTGATCCCCGAGGTGACCGACGAGATGCTCATGCAGATGGCCGGCGACGGCGACCGTCTCAGCGATCTCCGTGCGCTCGCCTACCGCTCGGGGATCGTGGTCCCGCTCATCGCCCGGGGCGAGGTCCTCGGTGCCCTCACGCTGGCGACCGCGGAGTCCGGGCGCACGTACGGTCGGTCGGACCTCGCGCTCGCGGAGGAGCTCGGCCGCCGCGCGGGCATCGCCGTCGACAACGCCCGGCTCTACCGCGCGGCGCAGGAGGCGAACCAACTGAAGGACGAGTTCATCGCGACGGTGTCCCACGAGCTCCGCACGCCGCTCCAGTCGATGCTCGGATGGGTGAAGGTGCTCCGGCAGGGAAAGCTCACGGCGCAACGGACCGCGCGAGCGTTCGACGTGATGGAGCGGGCGGGCCAGGCGCAGGCGCGGCTCATCGAGGACATGCTCGACGTCTCGCGCATCGCCACCGGCCGGCTGCGGACGGAGAGGTCCAACGTCGACCTCGGCGCGGTCGTCCAGAGCGCGCTCGACGCCGCCCGACCCGGGGCCGACGCCAAGAAGGTGCGCCTCGAGCTGGCCCTCGACCCGGGCGTGGGGGTCGTCGCCGGTGATGCCGTCCGCCTCCAGCAAGTGGCGTGGAATCTCCTCAGCAACGCCGTCAAGTTCACGCCCGGCGGCGGTCGTGTCGAGGTGCGGTTGGAGGGCGACGGCGCAAGCGTTCGCCTGATCGTGCGCGACACCGATGAGGGCATCGATCCCGCCTTCATTCCCTACTCTTCGAACCCTTCCGCCAGGGCGACGCGACGAGCCGCCGCCGCCACGGTGGGCTCGGCCTCGGCCTCGCGATCGTCCGCCGACTCGTCGAGCTGCACGGTGGGTCGGTGACGGTGCGCAGCGAGGGGCGCGGATGCGGCAGCGAGTTCTGCGTCTTCTTGCCTGCGGTCTCGCTTCCCGACGCCGGGAGCGCCGCCGTCGAGAAGGGCGCCGTATGACCGGCATCGCGCCCGTGAAGCGCGTGCTGATCGTGGAGGACGACCAGGACGTGCGCGGCGCCCTCGCCGCTTTCCTCGAGGGCGAGGGGCATTCGGTGGTGGAAGCCGCGCACGGCGCCGAGGCGCTCACGCGGCTTCACGATTCCGACGGAATATGTCTGATCGTCCTCGACCTCTGGATGCCCGTGATGGACGGATGGGAGTTCCGCGCCGCGCAGCGAAAAGACCCGACGTTGGCCGCCGTGC
>VBLD01000380.1 GCA_005879205.1 Deltaproteobacteria bacterium
CCGCGAGCTGCTCGCGCGCGCGCCGGAGGCGAGACCGCTAGCCTAACTTCCCCACTTCAAGGGGTCGAGTCTCGGTAATACGCATACTTGGGTTGCGAAGTTGGCACTACATTTCGGGGATCGACGGCGGCGTTCTGAGGCGCTCCGGGAGCCTGAGGCCCAGGCGGTCGAGGAGGATGGCCTGGGCCTTGTCGGGTCGCACCACGCAGCGGATACGCAGCTTGCGATGGGGATCCTCCGCCAGGGGCAATACGACGTCAGTGCTCTGGATACTGCGGAGCTCGTCGAGAATCGTGCGCGGGCTGTTTCCGAGTCCTGCACGGGCCTGCCACTGCTCGAGAGTTTTCCACAGCGCGTAGGCGAGGAAACACACCAGGATGTGGGCCCGGACGCGGTCTGTCTTCTGGTGCCAGATCGGGCGGATCGACAGCTCGCTCTTGTGGATCCGGAAGGCGGCCTCGGCCTGGCTGAGTTGTACGTAGGTGCGCCACAGCGTCTCGGCGTCCCAGTCGCTGACGTTGGTGCGCAGCACGTAGCACCCCTCGCTGTGCCTGGCCCACTCGTCCCACTCGGGGCAGATCGACCACTCCAGGCGAAGCCCCGCGGGACGCGTGGCGTCCCCGAGGATGCGGATGGCGTAGCGCGCGGCAGCGCGGCTGTTGCGCCCAAGGAGCCGCCCGATCTGTCGTTCGAGGCGCGCTTGCTCCAGAGGTTTTCGAGCGCGCGCGATTCGCTCCCCGAGCTTGCCCAGGGCTTTTTCAATCCGCTGCGCGAAGCGCTCGTGCATCGCCTTTTCCTTCTCGCGCCGTTCCACCGAGCGGCACAGCACGAAGGTCTCCGCACCATCGGGTCCGGTGCACAGCTTCGCTTCCACCCCGTCGCGGACACTCTTCCAGTCCGTCGCCTCGGCAATCTCCCGGGCCCATTTCCGCAGATCGCTCTTCGGTGTGCCGATGAGATAGCGCCGCCCGGTCTCCTTCAGCCACGCTACGTTCTCCGTGCTCATCATCCCGCGGTCCATGACCCAGACCCGGTTGGCCAGCCCGTAGCGCGCTTCCATCGCGTCGACGATCTCCTCGACGGTGGTGACGTCGGTCCGATTCCCGGCGAAGAGCTCGTAGCCCAGCGGCATCCCCTCGCGCGTTACCACCAGCGCGATACAGACCTGTTTGCAGTCTGGTCGGTGGTCGCGGCTGTAGCCGCGCGCCGCGAGCGCGTTCCTCTCGGCCAGCCCCTCGAAGTACGTGCTGGTCACGTCGTAGAGGAGCAGGTCGTACTCCAGGGCGAAGAGCTCTCCGAGGCGCTTTCTCAGGTGCTGCTCGATCGCCTTCTTGTGCGGCAAGAGCCGATCCAGAGCGCGGTAGAGGCGATTGTCGTCGATCCGCTCGGCGGGCAGCCCGAGCAGATCCTCGAGCGCGGTCTTGCGATACCAGTCCTCGGCGATGTGCAGTTCACTGGACGGTTCACACAGCCTCGCGATCACCAGCACCGCCGTTATCTGCGCCCACGGCACGGCCTCTCGGCCCACCGGCAAGAGCTCGGCGCACAGCTCCTCCAGTCTCAGCGCCCGCCAAAGCGTCCACCCCAGCCAGACGTCGCCGAACGAACGCGTGCGCTCGACGCGGAGCCCCTGCAGTCGGACCGCGACGGTCGGCTCTCCCGTCGCGGTCTCTTCGAACAGCTCATGCTGCTCGCTTCCTCCGATGAGCTGCTGCGCGAGCAGCCGCGCCCGGGCGCGCCCCTGGCCGTCGAGCTCACCGAGGTGCGCGACCGTCTCCTGAACCACCTTGCGGCCACGCCGCACCGAGCGCACCAACCGCCAGTACCGGTGCGCCCGTCCGCCCTTCCGCACCACCGTGTGCCGCAGGTACACCGCACACCACCTCGCTTCGTGGCTATCGCGACAAAGCCCGCGCCCCGCAAGGCCCGACGGTTGGCACTACAAGCCCATTCCGCCTCCGCGAGGCAAACAACGCCCCGCACTACCTGTACGCGGACCCCCGAAGGATTTTTTTCGGATGCCGAACTGGGGAAGTTAGGCTAGCCAGGCCGCGGCTTTGCGGCTCACGCGTCGAGCCGGCGCTTCAGCTCCGCGACCGCTGCCAGCTGGTCCCGCCACGATGTGAGCGTGACGGCCAGACCGTCGACCTCGGCGCGCAACCTGTCGATCTCGCCGCACTCGACGGCCGCAAGCGCCGTCTCGAGTCGGAAGAGAAGCCCACCGATCCCGCCGTCGTGTTCGAACCGCTGGTCGAGCGCTTCCCGCGCCTGCAGCAGCCGGGTCGCGTCCCAGAGGAGGGTCGCGGCCGTCTGCGACGGCGGCGGAGCGGCCGCCGGCGGCGCGGGACGCTCCGGCGCCTCCAGTACCGCCGGCTCGAGCGGGGGGGCAACGGGTGCGGCGTCGGCCGGTACGACGCGCTCGAACGGGCCGAGTGCGCGCAGCCAGAACCGCTCGTAGTCGGCGCGCCGGACGGGATCGCGGAGGATCTCGTAGGCTTGCTTCGCCTGGCGGAAGCGGACGCCGTCGCCCCCCACGTCGGGATGGGTCGTCCGCGCCACCTCGAGCCAGCGCTGACGGATCACGTCGCCCGGGCTGAGCGGCGCAATGCCGAGGATGCGGTAAAGATCCATCCGACGGCGCTCGGCCATCGCCCCGAGCAGCACGACGGCGCGATCGACGACGTAGTCGGGCGTGACTCCTCGCCGGCGCGCGGTGCGGCAGATCTCCGAGTAATAGTACGAGCGGCGGGCCCTGGCGGTGTCCACGAGCAGGTCGTAAAGGAACGCGGCCTCGTCGTCGGGGCCGGTGA
>VBLD01000397.1 GCA_005879205.1 Deltaproteobacteria bacterium
ACGAGATCCAGGCGTTCGCGGAGGAGGTCTTCCCGGCGGTGCGCAGCGCCTGAGCGCGGTCACGCCGCGCCGAGCAGCCGCGCCGCGTTCCCGCCGAGCCATTTCTCCATCACCGCCGGCTTGACCGGCAGCGCCCGGAACTCGGCGACGATGTCGGCCGGCGGCCGGCCGAGGAGGAACCAGCCGGTGCCGAACAGCACCTTGTCGGCGATGGTGGACTGGCCGAAGCGGAGGAGCGGCTCCCAGCCCGTCCCCGGCTCGGCCAGGTACTTCGGACGATGGGCGGCGAGCTCGAGGTAGACGTTCGGGTACTTCCAGGCGAGCAGCACGGCCTCGAGGACCCACGGGTACCCCGCGTGGCTCATGACTATCGCGAGCTCGGGAAAGTCCCGCGCGACGACGTCGAGGTGGCGGGGATGGCCGAGGTCGTTGACGGCCGTCGTCGTCCAGTTGGCCGAGGTGTGGATGCTGAGCGGGACGCCGAGCTCGACGCACTTCGCGTAGAAGGGGTAGTAGTGGCGGTCGTCGGCCGGCAGGCCGATCATGAACGGCCGGAGGCTGAGCCCGCGGAAGCCGCGGTCGCGCACCCAGTGCTCGAGCTCGGCGACGGCCGCCTTGCCGCGCAGCACGTCGGCGCCCGCAAACGGGATGAAGCGCTCGGGATGCTTTGCCGCGAGCGCCGCTACGAGCTCGTTCGTGACGAAGGTCTTCCCGCAGCTCGCCCGCTCGTCGAACCCGGTGACCAGCGTGCGCGCGATGCCCGCGGCGTCGAGCGCGGCGAGCACGCCCTCGAGCGGGGTCGCGATCGCCGACGCCCGGGCGCGAAAGGCGTCCTGCGTCGGCTCGATCTTGAAGAAGACCCGCAGGTAGCCGAGCATCGCGTCGGGAAAGTTGTCCACCGTGTGGCGCATCACCTCCGGGACGGGGACGATCGGCGCCCACATGTCGATGACGGGGGTCGGCATGCGGCTCTCTTAGCCCGGCCGGAGCGGTCAGAGAAGAGCACCGGCATCTTCGCGGCCCCGCAGCTCTGCGGAGCCACATACAGCCTTCCCGGGCGTCGCGGGTAAACCCCAACCTGCGTACGGGAAGCTCCGAATTTACGCTGCTGCGTCACGCACCGTAGGGTTTTCCTTGCTTGGATACCAAGCGCCCACCATGCGGAACGCCACATCGCTGCTTGCAAGCTTACAAGCACACACGCGATGGATGACAGGCCGTTCCGCCAACCCGTCCAGTGGAGGATTCCCGGTGAAGATTGCACTCCGTTCTCGCCCGGCCAAGTGCGTGCGCAGTGCCGTGCCGCTCGTGGTTGCCGCGCTCCTCGGGTCCGCCAGCGCCGCGGGGGCCGGGGGCTTCAAGATCTCCGAGAAGCTGACCGCGACGGCGGCGGCCCCGCGGGCGCGGGGCCGTGCGGTAGTCGTCGTGCGAGGCTCGGACCGCAAAGAGAGGGTGGCCGCGCGGGGTCTCCAGGAAAGCACCACCCACGACGTCATCCTGGACGACGTCAAGATCGGCACGCTGACGACCTCGGGCCGCGGTAACGGTCGGGCCCGGTTCGGCTCGCGCCCGCACACCCACGAACAGTTCCTCGGCACGGATCCGCGCGGCAAGACGATCATCCTGCGGCGCGCGGACGCGGCCGACGTCCTGGTCGCCCGCATCCCCGCCTCCCGGAATCCCCCCGGCGACCCGAGCGACGACCTCAACCGCTGCTGCCTGCCCGACAACGAAGGGACGGAGTGCGAGCATCGGGGGGCGGACGAGTGTGCAGCGCGAGGCGGCATCGACATGGGCCCGGGGTCCTGCCTGCCGAACCCGTGCAGCAGCTCTGCGCGAGGCGCGGGGGTGATCTGCTGCGTCTCCGACGACGGCGGTACGCGATGCGAGGACCGGACCGAGACCGACTGCGCCGCCAGGGGCGGCCATGCCGTGAGCCCGACCAGGTGCACGACCAATCCCTGTGCGCCGCTGCCGCCGGCCGAACCAGAGATCCAGTGCTGCACGCCCGAGAACGACGGCGGGGCCGAGTGCGAGATCCGTACTGCCGATGAGTGCGCGGCGCGAGGCGGCACGGACGCGGGCGCGGGGACCTGTGAGCCGGACCCGTGCGGGGGGTCCGGCGAAGGATCGGGCTCGGATGACGACTCGGGCGGATCCGGC
>VBLD01000398.1 GCA_005879205.1 Deltaproteobacteria bacterium
AGCCGAATGGGCGGATCGTCAGATCCGGGTCGACACCTTCCACCGAGCCGTACTCGAGTGTGCCGTCCGGGTCGGCAGCGATGCGACCGAACGAGACCCCCTTGGTGGTGAGCGCCTGCTCTACCCGGTGCCCCTCCGCCTTCGCACGCTCGCGAGCGCCCGCCGCCTGTGCCTGCAGCTCGGCGCTCATCTCGCGCGCGAGGCACGCAATCGGACCGAGACCGAGGAGATGCGGGGCATTGCGCTGATCCGCGCCGCCGGTCCGCTCGCCGTCGCCCCGCAGGAAGGCATTCTGCGACTGCGTGCCGGCGCCATCGAGCCCGCCCTTCGAATGGCAGCTGAAGCATCCGAAGGCGTCGGGCCCCCCGGCCGTCCCTCGATGGATGCGACGGAGCCGCGGCGTGTAGTCGATGGCCTTCCGGTCGGTCCCCCCGCTGCCCCAGCCGTTCTCGGGGCGGAACAGGTATCCGAACAGCTCGTCGCCCACGACGAAGAGGGCATCGATCCCGAGGATGCGACGGTCCAGGGCCTTCTCGGTGAGCGTGGCGTGCTCGATCAGCTCGCCCGGGTCGCGCGCGTCCAGCATCCGGTCGAAATCCTCGCGCCGCCGGAGATCGATGGACTTCTCGAGCTCCTGCATGAGGACGGTGTCGTCGGGTATCGCCGTGTCGTCGGTCGCGAAGCCGGCGGTCCCGGCCGATGCCGCGTCTCGGGCATGCCCCGCGTGCGCCTGGATCACCAGGGTCCCGAGTGATACCGCCGCCAACAAGCCGAGAGTCGCGACGCTCCACTTCCATGCCCGCCGGGGGCTCGACTCATGGTCGGCAACCTCAGGCATGAGCGCGATACATAACAGGAACGTCTCGAAAACCGCGATGCGGATCGAAACTGAAGGCCTGTCTGATCCCGAGACGTTCCATCAGGCTGAAGCTCGTCGCATCCACGTAAGAAAAGCTCTTGTTGTCATATCGGCGTAGGATGTCGCGCGCCCGGATTTCGTCGTCAGCGGTGATCCGCTCGATTGGCCAGACGTTGCCAAAGAGCCATCGCCGGGCGAGCCCGGAGCCGAGCCTGGAGAGGACGAGGCCGTGGGTCTCGCCGACGATGAAGTTCGTGAGCAGCGGGGTGAGGCGCCGGCGCCGCATCAGCCGCGCGAGCGAGACCGCCCGCGCGTGGTTCCGGTCGCTACGGTCGAGGAGCGCGTAGGTCGCGCTCGTGTCCGCGAGGATGCGTGCCACCCTTCCACCTCCCCTGCGGCGAGGTAGTCATCGTGCCGCTCGGAGACGTCGCGCAGCCCCGATTCCGCGGCGCCGATGATGCTCCAGATGGGGTCCTCGGGGGCAAGCGGCCTCGCCGACCCGACCTTCCGGATGCGCACTTCGTCTCCCTCTGCTCGAATCTCGAGAAGCGAATCCGGGTCGATTCCCAAGCGTCTGCGAACGTCGACCGGAACGGTTACCTGCCCCTTCTCCGTGACGCGGTAGACCTTCACATAAGGAAGTATTACCCAGCGTACGACAAGAGCGCAAACCGTGCTGCTCCGGACGTAACCCGCTGGCTGCAGGCCCCCCGCTCAGCGCGCCGACGTGCTCGGAGGGACGACCGCACGGTCCTCGAACGCCTGGCTCGCTATGTCGGCAACACGACGAAGCCCTCCGCGCTCGCCGCGGCACGCAGCTGGTCGTCCCAGCAGACGAACTCGGCCGATGCCTCCTCGCCCGGTCGTAGCGCCAGCGCCGAGGCGAGCTGCAATGCATCCCCGGCACCGAGTACGTGTCGGGCGAGGAGGTCGTGAACACGTGCCACGACCTCGGGCACCAGCTCCACCACGTCGAAGCGCCGAAGATCGGCGCGAAAGGCCGCGAGCGCGGCGACGTGATCCCCCGGACTTCAGGTCGCCCTCCCGCGTGCGTCGAGCGAGCGCCGACGACACCTCGACCTCCGAAAGGCGGGAGACCGCGGCCGAACCCCGAGCGAGGAGTCGACGGACCAACGGCGTCTCCCGCTCTCGGACGTACCGCTTCACGAGCGCACTCGCGTCAAAGAAGCGGATCAGAAGCGATCCTCGCGAGCCTCGATGAGGGTCCGGCTCACGGGACGGCCTCGCACACCGACCGCTGTGAAACGGCCGAGCGGCAAGCCGCTGCCCTTCGTGAGCAGACCCAGCGCGGCGAGCTTGTTCCGTCGCGCCTCGTCACGGTCGCCCGTACTCTCGAGTGGTCGGATCTCCGCGATCGGATCTCCCCGTTCGGTCACGACGATGGTGGCCCCGTTGCGGACCGCGCGCAGATATTTACCGAGCCGCGTCTTGAGTTCCCGCGCACTGACAGTCTTCTGCATGTGGTTACTGTAGTCACATGGTTGGACGAGGGTCAAAGCCGACGCGTCGTCCGGCACGCCGGGCGCACCTCATTGCTCGTAGAGCTTGATCACCCTCACGGTGCCCGCGGGCGCCGCCTGCACGCAGAGGTCGCAGAGCACGCACTCGTCGAGGTTCTCCTCGACGATCCGCAGCCGCCCGTCCGCGTCCTGCGCGAAGATGTTGACGGGGCAGACCTCGACGAGCTTCTTGGCGAGCGCCGCGTCGGCCGCGACGGCACGGTCCACCTGGACGTCGATGAACATGCCCGCCATCTCAATGTCCCTTCAGGCGT
>VBLD01000399.1 GCA_005879205.1 Deltaproteobacteria bacterium
TCACCAGGTTCATTCTCGCACTATACCAATCCACGGATTGAACGACAGACGAACGGGCATGAACACCGGCGGTGCAGGCTGGATGAACTCGCCGCCGTCGAAGCCGGCGGGGCATGTCGGCGAACGGCCAAGTTGACGAATCCTCCTCCTCATGGCCCACCACCCAACCCACCGCGGCCCGATGCCTTCTCGGAAGCGGCATATACGGGGCGCACAAACCGGCTGTCAACGAGAATTTTGCGAGCGAACGGGGGCAACCATGATGAGAACGTTGCCGGCCGGCAGGCGGAAGGGGCACCCTGGCCGGAGCCGCGCCGCGTCCATCGCGGACCAGCCGTCAGGCGGGAAGTCGAAAAAGAGGTCGCGTGCAGCCAGGGGCGGGCGAGCCAGGAGGGGACTCGGCGGCCTGGTGCGAAAACCGAAGGGGCCTCCGCAGCGGCTGGCAGCGCTCGCTCCGAGAGGCGGGCGGCTGAGCACGGCCACCTCCTGCGACACTGGCGGGCGCTCGTCCTCTGCACTCTCCTCTGGCTTGTTCCGGAAGAGGCGATCGAGTTCGATCTCGCACATTTCAACCGGCTCGAGCTCACCCCATCAGGCGTGGTGCGCCTGGTCGAACCGATCAAACCGGGAACAGGTCTTGCCGGCGGCCTCACCTTCGCAGGCGCCGCTGGGACACGCTTGTTGCTGCGGACCCCCGAGGGGGAGACTCTCCGTCTGCGGATTGCTCCCGAGCTGAGGGACGGCGCTCTGCGCCGGCTTGTGCTCGACACGAAACCTCAAACGGGTGATGAGGAGGCCCTACGCCGGGCCGTCGCCCATGCATCTGGACAACTCCCACACCACCGAGCGCAACGGGCTACATCGTTGTCGGCCCGCCTCCGCATAGTAGCGATCGCCCGGTGCGCACGGCGGTCTCGCGTTCGTCGCGACAGCCCGCACGCTGGCATGATCGCCGCCCTGGCGCCGCAGATCGCGGAGTCCGCATGAACGTGGGTATGCCTCCCGGCGACGCGGAGGCGCTTCGCCCATTGCTCGTCGCGCTCCATCTGATTGCCGCGGCCCTCCTGGTGCCGCTCATCTTAGCGTGGGCACAGGATCGGCGCCGACGTCTATTCATCGCCTCTCTCCTTGGGACGGTGTTGGCCGTTACGTTGACCTACGTCAACGCGGTGCAGCCGCATGACATCCCAATCGACTGGATCACCGTGCTCCACGAAAGCATGGGACGCAAAACGATCATGCATCTCTACGCGCGCGGCGTCCAGGCCGGCGCAAACTTCGCGTTTGTACTGTCCGGCATTGCGCCCGGTCATGTTCCCAATCTGCACGATGTCGTTTGGATGAATCTGCTGCTCGCCCTCGTGAACGCGGTTATCTTCCTGCATATCGCGCTCCGCATTGTGTCGCCCATATGGGCGGTGGTCTGGACCGCGGTGTTCGCGCTGAATCCCGCGACATTTCTCGCGTCATTTTCGGAACTGCCAACGCATGTCATCGCCCTCTATTTCTTTGCCGGGCTGCTCGCCTGGGATCTTCTGCAAGACTCATCGCGCGCCCTCGCGGTGCGAATCATGGCCGCTGTGTCCTGTACGGCGTTGACGATCCTCGTCGGCCTGACGAGATTCGAGGTGGCGCTCATCGGGGTGACGGCATTGGCCCTTCAGGCGCTCTACCAAAGTCTCGGCCGGCACCGCTGGTCGGCGGCGCACGAATGGCTGACGAGCGCGTGTCGGCGGGCGCTGATTTTTCTAAGCGATCATCCCGCCGTGGTCGCCGTGCTGTGTGCGTTGAGCGTGCCGTTCTCGCTGGCGGGACTCAACATCCTGCCGGCCGGTTTGACGGGCCGGGAGCCGACGAGTGCGTTTTATCCCTTCAACCCGTCGATCTTCGCGCTCTTCGTGTATCTGCCCATGCTAGGGCTCCCGATTGCGGCGAGCGTCGCCGTCCTGTTCGGCTGGATTCATGCGATCCGGCATTTCCGGCGCTTTGCTGGCGTCGCACTGTCGCTCTTCATTCTCGTCCGCGCCTATTTTGCCGCCGAAGACCAATATTTCGAGATGGGCCGGTACATGAGCTACATACTTCCGGCCATACTATTTCTTGCGCTGTTCGGGAAACAGGAACTCGACCATATCGCAGCACAGCGGTGCACGCCGGCATGGCGCCGAGCCGGCCACATCGCGTACCTGATGGCCTGGTTCACGCTGCCGCTTCCCGGACTCTACGAGTTCTACGTTCGGCCGGGTTTCGATCCGCACGGGGGCTTTGCGCAAGTGTTGCTCGACCGAAACACACAACGAGAGGTGCGCTATCTGATGGCGCTGACCGAGAATAATCCTCAATGCGTGTTC
>VBLD01000392.1:0-2810 GCA_005879205.1 Deltaproteobacteria bacterium
CGTCTGTGACCAGAGGACGTCCCCGGTTGTCCCGTCGAGGGCAACGATGAACCCATCCTCGCAGGTGATCGTTCCCGCCGTCGATCCGGCGGCGATCACTCGACCGCCGGGGACTAGCTGCAGCTGGCGCGCGAACCCGCCGCCCGCCGTGCCGCGGGCGTGGTAGACCCAGCGCCGATCGCCTGTCCCGCCGTCCAACCGAACGACCGTGAACACGCGAGGAGGACCAGCGTCCCCGGCTTCAGTGCTTTGCCCCGAGATGGCGGTGCTTGTCGGATGCACCCGGCCCAGCGGTCCTGCTACGGAATCGCCCCGCGAGCGCGAAGAGGGGGCTTTCGAGCGTCAGGGGCGGGATGTCTTCCGCCTTCACGGGGCGAAGGGGACGGACCAGCTGGCCGACGGCGCTGGCGGGGATGCGACGGCGGCCGCCGAGCTTGACGCTCGGCAGCTGCTCGCGCCGGAGGAAGCGCCAGACCGTACTCTCCGAAACGCCGAGCTTGCGTGCCGCTTCGGCCGGTGTCAGCCATCGGGCCGCCATCGAGTCGATCCCTATCAGCCTGTCAAACCCGATCAAGCACGTGCCCGCGCCCGTCACGTCGACCACGAGCGGCGCATCGAGCTGCGCGAGGCGCGGTGCCCGTATCGGCTGAGCTCGCTCACTCTCCCTTGCCAGGGCGCGGGGCGCGGCGGTACGGTCGCCGGCGCGTGAGGCGGCCCGCTGGCTGCCTCGAGTGGAGGTGCCATGCGCGCGATGCTGCTCGCCCTCGTCCTGGCCGCGGCCGGGCCTCCGGCCCGCGCCCCGGCCGCGTTCATCGACAGCAACCTCGCGGTCTCGCCCGCCGCTCACGCCAACGGCGGGGGATGCTACGGGACGCCGCTCGTGCCGGGTCTGCTCGACATGCTGACCCTGATCGATCCGGAATGGGCCGCGGTCGACGTCGGCTCGCATAGCGCGCCCTTCTCCGATCCGATCACCCTGCACGGCACCGTCGCCCTTGCGAAGATCAACGAGGGCGGCGACCTGCCCGCCGACCACGAAGGCGACGACCAGAACACGTTCATCACCGTCGACGCCGCCGACCTCGGCTTCGTCGGCACGGGCAACGTCGGCCCGCACGGCGAGGAGGCCGGCCAGCTCGAGGTCGAGTGGGAGTTCCCGAAGTATCCGCTCTTCGCCTGGGGCGGCCGCGGCGACCGCCTGACCGCCGTCGGCCGCTGGATCTGGGACTGCGGCCACCCCGACCCCGACCCGCCCGGCTCGTGCTCGCTCACCATGTCGCAGCCGTGTGCGATCGACGGCGACTGCAAGCCACCAACCTGCGCGAGCTGCGACCCCGCCGGCACCGAGACCTGCGTCGGCGTCACGTGGAACTACCACAGCGAGCTGCACCCGCCCCAGGCGATCGCCGTCACCCGCACCGGCGGGTACAGCGTGGTGCACGGCGCGGTGCGCTTCGGACGGCGCTCCACGCGCACCGACGTGTGGATCAGCCCCGATGGCGGCGGGGCGGGTGATGCCTGCCTCGTCTCGCACATCGCCAACCCGCTGAACCTGCTCAACACCGAGTGCTTCCCGCTCCACAAGCCGCTCGCCGACGTGAACGCCGCCGACTTCGCCTTCGACATCCCGCTGCCGCCGCGTCCTCGCGGCGCCAAGCGGCGGCCGCGCGTCCGCATCCTCGACCGCTCGCTCACCCTCCCGCGCCCGCGCGTCCTCGCGACCTTCGTCGCCGGGCCGCCGCCGCGGGTCCACGTCGTCGTCAAGATGGCGAAGGCCGACGCGCGCGGCCGCTTCCCGAGCAAGGCCGGGAAGACGATCCTCGCCGCGTGGCGGCCGGATCCCACCCCCGTCACCCACCTCCAGGTCCAGGTGATCGCGATCGAGATCGTGAATCCCTTGAAGCCCGTGACGCCGGCGATCGCCCCGCTCAAGCGGTGCGCGGTCTCGGCGCAGGACTGCGCGACCGCCCCGTGCCCGCCGCTCGAGGGGTGCCTCTCGCTGGGTGGGACGGTCCGGGGTTGGGAGGCGTTCGTGGAGGTGAACGGCGACTGGCGGCGACTCGCGAACCTCAATGCGGTGCTGGACCCCGTCACCGTGCAGCAGGATCTGACCTACGACCTCGGGGTGCTGGCCGGCGATACGCTGCACCTGCACGCCACCGGCCACAGTCTCGACTGTCGCGAGGGACAGCTCTACGGCCTGTCGTTCAAGCGCGCCCTCGCGCTCTACGGCTTCTTGCCCGGCGCCACCTGCCTCAATACCGAGAGCCACAACATCGGGACGTTCGACGTCGACCTGCCGGGACCCGACTACGGGAGTGGCGGCAGCTCGGCGACCCACGTGACCCAGAGCGTCGGGGGCGACGGCGGCCATTGCTCGGTGAGCACGGACCGACGGTGCCTCGTCGACGCCGACTGCCCGGGCCAGTCGTGCGTCGTGACCGGCGGTTCATACAAGCTGCACTATACGATCACGAAGCTTCGGTGACCGGAGGGAGAACTGCCATGCGGGCTCGACTCGTCGCCGCCGTCACACTGACCATCGCCCTGGCCACGCGTGCCGGCGCAGCGGCCGCCGGCATCGCGGACATCGTCGCGATGCCGGATGCCTACGTTGGACGGACCGTCACGGTCGTCGGCACGGCCGAGAACCCCGTGCCGCTCGGGCCGGCGAGCATGTTTGATCTGCGCGACGGACGCGCCAAGCTCACGGTGATGAGCCCGAGGAACGCCCCGGCCGCCGGGAGCCGCCTCTCGGTCACGGGGACGATCCGCGAAGCCCACGTCGGCGACGCCGACGAGAACCGGGA
>VBLD01000392.1:2854-3199 GCA_005879205.1 Deltaproteobacteria bacterium
TCAAACGTCGACCTCTTCCACTTTCGTCGCGCGCTCCATGATGAAGGCGAAGCGCGGGTGTTGTCCTAATTTCGCCCCGCGAGTGTCCTACTTAGGACAGCACCAAGCAGCGTCCGCTATTGACAGACCCCGACGACGCCGGTCCCAGCAGGGCCGGTCTGCGTGCCGCACGTGCCCGTCATCGAGACGTTGCCGACGGTTCCGCTGCAGCACGGGGTTCCACCGCCGACGCAGTTCATGCCCCTGGGGAGACAGCAGTTGCACCTCGTCCCGCCGGACGAATTGCTGCAGTTCGTGCAGCAGGCCCCGTCGGTGGACCGGCAGTGGCCGCTGTTCGTGGCGTAG
>VBLD01000393.1 GCA_005879205.1 Deltaproteobacteria bacterium
CATTCCCCCCGGGGGTGTCCGCCTGCGTGACGGGTTAATGTCTGTGGTTTGGGGTCCTCCTCGGGCTCTTCTTTGCGTCGGGTGAGGGTGGCGTGTCCAGGGTCGGCTTCTGTCGCTTGCGATAGCTCTCGCCGTCGACGACGAGGTCGTAGGCATTGTTGACGAAGCGATCGATGGCCGACTGCGCGCGGAGCGGGTCGGCGAAGGTCGCGAGCCATTCGTCGGGGCCGCGATTGGACGTGACGACGATCGAGCCGGCGCGATGCCGTTCGATCAGGATTTCGTAGGTGTCCCGGCTCTCCACGGGGTCGAGGGCGTCGAGGCCGAAGTCGTCGAGGAGGAGGAGATCGACGGCGAGGAGTTTGCGGAGCGCGGCCTCGTACGTGTGATCGAGTCGCGCCTGCTTGAGCTGCTTGAGCATCCGGTCCGCGGTGAGGGCGAGGACGGTGTAGCCGTGGCGACACGCGAGCCAGCCGAGCGTGTGGGCGAGAAACGTCTTGCCGACACCAACGGGCCCGACGATGGCGACGTGGGCATGCGCCTGGAGGAAGCGGAGCGCGACGAGCTCATTCCAGAGCGCCCGGTCGTAGGTGACCTTGGCGGTCGCATCCCACTGCTCGAGCGTCATGGCGGGATCGAGATGCGCCAGCGTGGCCCGCAGCGTGACGGCGGCGCTGTCGCGGCGGGCGACCTCGTCGTGGAGCAAGAGGAGGAGGAAGTCCTGGTGGGCCATGTGCTGCTGGCGAGCAAGGACGAGCCGCTCGGGCAGCGTAGCGAGGAGCCGGCCGAGTTTGAGTCGGCGGAAGACGGCGATGAGCTCGGGGCTGATCGCGTCAGGCGTCATGGGGCGGCTCCGGGGTCGGCCGGGCGAGGGTGTAGTCGGTGCACGGGCGCAGGTAGCGGGCGAGGGGCAGTGCGGCCGGCGCGGCCGCCGGCGGTGGGGGCGGCGCGGCGAGCGCGAGCATGCGCTTGAGCCGCGTGACGTCGACGAGGTCGACGGCGAGCGCGCGCTCACACAGCTCCGCGACGCGGGCGGCGCCGTAGCGTTTGACCAGACCGAGGAGTGCGTAGACTCGCCGCATCCGCGTCCAGGGGAGCGGTACGGCGAGCAGCGCATGGGCGTAGGCGCCGATCGCCGGCCCGTGGCGGGTGGCTTCGCGCTCGAGCGCCGTCACGTCGCGGAGCGCGTACGCCGTCTTGTGCGCGGGGAAGTCGGCGACGTCAGTGGCGCGGCCACCGGGCGGCTGGCGCAGATGGACCTTCACCACGAGCGGCCCGTCGTAGAAACGCACCGTCGTGCGGTCGGCGCGGGCCCGGAGCCAGCGCCCGACGTACTTGGTCGGCAGCGAGTAGAGCGCCTTGGCGACCTGCGCGTGCTGGTCGCGGGCGATCTTCGGCTCGCTCCAGAGCGGGACATCGTACGGGGTGGCGGGGACGGGGAGGAGCGCCGCGAGCTCGACGGCGTCGAAGTGCTCGCGTGGCCGGCGCTGGGTGCGGGCGTGGCGGCGTTGCCCGGCCTCCTCGTGGCACCACACGACGGCCCGCACCCGCGCTTGGTCGAGCGTCGCGAGCCGCTCGCCGGCGAAGCAGTCGTCGCGGACGTACGGCACCGAGCGCTCCACGCGGGCCTTGTCCGTGGGGCGCCGCACGCGGGCGGGATCGATGACGAAGCCCCGCGCCTGCGCGTACTCGAGGAAGGTGACCACGACGCGGGGCTGGAGCGGATCGGCCGTGGTGATGAGCGCGCCCGTGTTATCCGGAATCACGACGCGAAACACGCCGCCGTAGAAGCGCCAGGCCGCCTCGCACGCCTCGATCGCGCCCGCCGTCGTCTCCCGGAAGCACGGATAGACGAAGCGGTAGCGGGACACGCCCGGCGTGAAGATCCACGCGCGGAAGCGCCGGCGCCGTCCGCGCTCATCGGGCTCGAGCGTCGTCATCCACCCCGTGTCGAGGTAGACCTCCTCGCCCGGTGCGCCGTCGGCTACCGGGATCGTCGGCGCGCGGCGGCCGAAGCCGAGCACCGCGGTCGCAAAGCGGTACAGCGTCGCCGTCGGGATCAGCACGCCCTGCCGGGCGAGCAGCCGGCGGACTTTGGAGAGCCGCAGTCCGGCTCGGAGGCGCTCGGCGATGAAGTCCCGGTGCGCCTCACACTGCTGCCAGCTCGCGCCGTACGGCCGCTCGCTGCCGCCGCGCAGCGCCGTCAGGATCGCCGCCACCCGCTCGTCGCTGAGGGCCGCGGCGTCCATCCCGGGCGCCAGCCCACACCGCTCGCCCGCCCGCAGGTAGCGCCGCACGGTCTTCGGGTCGAGCCCGAGCCGGCGCGCGATCTGCTTGCGCCGCGCCCCGGCGAGCCACTGCCGGAGCACCTCCGTGATCTCGATCATCGTGACCTCCCGATACGCCATCACCCCTCCCCACCCGGCACCGTGGCGGGCCGGGAGGCGGCGATGGTCGGCTAGGTCACGCAGGGGGGAAAGCTCGTGAGAATTTCACCCCGCAGGGGGGGAATGCTCGTGAGAAAAAGTCCGCCGAAGGGGGG
>VBLD01000394.1 GCA_005879205.1 Deltaproteobacteria bacterium
GATCCAAGCGGAATGTAGTGCTGTACCCCCTGTCTCATGCCCCGGATCTCCTTGATCAGGTCGGCCAGATCGCCGCCGTGCTCGACGAAGTCTATGTCCGAGCAGTTGACCACGAGAAGCGGGGCCTCCGTGTAATGGTGGAAGAAGTCTCGAAACGCCTCCGTGAGCCTGCCGAGGTACTCCGGCGTGATGCGACGCTCGTAGTCCCGGTCGCGCTTCCGGAGATGCCGCAGCAGCACCTCCGGCCGGGCCTCGAGATAGACGACGAGGTCCGGCCGCGGGAGCTGCCGGTCGAGGAGCTGGTAGATCTGCTGGTACAGACCGAACTCATCGCGATTGAGCGTGACCTGCGCGAAGATGACGTCGCGGGCGAACAGGTAGTCGGCGACGGTCCCCTGCGAGAAGAGATCGAGCTGCCCGAGCGTCCGCTGCTGGCGGTAGCGCTCGAGGAGGAAGAAGAGCTGGGTCTGGAATGCATACTTCTCCGGGTCGTCGTAGAACTTCCTGAGAAACGGATTCTCCTCTCCTTGCTGCTCGAGGAGGAGCTGCGACCCGAACTCCGTGGCGAGTCGCCTTGCAAGGGCCGTCTTACCGACGCCGATCGGCCCCTCCACGGCGATGTACCGCCCCGTCGTCCGCTCGGCCGCCATCCCCTCCCCCCTTCCGGCGCGACGCTTAACATCCCGCGCTCGCTGTGTCCATAAGAAGAGACCCCATGGCGACCACCCTGCTCCGTCGCACCGCGGGCCAGCTCTTCATGGTGGGCCTGCCGCGGCCGGCCCTCGACCGCGAGACGCGAGAGTTCCTCGCCGAGCACTGCCCGGGCGGCATCATCCTCTTCAAGCGGAACATCCGCTCCGCGGAGCAGCTTCGCCGGCTCGTGGCCGACGTCCACGCCACCGGGGCCGGCGTGTCCCCGCTCGTGGCGATCGACCACGAGGGCGGCCGCGTCGACCGCCTGCCCCACCCGCCGTTCACCCGCTTCCCGCCCATGGCCGCGGTGGCCGAGCGCGGGAAGGCCACGCTCGCCGAGGCCGTGGGGCGCGCCATGGGACGCGAGCTGCGCGCGGTCGGCATCGACCTCGACTTCGCCCCGGTGCTCGACGTCTGGTCGAACCCGCGGAACCGCGTGATCGGCGACCGCGCCTTCGGGACGACGGCGCGCGGCGTGGCGCGGCTGGCGCTCGCCTTCGCCCGGGGGCTCGCGCGCGCGGGCGTGCTGGCCTGCGGCAAGCACTTCCCCGGCCACGGCGCGACGGTCGGCGACTCGCACTTCGTCCTCCCGCGCGTCAGCCGCACCCGCCGCGAGCTCGTGGCGACGGACCTCCTCCCGTTCGCGCGGGCAGCCGCCGCCGGCATCCCGGCGCTCATGACGGCGCACGTCGTCGTCCCGGCGCTCGACCCGCGCCGGCCTGCGACCGTGTCGTCCCGCATCTGTCGCGACCTCCTGCGCCGTCGGCTTCACTTCCGCGGCGTGCTCTTCAGCGACGACCTCGAGATGCAGGCAATGGCCGGCCATCGGCGTGTTGGGCGGGCCGCGGTGGAGGCCCTGCGGGCCGGCTGCGACATGCTGCTCGTCTGCCAGTCCCTCGCCGCTGCGCGGGAGGGGATGCTCGCCGTCGAGGAGGCGCTCGGTCGCGGGAGGCTCGACGTTGGTACGATCGCCGCGTCGCTGACCCGCATCCAGGGTCTCCGCCGTCGGCTGACGGCGCCCCCGGCGCGCGCGTCATTCGGGTGGCCGGCGCACGAGCGGCTCGCCCGGCAGCTCGCGGCTGCCGCCGCGCCGACGAGCACGCGGGCGGCCGGGTAGCGGTCCGCCCGCGCGATGCGCGCTCCTGCCGACCTCCCGGCGCAGCGCGCCGTCGTCGCGCTCCTTTCGGTGAGCGCGGTCGCGACCGTCGTTTACTGGGCGATCTTCTTCACGAGCGGCGAGGTCCACTCCACCGAGGAGGCGTGCTACCTCGCGTTCGAGCGCGCCTTTCCCGCGGCCGACGGATGGCTGGCCGCCGCTTGCGCCGTCGCGGCGGCGGGCCTCGGTCGGCGGCGCGAGTGGGCCGTCCTGTGGGGCGTCGCGGCCGGGAGTGCGATGGTCTACCTCGGCTGCATGGACGTTCTGTACAACCTGGAAAATGGCATGTACGCGCGCCTGAACGCGCCGATGGCCGGCGAGGTCGTGATCAACCTCTGGTGCCTCTCGGTCGGACCGTTCCTGCTCGCGTACTTCTGGAGCCACCGCCGGAGCCTCGCGGCGACCTGACGGCGGATCAGGGGCGTTCGAGCCACGCGAGGATCGCCTCGCGATCGGCGTCGAGCTCCGGCGGCGGGCGACGGACCGCCGGCTCCGGCACGCCGGCGAGCTTGATCGGGTTGCCCGCGACGAACAGCGTGCCGATGGCCGGGTCCGGGATGCCGACGACCATCTGACGCGCCTCGACCTGAGGGCTGCGCACCGCGTCGGCCACCGTGTTGACGGGACCGCACGGGATACCGACTGCTTCGAAACGCGCGAGCCACTCCGCGGCGGGGCGGACGCGGAGCACGCTGTCGAGCTCGCGCTCGAGCGCGTCGGCGTGCTGCCGGCGCAGGTCGGGCGACACGAAGCGGGGATCCTCCAGCAGCTCGGGCCGGCCGATCGTCCGGCAGAGCTTCTCGAAGTGCTCGGGGTGGCCCGCACAGAGGACGATCATCCGGCCGTCGCCCGTGACGAACGCCTGGAAGGGGGCGATGTTTGGATGCCGGGTCCCGAGACGGCCGGGGACCACGCCGGTCACGAGGTGGTTGGTGAGCGC
>VBLD01000370.1 GCA_005879205.1 Deltaproteobacteria bacterium
GCGAGGGCATCCTTCTGCGGCCGACCGGACCGGTGGTGGAGAAGCTCTCGTGGGAGGATACCGCGCGCGAGATGGCCGCGCGCCGTGAAGACTGGAGCGCGTGGGACGCGACGGCCGCCGACGGGCTGGACGATCTGCCCTGGCACGCCGGGAAGGGCCACGTTGCAGAGGCACCGACTCGTTACCGCGCCAGACCGGCCCCTGGCAAGCGGCGATGAAGCGCTACGACATTCGTTGGACGGCTCTGGATCCGACCCGGGGCGCCGAGATGGCGAAGACGCGTCCAGCGGTGATCGTCAGCCTGGACGTTCTGAACCGACGCTTGCAGACGGTGACAGTGTGCCCGCTGATCAGTGAGTTGCACCCCGCCTGGCGGTCGCGATTGTCGGTGCGGTGCGGCGGTCATCCGGCGGAGGTCGCTGTGGACCAGATCCGTACCGTG
>VBLD01000371.1 GCA_005879205.1 Deltaproteobacteria bacterium
GCAGGAACGCGCAAGCTTTCAGTGAAAATAGTGGCCCGCGTTCACGTCGAGCGCCTGGCCCGTCACCGCTCGCGACAGGTCGGAGGCGAAGAACACGACAGCGGCGGCGACGTCCTCCGACGTCGGGATGCGGCCGAGCGCCGTGCGCGAGGCGATCTCGCCATACACCGCCTCCGGCGTCGTGCCGCGTTGCCGGGCGAGCCCGGCGAAGTACCGCTCGAGCGCGGGGCCCCAGATGTAGCCGGGCACGACCGAGTTGACGCGGATGCCGGAGCTTCCCAGCTCCTTCGCCATCGTCTGCGCCGCGGTGAGGAGCGCCCCCTTGGACGCGGCGTAGCTGCCGAAGTGCGGCTCGATGATGCGCGTCGACATCGAGTTGATCATCACGATGGAGCCGCCGCCCGCCGCCTTCATGACCGGGACGACGGCCTGCGACAGCGCGAGGGTGCCGAAGAGGTTCACGTCGAATACCTTCCGCCAGTCCTCGAGGCTCGACTGCTCGACGGGCTCGTACGGCCCGCTCCGGAAGGCGTTGTTGACCAGCACGTCGATGCGCCCGAAGGTCCGCCGAGCGGCCTCGGCGAGTTGCCGGCACTGATCGGGATCGGCCACGTCGGTGGCGACCGCGAGCGCCCGCCGCCCGCACGACCGCACCTCCCCTTCGACCGCCTCGAGCGACGCCGCGGTCCGCGCCGCGAGTACGACGTCGGCCCCCTCGCGCGCCAGCGCGAGCGCAACGGCGCGGCCGAGGCCCGGCCCGACCCCCGAGACGATCCCGACGCGGCCCGCGAGCAACATCAGAGATGCGGCCCGACCTCGCGTGCGAAGGCGTCGATCTGCTCGAGGAGCTCGCCGACGGAGCGCGTCCGGAAGCGCACGCCGACGTGGCTCACCCCGAGCGCGCCGAGCTCGCGGAGCACCCCGGCGAGCTGCTCGCCCGATCCGCTGCGCGCGTTCGGCCCGAGGTCGAACGACGGCTTCCCGACGTAGAGCCACGGGCTGTTGGCGCCGATCTCGATCGGCTCGCCGCCGCGGATGCGGCGCAGGTACCCGATCGCCTCGGCGAGTCCCATCGGGGGGACGCCCTGCGGGAGCCACCCGTCGCCGCGCTCGGCCGCGCGCCGGAGCGCGCCGCGCGTCGAGCCCCCGACCCATACTGCCGGCCGCGGCCGCTGTTGCGGCCGCGGCGCCAGGCCCATGCCACTGAATGTCCATGTAGCGCCTTGGTGGTCGGGGAACTCGTCGAGGAATGCCTTGACGATCACGTCGATCGACTCGTCGAGCAGTCGCCCGCGCCGGGCGAAGTCGACGCCGAGGGTCCGGAACTCGGCCTCGAGGTGTCCCGCGCCCACGCCGAGGATCACGCGACCGCCGGAGAGCGCGTCGAGCGTCGCGAACGCCTTGGCGGTCGCGAGCGGGTGGCGGTACGGGACCACGTAGACGTAGGAGAGGAGCCGCACGTGGCGCGTCGCGGCGGCGAGGAAGCCGAGGGTCGCGACCGGGTCGTACCAGACGGTCGACATCGCCTGCGCGCGCTCGCGCGGGATGCAGACGTGGTCGGAGACCGCGAGGTAGAAGAAGCCGGCGCGGTCGCAGGCCTGCGCGATGCGGACGACATCGTCGACGGTCGCGTCCGCCTCCCACGGCTGCGCGAAGATCGGGCTCTGGGCGACGATCGGCAGCTGCATGCCGTAGGCGAGTCGGCCCGGAGGAACGATCTGCACGGCCGGCCAGGCGCGCGCCACGCTCAGGCCTCCCACGGGCTCGTGTCGACGCCGAGGGCCCGGATGCCGGCGATGATCTTCTCGGGGCGGATGTAGTCGGGTGCCCGGTCGTACTGCCACATCCGCGACTTGCCGGTGGGCGTCACAAAGCGTCGCGCCTGCTCCATCGTGAAGCGGACGCCGCGACGGCCGAGCGTGGCGTCGTAGCGGGCGGCATGCGACTCGTCGAGGACGAAGTTCATGCTGTCGCACATCGCGACGATGTCGGGAAGGTTCCACTCGCGCGGGCTGGTGCTGACGTGCACGAGGAGCGACCCGGGCATGTGCGCCAGCGTCGCCCCGTCCCTGGTGGTGACGCTCACGGGCGCGAGGCAGCAGGCGCAGTACGACTCGATACGCACCTCCTTGCCGGCGAACGGCGGCATCATGCAGGCGGCGAGCGACTCCATCGCGCACCCGGCCCAGCAGTGGAAGCGACC
>VBLD01000088.1 GCA_005879205.1 Deltaproteobacteria bacterium
CGGTTGACGTCGATGCCGAGGAGGTCGAGCTTCCAGCCGCCGAGCCGCGCGGCGCCCTCGCGCAACAAGATGGCCAGCGAGTACGTCTCCTCGCCCGAGGCGCATCCCGCGGAGAGGATGCGGAGCCGGTGGACGTCTTCGCGCGCGCGCTGGCGCGCGGGCAGCGCGATCTCGGCAAATGCCGCGAAGTGATCGGGATGCCGGAAGAAGTACGTCTCGCCGACGGTGAGCTCGGTGGCGAGGGCGGGGAGCTCCTCGGGCCATCCCGCCTCCGACCCGAGCCGGTCGAGGTACTCCGTGCAGCTCCCTCCGCCCCACCTCGCGCACCGCTGCTGGAGCAGGTCGGCGAGGAGGTCCAGTCTCCCGTCCTCGAACTGGAGGCCGAGACGCCGCGCGACGACCGCACGGAAGCGGTGCACGTCGGCCGGGAGCGGGCGGCTCACGGGACCGCCTCGCGGGCTGCAAGCGCCTGCCAGACGTCCTCCGGGACCAGACGACCCGCACGCAGCGAGACGAGCAGCTCGGCGTCGATGACCCCGATCGCCTCGACGACCTCTGCGCCGGCGTCCCGCAGCAAGGGCGGCAGGTCCTGCAGCAACCAGCCGTCGAGCGCGCGCACGCCGATGACCGCATCGACGGCCAGGGCCGCTCGCCGGTCGCCGAGCCGGAGGGTGACCCATCGCCCCGTGGCGCTGCGGCTGCCCGTGAGCAGCCCGAGATCGACGACGGGCGTGGGCGCCCCCCGGATGATCGCCAGCCCGGGCACGAAGGACGGCGCGCCCGCGATCGGCTCGATCGGGAGGGCGCGCATCACCTCGACGACGTGTGCAATCGGCACCGCGCAGAGACGCTCGGCGGCACGCACGAGCAGGGCCGGGTAGCGGCGGAGCGCGTCCAGCGGCCGACCCTCGACCGCGCCGGCCCCCGAGCCGGTCCCGAGGCGCGGCTCGCACCTCCTCAGCCCGTCCATCCCTCCACCACCTGGCGCCTCGGGGTACCACTACCCCGCGAGGGCGCGAAAGTGAACCGCACAACCTTAGCCAGCTACGTTCTCGATGACAAGCGAACGCTGCAGCGTTTGCGACCCCTCGATGCTCAAGGCTCCTGCCCAAGCGGCCGATATTGAGAAGCGCCTTTCTGGGAGCCCCAATGAGGAAGCGGATATCGGTCCTGGTCGCGATCGGCTTCGCGTTCCTCCTCGGCCTCGGGGTGCTGACCAGCCTCGCCATGATCGCGGGCCTCCGCGAGACGATGAGCAGGGCGGAGGCGTCGCAGGCCTCGGCGCTCGAAGTCCGGGCCTCGGTGCGCAGCCTGCGTGCCGACTACCTGGCGAGCGGCGATGCGGTGAGCCGCCTCATGCTCGAGCCAGGCCTCGTCGATGCGTGGACGGCCAAGCGGCAGGCGGACGACTACGCCACCGAGCATCTCGCCGCCGCGACGCGCGCGACCCGGCATCCGGAGCTCAGGGCCGTTCTGGAGAAGCTCGATGCGCACGACCGCGACGTGACCAATCGGATCGAAGACGAGCTCCTCGGGCTGGTCACGACCGATCCGGCCGAAGCGAAGCGCGCGTACTTCGAGGAGTACCTGCGTGCTCGCGCGGTCAACCTGGAATACGTCGACCAGGCGCTCCGGCTCGCGACGGCCGAGGTGGCGGAGGCGGCTCGTTACACCGAGGCGAAGGCGCGGCAGACCATCGGCCTCGCCTGGCTGGCCCTCGCGCTCTTCGTGATCGTCGGCGCGACCGGCGGCATCCTGCTGAGCCGCTCGGTCCGCACGATCGCACAGGACTTCGAGGACGCCGCCGCCGAGGTGGGCGAGCAGCGCGATCGGCTGCGGGCCGTGATGGAGGAGATGGAAGCGACCCGGGACGCGGCGCTCGAGGCGAGCCGCATCAAGTCCGAGTTCCTGGCCAACATGAGCCACGAGATCCGGACGCCGATGAACGCGATCATCGGCTTCACGGACCTCGTCCTGGAGACGGCGCTCGGGGCAGAGCAGCGGGATTACCTGGGGCACGTCCGCCAGTCGTCCGAGGCCTTGCTGGCGATCATCAACGAGGTGCTCGACCTCTCGAAGATCGAGGCAGGCAGGCTGCGGCTCGACAGCACGCCGTTCAGCGTGCGCCACACGCTCGACGCCGCACTGAGCGGCATGGCGATCCGCGCCGACGAGAAGAACCTCGAGCTCGCCGTCGACGTCCGGCCGGAGGTGCCCGACGCCGCGATCGGCGACGCCAGCCGGATGCGCCAGGTACTCGTGAACCTCGTCGGCAATGCGATCAAGTTCACCGAGCGCGGGCAGGTGGTCGTGCACGTGACGACGGAGCGTCACACGGACGCCGCAGAGGTCGTCCTGCATTTCTCCGTCGCCGATACGGGCATCGGAATTCCCGCCGACAAGCACCGACTCGTCTTCGACGCGTTCAGGCAGGGGGACGGATCGATGACCCGGCGGTATGAAGGGACGGGTCTGGGACTCACCATCGCCTCGCGGCTCGTGGAGATGATGGGCGGGCGAATCTGGCTCGAGAGCGTCGTCGGCCAGGGCACCACCTTTCACTTCACCGCCCGCGTCGGCCTCCAGCAGCAGGTCGCGCACCTGCCGCCGAATCTCTCGACGCTTGCCGGCCTACGAGTGCTCGTCGTCGACGACAGCGCGACGGTCCGCAGCATCCTGATGGGCATGCTGGAGTCGTGGTCGATGAGCGCCGTGGCGGCCGACGATGGTGAGGTCGCGCTGGCCGCCCTGCGGGAGGCTCGCGAGACGGAGCATCCGTTCGCGCTTGCCCTGCTCGACGCGCGGATGCCCGGGATGGATGGCTTCGATCTCGCTCGCCGGCTCGCCGCCGAGCCCGGCCTCGGCGAGACGAAGCTGATCCTGCTCACCGCCCTGAACAGACCCGATGAGGCCGCACGGTGGCGGGCCATGGGGATATCGGGCTGCGTGATGAAGCCGGTGTCCGCCTCCGCCTTGCTCGAGACGATCCAGGCCGTCACCGGCCCGGAGAAGGGCGAGGCGCTCGCCGCGGACATCCCCGGGCCCGAGCCGGCGCGCGAGCCGCTCCACGTGCTCGTCGTCGAGGACAACCCGACGAACCGGCGCATGTTGACCGCCCTGCTCGAGAGTCGCGGACACGCCGCCGTGCCGGTGGAGGATGGCCTGCAGGCCATCGCCGCCCTCCAGGCCGGGTCCTTCGACGTCGTCCTCATGGACGTCCAGATGCCCCGGATGGACGGGCTCACCGCGACGGCCGGCATCCGCGCCTGGGAGAAGGGCACCGGCCACCATCTGCCGATCATTGCGCTCACGGCCCATGCCATGAAGGGCGATCGCGAGCGCTGCATCGCCGCCGGCATGGACGCGTACGTGTCGAAGCCCGTCTACGCGGAGGAGCTCTTCGGCGTGATGGAATCCGTCGTCGAGGGGGCTGGCGCGATGCGGTTCGATGCGGGCCGCTCCGACGCCTCGGTCGTCGACGTGGACGCGCTTTTGCGCCAGGTGGGCGGAAACCGGGCGGCGTTGGCGGAAGTCCTCGACCTCTTCCGGGAGGACAGTGCGCGGATGCTCGACGCCTTGAGGTCCGCGCTGGCGACGAGAGACGGGAGCGCACTCGAGCACACGGCGCATCAGTTGCGGGGGGCTCTCATGGTGATGGCTGCACCCGGCGCCGCTGCCGCGGCCCTGCGCCTGGAGGAGATCGGGCGCGAGCAGGACTTCCGCTCCGCGCCCGAGGCGTGGGCGCGTCTGACGAATGAGCTCGACCGCCTCGAGCCGGGGCTCGCGGCGCTCGGCGGGCGCGCGAAAGAGGAGACCACGAGCTGAACGAGCCGACGCACATCGTGCCGGTCAATGCGTGCGTCGAGGCGGCACTGCTCCAGGCGAGGCGCGCGGTGCTGGATGCTGCGCGCACGAAGGCGGAGTTCGTGGCGAATATGAGCCATGAAGTGCGCACGCCCATGACCGCGATCCTCGGCATGACCGACCTCGCACTCGAGACGGAGCTGACGGCCGAGCAGCGCGACTACCTGACGGCGGTCCGGTCGGCGGCCGACGAGCTGCTCGCCCTGCTGGAGGACCTCCTCGACTTCTCCGCCCTCGAGGCCTGCCAGCCGGCGGTGCAGCGTGTCTCCTTCAGCCTGCGGGAGAGTGTGAGGGACTCGATCCGCGCCCACGAACCGCGGGCGCGGGCCAAGCAACTCGGCCTCACCGCCGAGGTCGCGCCCGCCGTGCCCGACATGGTCGTGGGCGATCCGAGACGCCTGCGCCAGGTGATCGAGAAGCTCGTCGACAACGCGGTCAAGTTCACGGCGCAGGGTGGCGTGACCGTGCGCATGGACGCCGAGACGACGGCGGACCAGTTGCTCCTGCACTGCAGCGTGACCGACAGCGGCATCGGGATACCGTCCGAGCAGCGGGAGATGATCTTCGAGCCGTTCGTTCAGGGCGATGGCTCGGCCGGCCGTCGGTATGGCGGCACGGGTCTCGGGCTCGCGATCGCGTCGGACGTCGTGCGGTTGATGGGCGGCAACATCTGGGTGGAGAGCGAGGTCGGCGGCGGAAGCGCCTTTCATTTCACCGCGCGCCTGTCGAAGGAGCTGTCCTCGGCTACCTCGGCGCGGGAGCCCGACCCCGCTCCGCTCAGCGGCAGCCACGCCTGCCTGCGGGTGCTTCTTGCCGAGGACAACGCGGTGAATCGCAAGGTGGCGGTCCGTCTGCTCGAGAAGCGAGGCCATACGGTCGTCGCGGTCGAGGACGGCGGGCAGGCGCTCCGGGCCCTCGACGGCGAACGGTTCGACGTCGTGCTGATGGACGTGCAGATGCCGGAAATGAACGGGTTCGAGGCGACGGCCGCGATACGGGCCCGCGAGCGCGTCGAGGGCGGCCACCTGCCGATCGTCGCCCTCACCGCCCATGCGATGAAGGGGGACCGCGAGCGCTGCCTCGACGCCGGCATGGACGCCTACGTCGCCAAGCCGGTGAACGCCGAAGAGCTGTTCGCCACCCTCGAGCGCCTCGGCGCCGGGAACGGCCGATGAGACGGGGCCGCCTCGTCGGTGCCTCGTTGGGCCTCGTGTGGTTCGGCGCCGTGGCCGCCGGCCTGATCGTCCTCTGGAACTACGAGAATGCTCCGGGCATCGCGGCCGAGCCTCCGGCGCACTGGCCCGCTCGAAGCGCGCTCCGCCACGTCGCCGGGGTTCCGACGCTGGTGATGCTCGTGCATCCGCACTGCCCGTGCTCGCGCGCCAGCCTCGAGGAGCTCGACCGGCTGATGGCGCATCTCCCGGGCGTGCTGATCGCGCACGTGCTCTTCGTGAAGCCGGCCGGCGTGCCCGCGGACTGGGAGCAGACGGACCTCTGGCGCCGGGCGGCGTCGATCCCTGGCGTCTCCGTCACGCGCGACGACGGTGGCGTCGAGGCGCAGTGGTTCGACGCCGCGACCTCTGGTCAGACGGTGGTCTATGACGGCGACGACCGCCTGCTGTTCAGCGGCGGCATCACGGCGGCGCGCGGACACGAGGGCGACAACCCCGGACGTACCGCCATCCTCTCGGTGCTCGCGAGCGGTCCGGCCGAGCAGAGAAGCACGCCGGTCTTCGGCTGTTCCCTCCGGGGAGGCATCTGAAAGCATGTCCAACGACCTCGATGAGCTGATTGCGCGACGGTCTGCCGCGATCTTCCGCGAGGACTGCCAGCGCATCTACGTGCGCACGGATCGGCTCTTCGCGGGCCTCATGCTGTTCCAGTGGCTTGCGGCGATCGCGGCCGCGTGCTGGGTCTCGCCGCTCACCTGGGCGGGTGCCGAGAGCCGCACGCACCTTCACGTCTGGGCCGCCGTGTTCCTCGGCGGTGCGATCACGACGTTTCCGGTCGTCCTGGCCGTCGGCTGGCCCGGAAGGCCGTTCACACGGTACGCCATCGCGTCGGGGCAGATGCTCATGTCGGCCCTGCTGATCCATCTCTCCGGCGGCCGGATCGAGACCCACTTCCACGTCTTCGGCTCGCTCGCCTTCCTCGCCTTCTATCGCGACTGGAAGGTCTTCGTGCCCGCCACGCTCCTCGTAGCCGCCGACCACTTCCTGCGCGGCGTCTACTGGCCGCAATCGGTCTACGGGCTGCTCGCGCCTTCCCCCTGGCGCTGGCTCGAGCACGCGGCCTGGGTCCTGTTCGAGGACACCTTCCTCATCTACGCCTGCCTGCAGAGCGTTCGCGAGATGTGGGACACCGCGCGCCAGCGGGCCGAGCTCGAGGTGGCTCACCAGAAGACCGAGGAAACCGTCCTCGAGCGTACCGCCGAGCTCAAGGCCAGCGAAGAGCGCTTTCGCCTGCTCAGCGCCGCCTCGCCGGTCGGCATGTTCCGGACCGACACGGAAGGCCGCTGCATCTATATCAACGCGCGCTGGGGCGAGATCGCCGGCCTTGCCGTCGAAGAGGCGCTCGGAGACGGATGGCAGCGTGCTGTCCACCCCGACGACCGCGCCCTCGTCGCGGCAGGATGGATGGCGGCGGTGCGCGAGCAGCGCGAGGACGAGCGCGAGTTCCGCATGCTCACCCCCCTCGGCGAGGTGCGGTGGATTCATACGCGCACCAAGCCGATCGTCTCCGAGGATGGGCGCGTGACCGGACACGTCGGCACCACCGAGGACGTCACCGCACGTCGGCGTGCAGAGGCACTCCAGGCCGGCCAGAAGTACGTGCTCGAGCTACTCGCGACCGGGGCCAGCCTGGCCGACGTGTTGACGGCGCTCGTCCAGACGATCGAGGAGCAGGCGCCCGGTATGCTGTGCTCGGTCCTCTGCCTCGACCGCGAACGGCTCCGGCGCTGCGCGGCCCCGAGCCTACCGGAGGACTACAACCGGGCGATCGACGGCATCGTGATCGGGCCCGCCGCCGGCTCCTGCGGCACGGCGGCATACCTGCGCGAACGCGTGGTGGTGGACGACATCGCCAGCGACCCCCAGTGGGCCGATTTGCGGGACGTCGCCCTGCACCACGGCCTGCGCGCCTGCTGGTCGGAGCCCATCCTCTCCGCGAGTGGTCAGGTCCTCGGGACGTTCGCGAGCTACCACGGCGAGCCACACCTCCCCACGGACGACGAGCTCGCGCTGATCGAGGCGGCCGCACAGCTTGCCGGGATCGCGATCGAGCGCAAGCGGGCCGAAGCCGAGCTCGCCGAGGCGCGCGACCAGGCGCTCGAGGCCGCGCGTCACAAGTCGCATTTCCTGGCCAACATGAGCCACGAGATCCGCACGCCGATGAACGCCGTCATCGGCATGACCGACATCGTGCTCGAGACGACGCTCGACAACGAGCAGCGCGAGTGTCTCGAGACGGTCAAGCTCTCCGCCCGCTCGCTGCTCGGGCTCCTGAACGACATCCTGGACTTCTCGAAGGTCGAAGCGGGGCGGCTCGATCTCGAGCGCGTCCCGTTCAGCTTGCGCGACACCCTCGGGGAGACGCTGCGCACGTACGCCCTGCAGGCCCACGAGAAGCGGCTGGAGCTCGCCTGCGACGTGGCGGTCGACGTGCCCGACAGGCTGCTGGGCGACCCCGGACGCGTGCGGCAGGTGGTGGCCAACCTGGTCGGCAACGCCATCAAGTTCACCGACCAGGGGGAGGTGGTGGTCCGCGTTCGACTAGAGGAGCCGACGGCAGACGACGTGACGGTGCACGTCACCGTCAGCGATACGGGGATCGGTATCGCGCGCGAGAAGCAGGGGAGGATATTCGGCGCCTTCGTCCAGGTCGACGGGTCCATGACCCGACGGCACGGCGGCACGGGCCTCGGGCTCGCCATCGCCTCCCAGCTGGTCGAGCTCATGGGCGGGCAGATCTGGGTCGAGAGCATCCCCGGGCGCGGCAGCAGCTTCCACTTCGCCGTGCGGCTCGAGCGCGCGACCGACGACGGCATCCACGACGACGAGGTCGAGGCCGCGACGGTGCGCGGCGTTCGCGTACTCGTCGTCGATGACAGCGCGACGAGCCGCGGCATCCTCGTCGAGATGCTCGCGGCCTGGGGGCTACGGCCCGATGGCGTCGGGGACGCGACGGAGGCGCTCGCCGCCCTCGGCCGTGCGCACGCGGCCAGCGCGCCCTACCAGCTCGCGCTGGTCGACATGCAGATGCCGGACATGGATGGCCCCGCCCTCGTGCGCTGCGTCCGCGATGAGCCGCCGCTCGCCACCACGCCGGTCGTCCTGCTCGGCGCGCCGGGTCAGCGCGCGACGGCCGGCCTCGAGGTCGCCGGCTATCTCACGAAGCCGGTGGTCGCCTCGCACCTCCTCGAGGCGATCCAGGCGATCTGCCACGGGCCCCAGCAGGACCTCTCACCCCGGCCGGTCGTGGCGACGAGCCAGACGCGGCTCCGCGTGCTGCTCGCCGAGGACAACGCCGTGAACCGCAAGGTGGCGGTCCGCCTGCTCGAGAAGCGTGGCCACTCGGTGGTCGCGGTCGAGGACGGCCGGCAGGCCCTGCGTGCGCTCGACCGCGAGCGGTTCGACGTCGTCCTGATGGACGTGCAGATGCCCGAGATGGACGGGTTTGAGGCGACGGCCGCGGTCAGGGCCCGCGAACGCGGTCGGGGCGAGCACGTGCCGATCGTGGCGCTCACCGCGCATGCGATGAAGGGCGACCGTGAGCGCTGCCTCGAGGTCGGCATGGACGCATACGTCTCGAAGCCCGTCGACGCCGGGGAGCTGTTCGCGACTCTGGAGCGTGTCGTTACGGGTGGCGGGTCTCGGAGCGTGGTCGAGCCGCCGCACGTCTCGGACGGAGACATCCTCGACCGTGCCACCCTGCTCGAGCGCGCCGACGGCGACCCGGAGCTTCTCGTCGATCTACTGAACACCTTTCGCGACGACAGCGCCAAGCTGCTCGCCGAGATCCGAAGCGCGCTCGCCCGACGCGAGGCGCGTGCCCTGGCCCGACCGGCGCATACCTTGAAGGGCGCGCTAGCCACGCTCGCAGCGGGCGCGGCGGCGGAGGCTGCGAGCCGGCTCGAGAGCATCGGGCGGGCGGACGATATCGATAGGGCCGAGGAGGCGTGTGCGGCCCTCGATCGGGAGCTCCGACGACTCGAGCCCGAGCTCGCCGCTGTCTGCAAGGTGGACGCCTCGGGCGAGACCCGCTGAGGGGCGCCTGCTGAACGAGCTCGATCGCCTCCGGGGGCCGCGCGTGGCCTACGGGACCGCGCACGGGCTCTGACAGCTTCCGCCGGGCAATTGCACGGACCGGAGTCGGCGCCGCCCGGCGTGGTCGTCGACGCGACGGTGGCGGTCGTGATGGTGCTCGTGCTCGTCGACGTGGTCGTCGCCGGCTGAGTCGTCGTCGACACCGTCGTGGTCGTGGCCTCCGTGGTCGTCACGGTCTCCGTGGTCGACGTGCTGGTGTCGTTGTCGTGGTCATCGCCGTCGTGGTGGTCGACGACGTCGTAGTCGATTCCATTTCCGCCCTACAGGCGGTTCGCCAGCGCGAGCGCGACGGCAAGCGGACCGTTGACGCAGCGGATCGGCGGGCCGGTCGGGAGTGTGGCCGCCCGGGATCGATCACGTTCTCGCACGCCGATCGAGGCCCCGGTACTGGATCGCCTCCGCCAGGTGCGACGTCGTGATCTCCTTCTCCCCCGCCAGGTCGGCGATCGTGCGCGCCACGCGCAGGATCCGCGTGTAGGCGCGCGCCGAGAGCCCGAGCCGGTCGCTC
>VBLD01000089.1 GCA_005879205.1 Deltaproteobacteria bacterium
CTTGTCCTCCATCTCCTTCAGGAGGGGGCTCTTTGCGCGGATCGCTTCGACCGTCAGGCGGACGTTTCGTTCCGCCACCTTCTCGACGAACGCATAGTTCTTCGAGGAGCGGTCCGTACCGTCGTTCGGCACCTTGTCCACTGCGGGCTTGATCTTGGCAATGAGCGCCGTCAAGTTGCCGAGCTTGACGTCGTCGCAGGCTCCCTTGATCGCGCCGCAGCTCGTGTGTCCGAGCACGACGACGAGCTTTGCGCCGGACACCTTCGAAGCGAACTCGAGGCTGCCGAGGATGTCCTCGTCGACGATGTTGCCGGCGACCCGGGCGTTGAAGAGGTCACCGATCCCCTGGTCGAACACGATCTCGGCCGGCACGCGCGAGTCGATACATGAGACGACGCTCGCCAGCGGATATTGCCCCGCAGCTGTGGCCTTGACCTGCTGGAGGTAGTCGCGCCGGGTTCCGGTGCCGCTCGCGAATCGCGCATTGCCTTGCTTGAAGTGCTCGAGGATCAGCTGCGGTGTGACCGCCTCCTGGCATTCCTTCGCATCCTGCGTTTCGCAGAACGTGCCGGCCTTGACGATCTTCTTCGCGGCCGGCGCATCGGCGGCCCCAGCGGCACCCAGAAACAGCATCGATACCGCAAGCGCAACCGCCTTGAAGTGCTTTGCTCTTTCCATCCGGATCACCCCCGTGTTCGCCCGGCTCGCATCCGCGTGTAGCGCGGACCGGCCTCGCCGGGCAAGCGATTTCTGGCCCGTCGTGACCGACGGTTGCGCGCGCTCCAAACGCCTACCCGTCCTCACCGACGGCCTCGAAGCCCGTCGAGGAGTCGGGTGCCTTCATCGTGGACCGTATCGATCCGGTGTCGCGACGAAGCGCTGCAGGCACCCCTGCGAGCAGAACACCTGCTCGCGGCCGCCGAACGCGAGCCTCGCCGCCGGCTCTTCCAGGCCGAGCTCCATCCCGCACACGGGATCGACTTGGCGTCGGCCCGCCCCGGCTTCCGTGCGGCGCACGACCTCGAAGAGCTCGATCTCGTCGGCGACGCCCTTCAGACGCCGCCTGCCGAGCGGCACGAACTCCACGTCCGGCACGCCGGCAGCTTCCCGCCTGAGCGCTTCGCTCACCAGAACTTGATGACGGCCCGCCTCGGCGGCCAGACGCGCCGCGACGTTCACGGTGACGCCGAGGTAGTCGCCTTCGCGGTAGAGCACCGGGCCGTGATGACCGCCGCTCCTCACGGCCGGGAAGTGGGGCTCCTCCGCCGACCGCCGCTCGATATCCAGCGCGCAGGCGACCGCGGCGCGCGGGTCCGAGAACATCAGCATGAAGGCGTCACCGATCTGCTTGACGACACGCCCGTCGCAGCGACTCACCGCCTCCCGGACCAGCTGCGAGAAGCGGGCGAGCACCTCCGCCGCGGCCGCGTCGCCCATCGCCTCGGTCAGCGGCGTGAAGCTCGAGAGATCGACGAACAGGACCGCCGCCCGCAGCTGCGCCGGCACCTCCGCCGTGCCCTCGAAGCCCGCCTCCTCTTGCACGTGCAGGACGATGTCCTCCCTCGCCGCCTGCTCCATCCCTTTCTGGTGAAAGTACAGCAGCACGGGCTCGATCAACGGTCTCATGCGGTCGCCCGAAGTGTTGGTGGCCTCGACGAGCTCCCGGCCGGAGACTCCTCCCGCCTTCAGCCGCTCGTGCACGTAGAAGTGAAAGAGGCGGATCTCCGCCTCGGCGACGCGGCCGAGGGCGTCGGCGTATACGCGTGTCAGCTGGAGCAAGGCCTCCTCCGGAAACCCCGCCTCGAGCAGGACCTTCAACGCCTTCAGCGCCTGGACGTCCTCCTCATAGAGCCGCTCGCCCTGCCCGCTGAAGCTCAGCGGCTGCCACAGTCTCCGGACCGTCGCGGAGTCCAGTCCTACGATGCCGACCGCCTCCTCCACGGAGTACGTCCGCCCTGAACCGGGTGTGAACGCGGTTCTCACGTAAGAGGCGAGGACGTCCTGCTCACGGTCGGCTTTCGCGATCGCCTCGAGGCGGATCCCGCGGCGCAGCAGGAATCCGATGAGCCGCGCGCGTTCGACGTCCTCGGGTCCGAGGTCGTCGCGGCCGCCGCCGATGAGCCCGAGCGACCGCCACTCGAGGAGGCGCTCCGCCGACTCGCCGCTCCACTGGGACAGCTCTTCGAGGTTCATCACTCGCTCGACCCGGCGACGCCGCGGTACGTCTCGGCCATGGTCGCGAAGCAGCGCGATGTCAAGACGGTGGGAGGGCCAGGGCCGCGCCCGGCTCGTGCGGTGAGGCGAGGAGCGCGAAGGCGACCATCACGACTGTCTCGACGAGCTCTGCGGTCGCGGCGAGGAGCCGCTCCGTCATCCCGCCGGCACGGCGGTACCCGTAGACGCGCAGCGCCACCGTCGTGAGCGCTGCGGCGACCAGGACGACCAGCCCCGCCGCGTCCGCGACGGCGAGCGTCACGCCGAAGGCCGTCACGCTCGCCCAGCCGAACTCGCGGAAGCGTGCTCGGCCGGCGAGCGCCGCGGGCTCGGAGGGCGCGGCGGGCACACCGCCGTAGCACTGGACGACGATCGCCCAGCGGCCGAGCATCGGGGCGACGAGGAGCGCGGCGGTGCGCGCCGGCGCCGGAAGCCCGGTCACCGACCAGAGCCTGGCCGCGAAGGCGAACCCCGCGGTCGATACGCCGAGCGCACCCCCTGCCGCGAGGGCACGCGAGGCGCGGGCGCCGCTCAGCGCGGCAAGGACGAAGACACCGGCCGCTCCGGCGAACGCCGGGTAGCCCTGATCCACCGCCTCCGCGACGGCGCTCGCCACCAGGCCGAGCAGCAGGCCAACGGCCGGGTAGAACGCGAGCGCCGCGGCGAGCGTCTGCGGCCGCGCACGGCCGTCGGAGCGGCCGAAGGCCGTGAGCGAGCCGACCGCCGCACGAATCTCTCCGGCGAGCCCCACGCGCGGCGCCTAACCGGGCGCGCGCGCCCGGTCAATAGATAGGGGCGGCAGAACCGCTTGCGGCGCCCGCTCGTCGCCAGTATCAGGACAGCGCATGCCTCGCCCCGACGCGGCGGTCGAGGCGCAGATCGCGGCCTTCACGCACGACGTCCAGGCGGCGCTCGGCGACCGGCTCCTGTCGCTGGCCCTCTACGGCAGTGTCGCGGGCGACGACTGGGTCACGAACCGGTCAGACGTGAACGTCGCCGTGGTCGTGCCGCGCGTCACGCCGGACGTGCTCGAGGCGCTCGTCCCCGTCGTCGCCCGGTGGCGCGGCAAGCGCTTCGCCCTGCCGCTCGTCGTCGATCGCGAGTACCTCGAGTCGGCGCGCGACGCCTTCCCCATGGAGCTGGACGACATCCGCCGCCAGCACCGCGTGCTCGCGGGTGCCGACCCGTTCGCGGCCCTCGTCGTGGAGCGCGCGGCGCTGAAACGCCAGTGCGAGCACGAGGCCCGCGGGAAACTGCTCCGGCTGCGCGCGCTGTTCCTCGATGCGGCCGGGAGGCCGCCGGCCCTCGAGCAGCTCATGGTCGAGTCGCTGAAGACCTTCCTCGTCGTGCTGCGGCATCTCGTGCGGCTGCGGGGCGCCGACGACGCGCACGGCTACCGCGAGGTGCTGGCCGCGGGGGCGCGGCTCCTCGGGCCGCTCCCGGTCATGCAACGCCTCCTCGACCACCGCACCGGCGCGGCCCGGCTCAGCGCCGCCGCCCTGCGCGCGGAGTTCGGCGCCTACCTCGCCGAGGTCGAGCGCATCGTCGCCGCCCTCGACGCACTCGATGCGTAGCCTCGCTGCGCTCCTCGCCGTGGCGTTCGTCGCGAGTGCCCGGGCTGCCGAGCCACCCGTGCCCGTGCCGCAGGGCTACGTGACCGACCTCGCGCACGCCATCGGTCCCGACGCCCGGGGGCGGATCGAGCGGCTCGACGAGGAGCTGCGCGACAAGACGGGCGCGGAGATCGCCGTGGTCACGGTCGAGACGACGGCGCCGCTCGACGACTTCACCTACGCGATGCGCATCGCGGACGCCTGGAAGCCCGGGCGCAAGCGCGAGGACACCGGCGTCGTGTTCCTCGTGGCGACGCGCGACCGCAAGCTCCGCATCCTGGTCGGCTACGGCCTCGAGGGCATCCTGCCCGACGGGCTGGTCGGCGAGATCGAGGACCGCGAGGTGGTCCCCGCGTTCCGTGCCGGCCGCGTCGACGAAGGCGTGTGGCGGGGTGTCGCGGCGCTGGCCGCGCGTATCGCCGGCGCGCGCGGCGTCGCCCTCACCGGCGCGCCACCACGGTCCGCGCCGCGACCGGCCCCGCTCCCCGGCTGGGTGCTGCTGCTCGTCATCCTGGTGTTCGCGGGGCTCGTGCTATACCAGGCGTCCACCAGACCCAGTCGCTTCCGGCGCGGCGGCTTCTTCCCCGCCGGCCCCTTCGGGGGCTTCGGGGGCGGCTTCGGCGGCGGCGGGGGCGGCTTCGGGGGCTTCGGGGGCGGCAGCTTCGGCGGCGGCGGCGCCGGCCGCAGCTGGTGAGGAGGAGACATGGCGAGGCTTCTGGTCCTCTTGGCGACGATGCTCGGAGGTTGCGGCTACAACACGATGGTGTCGCTCAAGGAGCGCATCGACTCCGCGTGGGCGCAGGTGGAGAACCAGCTCCAGCGGCGCAACGACCTGATTCCCAACCTGGTCGAGGTGACCAAGGGGTACGCCACGCACGAGCGCGAGGTCTTCGACCGGGTCGCCGACGCGCGCGCGCGGCTCATCGCCGGCGGCACACGGGAGCAACGCATCGACGCCGCCAACCAGCTCTCGGGCGCCCTCGGGCGACTCCTCGCCATCGCCGAGCGCTATCCCGACTTGAAGGCGAATCAGCAGTTCGCCCGACTCTCGGACGAGCTCGCCGGCACCGAGAACCGAATCGCCGTCGAGCGGATGCGGTACAACGACGCGGTCCGCGAGTACAACGCGTACATCAAGAGCCTGCCGAACTCGCTCTATGCGGGGGCCGTCGGGTTCAAGCCTCAGCAGTACTTCGAGGCGCCGGAGGAGGCCAAGAAGGTGCCGAAGGTCGACTTCGGCACGCAGGGGACCCGGCCGCCGCCGTAACCGTAGAGTCGAATTGTTCGCGGGATCGCATGACCTCGCGTTTCTGCTCGGTCGCTTTGGATGGCGCCGGCGCGGCAACCCAATTGAATCACACGCTTGCACCTGGTTCGGGGGTTGCTTTTGCCGCCCGTCACCTTGCCGACACTCACCTCCAGATGGGCGATCGCCGTGTCGTTGATCGCGCTCGCCGCGGGAAGCGACGCGATCGCCGACACGAGGAAGGGCGTCCTGACCGTGAGCGCGACCGTGGTGCGGACGGCCGAGATCGCAACCATCGATTCTCTGAGCTTCGGCAGCAACCACCTGACGGCTTCCCGGACTCCGATCACCGTGCGAGCCACCAAGGGAATGACCTACCGGATCCATGTCGCCGCCGATCGCACGGCGACCACACGGACAACCCACGGACGGATGCGGCGCAGACAGCGCGTATCGGCAGGACGCGACGTCCATGCGCGCTTGGTGACGATCGACTGGTGAGGGATCTCGGTCTGGATCGCGAGCGCATCGCGCCGTGAATCCGCGGGTTGCCTCGCGGCGAGCGCCGGCCTACCGTCACACCCGATGCGGGTGGACGTCTCGTGCAAGCGCTGCGGCCGGCGGAGCCGGCTCGACATCGGCACGCCGCCGCCGGACCAGGCGACCGCGGAGTACCTTCACCTGCTCGAGGAACGGCTCCGGCACCGCCCGAGCTTCGAGTGCTTCGGCGGCCACACGGAGCTCCGGCCGCCGGTGCCGGAGTTCTGGGACGTTCACTGGGAGACGGTCGGGGACTGATGCGGATCCTCGTCCTGGGGGCCGGCGCCGTCGGCGGCTACTTCGGCGCGCGCCTCGCCGAGGGCGGCCACGACGTGACCTTCGTGGCGCGCGGCGAGAACCTCGATGCCCTCCGGCAGGGCGGCCTCACCGTGCGGCTTGCCGAGCGCACGCTCCGCCTGGCCCCGGTGCACGCCGTCGGCGATCCCGCGCACGCGTCACGGCCCGACCTCGTGCTCGTCTGCGTCAAGTCCTACGACACGGCCGCGGCAGCCGCCGCTCTGCGTCCGGCCGTCGGTCCCGAGACGATCGTCCTCTCGCTCCAGAACGGCGTCGAGAACGAGGCGGTCCTCGCCAGCGAGCTCGGCCTCCCGCCCCTCCTGATCGCCTTCACGCGGATCGGCGTGGCTCTCGTCGCCCCGGCGACGATCGCGTACAGCGGGCGGGGCACCATCGTCTTCGGCGAGCCCTGCGGTCGCGAGACGCCGCGCGCACGGCGCGTCGCGGATGCGCTGGCAGCGGCCAACGTGCCCTGTCAGCTCCACGCCGACATCCTCGTTCCGACCTGGGAGAAGCTCGCGTGGAACGCCGGCTTCAACGCGGTCACCACGCTCACCCAGTCGAGCGTCGCCGAGGTGCTCGCCCAGCCGGCGAGCCGTGATCTCGTCGTCGCGGCGATGGAGGAAGTGGACGCCGTGGCGACCGCCCTCGGGATCCGAGTCCGGCGCACCCGCACCGAGGCGGTCCTCGCCGAGAGCGTGGCCGGGCTTCCCGACTTCGAGACGTCGATGCTGCAGGACTACCGCCGTGGCCGGCGACTGGAGCACGACGCGCTCAACGGCGCCGTGGTACGCGCCGCGGCGCGGGCGGGGGTGCCGGTGCCGGTCAACCGTTTGGTGCTCGCGCTGCTCGCGCGCCTCGACCCGGCGTCGCGGGCGTGAGGAGCGCCACCACAGAAGACGAGCCGGGCTAAGGGCGTCGATCTGCGTGCCCCGGTAGCGGTCCGCGCCCGCGCTATCCGTCCGGCCGGGCGGGTCGTTCCCCGATTCCGATGAGCCCATGTCGGCGCCACCCGACCCGCGCGAGCCACGTCTGCGGAGGCGCGACGGGCGCCGGATGGACGGGTCGAGGCCGAGGGCGTATCCATCCCGCGAACCATGCCGCCGACGAGCACGGATCGAGTCCGCCGCCGCACGCGGCGTGCTTGGCCCCGTTTTGCAGTACGTATACGAGCGCGTTCCTGACCTCCCGCGGCGACGCCAGCGCGCGCGCATGGTAGCGCCCGGCCCAGAAGGTCCCGCGGCGATGTAGCATCCGGTTCACCGCCCGCGCGATGCGGATCTCGAGCCCCTGGAGCCCGCGCGAGAGGCGGACGCGATCGTCGGCCTCGACGAGAAGGTGGATGTGGTTCGACTGCACCGAGAACTCGATTATGCGGAACCCGCGGCGAGAAGCGGCTGCCAGTGCCCCGCGGACGGCACGGAACACGAGAGCGCCGCGGAGAGAGGGCAGCGCCGCGCGGACGCGGAGGGTGACGTGCACAGGGTGCCGCGGCTGGTGCGGCGGCCTGCGGCGGTGAGGAACTTGGCGGCGAGTCCCGGCGGGACGGCCGGCGCCGGCACGGGCGCCGCCCCAGGTTCGAGGACGCAATGGCAGCCTGAAGCGAGTGTCGCATGACTTGAATGGGGCAGATATAATAGAAAACCCTCATCATGTCAAGTGGCTCGCGGAACGGAGCAGTTCGCGCCGCGACGATCGGTACGCGGCGGTCGACGTCCATCCAGTAGCCGTACTACCACCGCGGTACGAACGGATCGCCGTCGAGTGGCGATGCGCGACTGCGTCGCATGTCAGCCCCCGAACCGCAGTGTCACGTGGCACGGATGCGTCCGATTTTCGTCACATGAAGCTGGCGGTCGCGCCCGTCGGACGAGGACAAACGCCCGAACGTCGTTCTCCGGACACGCGGACGACCGGAATCAGGTCAATGGCGCGGTCGGCAAGTCTGTCCGCGGTCCCGCCCGCCGAACCGGACACTACCGCAGCGACGCGACGGAGACTCTCGCCAGCTCCATCGCACCCGACGGGAACACACCGAGCAACAGCGTCGTGACGCCCGCCACGAGGATGGTCGCCAGCAAGTACGGACGCGTCGCCGGCGCGTCGATCGGGCGCGTGCCCTCGGCCATGTACATCTGCACGAGCACGCCGAGGTAGTAGTAGACGGAGATCACGCTGTTCAGCACGCCGATCACGGCGAGCCCCACGTAGCCCGCGTCGACGGCGGCGCTGAACAGGTAGAACTTGCCCGCGAAGCCGGCGGTGGGCGGGATGCCGGCGAGCGACAGCATGAAGACGGCCATGGTGAGGCCGAGAACGGGCTGGCGGAAGCCGACGCCGGCGAAGTCGGCGAGCATCTCGTTCGGCTCGCCGCGGCGGCCGAGGGCGATCAGGACCCCGAAGGCCCCGACGTTCATGAAGGCGTAGACGACGAGGTAGTAGAGGAGCGCGGCCCCGCCGACCTTGGTCGCCGTCACGAGCCCGACGAGCGCGTAGCCGGCGTGCGCGATGCTCGAGTACGCGAGCATCCGCTTGACGCTCCGCTGGGTCACGGCGCTCACGTTGCCGACCGTCATGGTGAGCGCCGCGAGCACCCAGAGGACGCCCGTCCACGCGGCGGCCACCGGCGCGAGCGCGTCGAGAAACACGCGCACGAAGGCGGCGAACGCCGCGGCCTTGACGCCGACGGCCATGAACGCGGTGACGGCCGTCGGGGCCCCCTCGTAGACGTCCGGCGTCCAGACGTGAAACGGGATGAGCGCCACCTTGAACCCGAAGCCGACGAGGACGAGGGCGATGCCGAGAACCATGAAGGGCGTCAGCCCGTCGCGCGCGGCCACCTGCGCCAGGACGTCGAGCCGCGTGCTCCCGGTGGCGCCGTAGAAGAAGGCGATGCCGTAGAGCAGGAAGCCGGTGGCGAAGGCGCCGAGCAGGAAGTACTTGAGCGACGCCTCGTTCGAGCGGAGCTCCCGGCGCAGCATGCCGACCAGCACGTAGACGGCCACCGACATGATCTCGAGCGCGAGGAAGATGACGATCAGGTCGTTGGCCGCGGCCATGAAGATCATGCCGCTCGTCGAGAGGAGCATGAGCGCGTAGTACTCCCCCGCCGGCAACGCCTGCTGGCGCAGGAAGTCGACGGAGAGCAGGATGCTGAGCGCCGTCGCGGCGACCAGGAGGAGCGCGAAGAAGAGGGCGTAGCGGTCGGCCCGGAGCGTATCCCCGAAGCCACCCGGGCCCGCCCCGTGCGCCCACAGCCAGAGCGCGGCGCCGGCGGCCGCGGCGAGGCCGAGGAGGGCGACCGCGGCGAGTGCGTCGCGCTCGGGGCCGGTGACGATCAGGTCGGCGACCATGACGACCATCGCCGTCAGCGCGACGAGGAGCCCGGGCAACGCCACCTCCCAGTGGGCGGCGAAGGCGCCGGTGTCGATCGGCGTCATCGACGCCCCCCCGCGGCGAGTCGCCCGTCCACGGTCTGGACGTGCGCCAGGATGCGGTCGACCGACGGCTGCATGCGGGTCAGGAAGGGCGCCGGGTAGAGGCCCATCACGAAGCAGAGGGCGATGATCGGCACGAGCACTACGAGCTCGCGGCCATTGAGGTCCTGGAGCGCGGCGTTCTCCGGCCGGACCAGCGGGCCGAAGACGACACGCTCGTACATCCAGAGGAGGTAGAGGGCCCCGAGCACCACGCCGCTCGTCGCCACCGCCGTGGCCCACGGCCACGGGCCGAAGGCGCCGAGGAGGATCAGAAACTCGCCGACGAAGCCGTTGAGGCCGGGGAGCCCGACCGAGGCGAGCATGACCACCAGGAAGCACGCGGCGTAGACCGGCACGGCGGTCCACAGCCCGCCGAAGTCGGCGATCATGCGCGTGTGCCGGCGCTCGTAGATCATGCCGACGAGCAGGAAGAGCGCGCCCGTCGAGAGGCCGTGGCTCAGCATCTGGTAGAGGCCGCCCGAGACCGCCGTCGGCGTCAGCGCGAAGAGACCGAGCATCACGAAGCCCAGGTGCGACACCGAGGAGTAGGCGACGAGCTTCTTCAGATCCGGCTGCACCGTCGCCACCAGCGCGCCGTAGACGATGCCGGCGACGGCCAGCGCCACGACCGTGGGCGACGCGCTCGCGACCGCCGCCGGGAAGAGCGGGATGGCGAAGCGGAGGAAGCCGTAGGTCCCCATCTTGAGCAGCACGCCGGCCAGGATCACCGAGCCGCCGGTCGGCGCCTCGACGTGCGCGTCGGGCAGCCAGGTGTGGAACGGGAAGAGCGGCACCTTG
>VBLD01000403.1 GCA_005879205.1 Deltaproteobacteria bacterium
CGTGAGCGCCACACGCTCGCGTCTGTGTCCGCGACCCAAGAAGTCTTGGGTCGCGCTCCTAGAGGCCGAGCTCGCGTGCGATGATCGTCAGCTGGATCTCCGACGTCCCCTCGGTGATGGTCATGAGGCGCGCGTCGCGCCAGAAGCGCTCGACGGGGAATTCCGTGATGTACCCGTAGCCGCCGAACACCTGCACCGCCTCCCACGTGACGTGCTGGGCCACTTCCGAGGCGAAGAGCTTGGCCATCGCCGCCTCGCGCATCGCGTAGCCCTGGTCGAAGAGCCACGCGGCGCGCCACGTCGCCGTGCGCGCCGTCTCCACCTCCATCGCCATGCGCGCCAGCTTGAACTTGATCGCCTGGAACTTGGCGATGGGCTGCCCGAACTGCTCCCGCTCCTTGGCGTACTTGACCGCGGCCTCGAGCGCCGCCTGGCTGACTCCGACCGAGCGGGCGGCGTGCGTGATGCGGCCGCCTTCGAGCGTCCCCGTCACCTGCTTGAACCCTCCCTCCACGCCGCCGAGCAGCGCCGAGGCGGGCACCTTCATGTCCTCGAAGGTGAGGGCGGCCGTCTCCGACGTGTGATGGCCCGTCTTCCTGAGCTTGCGGGACACCGAGAAGCCCGGCGTGTCGGTGTCGACGATGAACATGCTGATGCCCGTGCCGCGCTTGGTGCGGTCCGTATAGGCGGCCACCAGGCAATAGTCCGCGATGTTCCCGTTGGTGATGAACATCTTCGTCCCGTTGATGACGTAGCCGTCGCCGCGGCGCTCTGCGGTGGTGCGGATCGAGGCGGCGTCCGACCCGGAGTTCGGCTCCGAGAGGCCGAACGATCCGAGCTTCTCGCCCCGGATCGCGGCCACGAGATAGCGCTGCTTCTGCTCCTCGGTGCCGAAGCGGAAGACGGGGAGGCAGCCGAGGCCGACGTGCGCCAGCAGCGCGGCCGCAAAGCCGCAGTTGACGCGCGCGAGCTCCTCGATGAGCAGGCAGCGCATCACCATGTCGCCCCCGCTGCCGCCGTACTCTTCGGGATAGCCGACCCCGAGATAGCCGAGACGGCCGAGCTGCCGGAACAGATCCTTCGGGAACGTCTCGCTTGCTTCGAGCTCCTCGACGCGCGGCCCGAGCTCTCTTTCGGCGAAGCTCCGGACCGCGAGCCGAAAGCTCTCCTGCTCCTCGCTCAGACCGAAGCCCAGCATGGCGACCCTCCTCGGGCGCGGGACTCTAGCCTCGTGCCTCCCGCCGGTGCAAGGTGAGACGCCATCTGCTAATCGGGAGCGGATGAGGGTCGTCACCGTTGAACGCACCGGCGAGCACGAGGGGCGGACGGTCACCGTGCGGGGCTGGCTCGCCGCCCGGCGCTCGAGCGGCAAGCTCCACTTCCTCCAGGTGCGCGACGGGACGGGCACGATCCAGTGCGTGATGTCGAAGGCGGAGGTGGCGGAAGCGGCGTTCGCGCTCGCCGATCACCTGCCGCAGGAGTCGTCGCTCGAGGTGACCGGCGTGGTGCGGGCCGACCCGCGCGCCCCTATCGGCTACGAGCTCGGCGTGACCGACCTCCGCGTCATCCACCAGAGCGCCGACTACCCGATCACCCCGAAGGAGCACGGCGTGGCCTTCCTCCTCGACCACCGCCACCTCTGGCTCCGGTCCAGCCGCCAGCAGGCCATCATGCGCGTGCGCGCCGAGGTGATCCGCGCCTGCCGCGAGTATTTCGACGGCCAGGGCTTTCTCCCCTTCGACGCGCCGATCCTGACGCCGGCGGCATGCGAGGGCACGACGAACCTGTTCGCGGTGCCCTACTTCGACGAGACCGCCTATCTCACCCAGAGCGGCCAGCTCTACGGGGAAGCCGGGGCGCTCGCCTTCGGCAAGGTCTACGTCTTCGGCCCGACCTTCCGGGCGGAGAAGTCGAAGACCCGCCGCCACCTGACCGAGTTCTGGATGATCGAGCCGGAGATGGCGTTCGCCGGGCTCGACGAGGACATGGACCTCGCCGAGGACTTCCTCGTGCACGTCGTGCGGCGCGTCCGCGAGCAGCGGGCAGCCGAGCTGCGCGTGCTCGAGCGCGACCCGGCGCCGCTCGCCCGGGTCGAGAAGCCGTTCCCGCGCATCACGTACGCCGAGGCCCTCGACGTCCTCCACGGCAAGGGCTTCGCACTCGAATGGGGCGCCGACCTCGGCGGCGACGAGGAGACCGCGCTCTCCGAGAGCTTCGACCGGCCCGTCATGGTGCACCGCTATCCGGTCGAGTCGAAGGCGTTCTACATGAAGGCCGACCCCGCGGATCCCCGCTGCGCGCTCTGCGTCGACGTCCTCGCCCCCGAGGGATACGGCGAGGTCATCGGGGGCGGCCAGCGCGAGGACGACGCGACGATGCTGGAGGACAAGATTCGCTCGCACGGCCTGCCACTCGACGCCTTCGGGTGGTATCTCGATCTCCGCCGCTACGGCTCCGTTCCCCACGCCGGCTTCGGCATGGGCATCGAACGCTGCGTTGCCTGGCTGTGCGGCCTGCATCACGTGCGCGAGACCATCCCCTTCGCGCGCATGCTCGAGCGGCTGCGGCCGTAAGCTTGATTCCCTTCGGGGCCACCGCTATGCACCTGCCGCCATGACGTGCCGGGCCGCCCTTCTCGCGCTCGTCCTTCTGGCCGTTGCCGTCGCCGCGCAAGAGGAAGCGCCGCGGGCCCGCGGCCGGCGCGCGCGGCCGGCGCCCGCCGCCCGGACCGCGGCGTCCGACGCGCAACGCGCCGAGGAGCGGACCCTGCTCTACCACTCTACCAGCTCGCGGATGCGCAGCGCAGCCTGGGCGAGCAGATCCAGCAGCTCAAGGATCGGCTCGACACCCTGCACAGCGAGCTGGCGACCGGCGAGGACAAGGACAGCGCGCTCGAACAGGAGATCAAGGCCGCGCGCGACGAGATCAAGGGGCTCTACGTCGAGAGCAGCTCCGTGAAGCAGCAGATCGACGCGCTGAAGGACGACGTCGCGGGCGTCAACTCCAACGTCTCCGGCTTCCGCACCTTCTCGGGCTTCTTCATCGCGACGATGATCCTGCTGCTTGCGGTGATCTTCGTCCTGACGATTCGTCGCTGACGCGCGGGCGGTGCGCGGCGCGGACCGCACCCAGGACGAGCGCCCCGAGCACGGCGCCGAGCGCGTTGGCGGCGACGTCCCGCAGGTCGTAGTAGCGTCCGGGCGTCACCGCCTGCAGCAGCTCGTCGCCCCAGCCGATGGCGGCGGCCAGCGCCGCCGCGACGGCGTATCCGCGGACGCCGGGTAGGTGCGGCGCGAGCGCCCGCCACGCGAGCCACGTCATCACCCCGTACTCCGGCAGGTGCACGCGCTCGAGGTGCTGAACCCGCAGCCAGGAGAGCGCGAGCGCGTACCCGGCGCCCGCAGCCCCGAGCGCGACGTAGGCGCCGAGCGGCGCGCCGCGCCTGGCGAGCGCGGCGACGATGCCAGCGGCTGACAGGGCGGCGATGAGCCCCATGCCGGACCCGAGGAGCCAGCCGCCGAGCAGGCTGCGGACCACGCTCCTGCCGATCACCGGGCCGTACGGCAGCGTGCCGTAGACGACTCCCACGTACGCACCGAGCACGAGCCAGCGTGCGCGCGCCGGCATGGCGACCGTCGCTAGCCGCGGCCGAGGACCACGACGCAGGACACCGCGCCCGGACCGCCCACGTTGTGCGCGAGCCCGAGCTCGGGGTGCTTCACCTGCCGCGCCCCCGCCTCGTCCCGGAGCTGCGTCACGCATTCGTAGATCATGCGGACGCCGCTCGCCCCGATCGGATGGCCGAAGGACTTGAGACCGCCGCTCGGGTTCACGGGAACGTCCCCGTCGAGCGCCGTTCGTCCCTCCTCCACCAGCCGACCCCCCTCCCCCTTCGCACAGAAGCCGAGGTCTTCGATGTTCGAGATCTCCGTCCAGGTGAAGCAGTCGTGCACCTCGGCGAAGTCGATGTCGCGCGGAGTCACGCCGGCCATCGCGTACGCCTGGCGAGCCGCGGCCTGCGTCGACCGGAAGCCGAGGTAGTCGAACGTCGGGTCGAAATACGGGCGCCCGGTCGTGACGGCGAGGCCGGCGCCCTTCACGAAGACCGGGTCCTTCTTGAAGCGCCGGGCCCGGTCCGCGCGGCAGATGATCGCGGCGGCGGCCCCGTCGGTGGTCGGGCAGCAGTCGAAGAGGCCGAACGGCCAGGCGATGATCGGCGCCTTCAGCACCTGCTCCGCCGTGACCTCCATGCGGAGATGCGCTTTCTCGTTCAGCGCTCCATTGTGGTGGTTCTTGACCGCCACCTTCGCAAGCGTCTCGCGGCCGAGGCCGAAGGTGTGCATGTAGCGGTTGGCGGCGAGCGCGAACAGGCCGGGTGCCGTGTTGCCGCGGGCGAGGAGCGGGTGGCCGAGGCGGGGCAGGCCCCGGCCGCCGCGGTCTTTCAGCTTCTCAGCGCCGAGCACCAGGACGACGTCGGCCACACCCGCGGCGATGGCGAGGCACCCATTGCGGAAGGCGTCCGTGCCGGTGGCACAGTAGTTCTCGACGCGCGTGATCGGCCGCTCGTAGAGGCGGAGCGCGTCACCGAGCGAGACCGCGGCCTTGCCGCCGCCCGCGCCCGGCAGGTAGGTCCCGAGGTAGGCCGCGTCGATCTCCGCGGGCTCGATGCCGGCGTCGGCGTAGGCGTCGAAGGCCGCGTCGGTGATGAGCTCCTCGTAGCTCCGCTCGAAGCGGTCCCCGAACTTGGTGCAGCCGACGCCGATGACCGCCACTTGGTCCTTCATCGGTATTCTTCGCTCGCGCTCATGTAGGGCGCGCCTTCCAGAAGTAGTTGCGGTTGCCGCCGGCCTCGTGCAGCCGCCGGAACGTGAGCTCCACCGGCGCGCCGACCTTCACCTCGCCGTCGGCCGCATCGGTCACCTGGAGGTAGAGCCGGCCGCCGCCTTCGAGATCGATGACCGCCATCGGCAGCGGATGCTCCGCCACCGGCGCCAGGTTGTCGATCGTGAAGGTGAAGACGGCGCCGCGCTTGCCGAGCTTGTGCGCGACCAGCCGGTCGCGCGCCTGACACGCGAGGCAGATGCGCGTCTGCGGA
>VBLD01000404.1 GCA_005879205.1 Deltaproteobacteria bacterium
CGCCTATCTCGGCAAGCATCTCTACACCACGTGGGACTCGCTCGAGCCCGATCGGCTGGCCGTCATGTGGGTCTTCCAGCGCTTCGTCGACCCCGACGCGCGCTTCTACTTCGTCCGTCCGTTCTCGCCCACACCCGACAAGCGGATATTCGGCACGGCCTTCGACACGCCCGAGTCGGAGGTGCGGCGGACGGGCACGCAGTCGGCGTCCGAGAAGCTGATCATCGATCGCGGGCTCGACAACGACCCGCGCCTCGCGCTGATGGCGCGCCTGGGTCACGTCTGGGAGATCACCCCGTGGGCCTACGCGACCGACGTCCAGGTGAAGGACCTCTCGCTCCGGATGTTCGCCGCCAAGGGCACCTGCGAGCTCGAGGAGGTCGCGACCTGCGCCGACCGCGTGATGCGCGCGCTCGACACCTGGTACGACGAGGCGGGCGCGGGCCGCTGACGCCGCACGCATGAAGATCAGGGCGGCGGTCTGCTGGCAGCCACGGACCGCGCCGGTGGTCGACGAGATCGACCTCGAGGGACCGCGGACGGGCGAGTGCCTGGTCCGGCTCGTCGCCACCGGCGTGTGCCACACCGACGCCTACACGATGAGCGGCCGCGATCCTTCCGGACTATTTCCGGCCGTGCTCGGCCACGAGGGCGCGGGCGTCGTCGAGGAGGTGGGGCCCGAGGTCCGGAGCCTCGCGCCCGGCGACCACGTGATCCCGCTCTACATTCCGGAATGCCGGAGCTGCAAGTTCTGCCTCAGCGGGAAGACGAACCTGTGCGGCGCGCTCCTGGCGACGCAGGGCAAGGGGCTCATGCCGGACGGCACGAGCCGCCTCTCGCACCGGGGCCGGCCGCTGCATCATTACATGGGGACCTCGACGTTCGCCGAGTACACGGTGGTGCCCGAGATCGCGCTCGCCAAGATCCGCCCCGACGCGCCGCTCGACAAGGTCTGCCTCCTCGGCTGCGGCGTCACGACCGGCGTCGGTGCGGTGCTGAACACCGCGCGCGTCCCTCCGGGTGCCACGGTCGCGGTCTTCGGCCTCGGCGGCATCGGACTCTCCGTGATCCAGGGTGCCGTGCTGGCCGGCGCCGAACGCATCATCGGCGTCGACCTCAACCCGAAGAAGTTCCCGATGGCGCGCCGGCTCGGCGCGACCGATTGCGTCGACGCGACGAGCGTCCCGAGCGTCGCCGAGGCGGTGACCGAGATGACCGCCGGCGGCGTCGACTTCTCCTTCGAGTGCATCGGCAACGTGGAGGTCATGGGGCAGGCGCTCGCCTGCACCCACAAGGGCTGGGGTCAGTCGATCGTCATCGGCGTGGCGGGCGCCGGCGAGGAGATCCACGCGCGGCCCTTCCTGCTCGTCACCGGACGCAGCTGGCGAGGCACGGCGTTCGGCGGCACACGCGGCCGGACCGAGCTGCCGCGCTACGTCGACTGGTACATGAACGGCCGGCTGAAGGTCGACGAGCTGATCACCCACACGATGCCGCTCGAGCAGATCGACCGCGCCTTCGAAGCGATGGAGCGCGGCGAGAGCATCCGGAGCGTCGTCCGGCTCGCGTCCGGGTAAGCAGCCGGTTGCGCCCGCTCCGGGCGCCTCTAGGATGCCGTCCCATGGCTGCGCCCCCCGTCGTCGACGCCCGTGGCCTCACCAAGGTCTACGGATCGCGACGGGTGGTCGATGGCCTGACCTTCGCGGTCGCGTCCGGCGAGGCGCTCGGCCTGCTCGGCCCGAACGGCGCCGGCAAGACGACCACCATCAGGATGGTGACCTGCTTCGCGCCGCCCACCGCCGGGACGCTCGTGGTCGTCGGCTTTCCCATGACGCCGGCGCGCCATGCGGCGATCAAGGCACGCCTCGGCATCATGCAGCAGGAGGAGAGCCTCGACCCCGATCTGAGCGTCGAGAAGAATCTGACCGTCTACGCGAGCTACTTCGGCCTCGGGCACGCCGAAGCCGCCCGCCGGGCCGAGGAGCTGATGCGGTTCACGGAGCTGGCCGAGCGGCGGGGCGAGCACATCCGGACCCTCTCGGGCGGTATGAAGCGGCGCCTGATGCTCGCCCGCGCCCTGCTCAACGACCCGGTCCTTCTCGTCCTCGACGAGCCGACCACGGGCCTCGATCCCCAGGCCCGACGTCTCGTCTGGGAGCGGGTGCGGGCGCTCAAGCGGCGCGGCACGACGATCCTTCTCACCACGCACTACATGGACGAGGCGGCGCAGCTCTGCGACCGCCTGATCATCATGGACGACGGCCGGATCGTCGCCGAGGGCCGCCCGGCCGACCTCGTCGCCGCCCACGTCGGCAGCGAGGTGGTGGAAGTCTACGCATCTGGCGCCGAGGAGAGCGCGCTCGGGCGGCTCACGGACGGGCCGTGGCGCAGCGAGCGCGTGGGCGACGTGCTCTACCTCTACCTGCGCGACGGCCAGGTGAGCTCCGCCATGTTTTCCGCGCTCGAAGGCCTCGACTTCACGCGCCGGCGGGCCTCGCTCGAGGACGTCTTCCTGACCCTCACCGGCCACGCGCTCCGCGATTGAGGGCGACGATGCTGCCGACCAGCCGTGCCTTCCGGGTCTGGCGACGCGACCTCGAGTCGTGGAAGCGGTTCGCGCCGTCGTTCTTCATCGCGGCGCTCAGCGAGCCGGTCTTCTATCTGCTCGGCATCGGCTACGGGCTCGGCCGCT
>VBLD01000090.1:0-10308 GCA_005879205.1 Deltaproteobacteria bacterium
CGCGACCTCCGGGATGAGCCCCAGGGACGCGATGACGCCCGTGATCACCTTCGCGCCCGAGTCGACCGCGAAGGCGATCGCCTCGGCCACCCGGTCGGGCCGGTCGATCGCCTCGTCGCCGGCCTTGACCGTGAGGAGACGGCACCTGGGGCACACGCCGGCCGCGAGGAAGCCGTTGTCGGTCTCGGCGACCACCTGGCGCGACTCGCCGTTGGCGTGGCCGTAGACGCGGTTGTCGGTCTGGGGGTCGTTCGTGTCGCGGTGGAAGTTCCAGCCCGAGATGTCGTCGACGTAGCCGTTGCCGTCGCCGTCACGCCCGTCCGAGAACGCGACGATGAGATCCTCGGCCGTGATCCCTCCCGCCTGAGGATGGAGAAGGGGGCGCGGCACGCGCGGGTCGTCGGCGTAGTCGTCCACGTTCACGACGCCGTCGCCGTTCAGGTCATAGGTGCCGTGCGTGATCCCCTTCCCGTCCTCAGGCAGCGGCAGCTCGCCCGTGTTGAGGTAGGCGCGCAGCCGGAGCTCCGGGGCGTCCGCCAGACGCCAGTTCACGCCGCCCTCCATGTAGGCGACGATGACATCGTCGCGACCGCGGGTGGCGAGCTCGTTCCACACCCGGTCGACGCTCATGCCGCTCGCGCCCTCGGGATCGCTCGCGAGCGGCGCATCACTCGGCAGACACGAGTACAGATACCATTGCTCCTCGTTCCAGGTGGCCTCAGGGTCGCCTCGCTCTGCGGGAGCGTACTCGGGATCGTTCGGGTAGCCGGGGACGCTGGTGCAAGTGCCGCCCACCGCGGCCGCAGGTGGGGCGGCGGCAAGCGGAGCGAGGAAGCAGAGGGCGGCGAGAACCCTGAGCGAGCAGGGAAGCGAGGCAGTCAGTATGCTAGCTCCTCGCATTGGTCAGCATCTGCGTCGGTACCATTGGCCGGTGAAGCCGACAACAAAGCTGACCTGGACAGGAGCGAAAAAAAGGCGGGATCGCTGCGGCCGGCGAAAGGGGATGCCGCCGCGCGGCGGGCCGCCGGGAGCTGCTACGCCTGAGCCTCTCGGGCGGTTCGCGTTCTACGGGTCAAGGCGAGGATCAGTCCAGAAGGTAGCGCCTCGGGTTCACCGGCTCGTTGTTGACCCGGACCTCGTAGTGGAGATGCGCGCCGGTGGCGCGCCCCGATGCGCCGATCGCGCCGACGTCCTGGCCGCGGCTGATACGCTGGCCCTCGCGCACGAAGATCTTCGACAGGTGCCCATAGAAGGTCTCGACGTCGCGACCGTGGTCGACGATCACCAGCCGGCCGTAGCCCGGCTCACGCCCGGCATAGATCACCTCGCCCGAGCCGCCGGCAGCCACGGGCTCGCCGTACGCCGCCTGGATGTCGATGCCCGGGTGCATCTCGCGGCCGCCTCCGTACGGCGACAGGCGCGGGCCGAACGTCGACGTGACGAGGCCGCGTATCGGCCAGAGCGACGGCGAGCCGATCGCGACGTCCTCGGACCGCTGCTTCTCGAGCGCGGTCAGGATGGCGAGCGAGTCACCCGCCGCAGCGAGCTGGCCGCCCACCCAGGCAAGCTCGCCGATGGCGCGCGCGGCGTCGTCCGAGACGAACACCGCACCGGCGGCCAACGAGACCGGCTGTACTAGCGGCTCGCCGAGCGGCTCGCGGCTCTCCTCCATCTGCACCGAGCGACGGGCCTCGGCGGCACGATTGTGCAGGACCTCGGTGACGTGCACCAGCCGGTCCACGGCGCCGATGAGCTCCGCATTTTCCCGCCGCTGGCGGTCGAGGTGATCGCCCCCTTCGGCGAGTCGCGCTCTCAGCCAGCGGAGCTCGCGCGTTCCGCCGCGCAACCGGCCGACCGTCGACAGGGCGAGCTGCGTGGCGAGCAGCACCGCGACGCCGACCAGCACGGCGGCGAGACGCGACCCACGCAGAGCGGCACGAACCTCCGGCATGACACCTCCTTCAGGGTTGGCTGACCTCGCGCCGCGGCTTGCGCGGCCGGGCCTGCTGGAGAAGCTGCTCGGCATGCTCGCGGGTCTCGCGCGTGAGACGCGCGCCGCCAAGCATGCGCGCGAGCTCCGCCACCCGCTCCGTCGTCGAGAGCGGGCGGGCCATGGACGTGGTCCGTCCTGCGTGCACGCGTTTCGTCACCACGATGTGATGCTCGGCGAACGCGGCGATGAGCGGCAGGTGGGTGATGCAGAGTACCTGCCGCGCCCGGCCGAGCTGGGCGAGCTTGCGGCCGACGGCCTCCGCGACGGCGCCCCCGATGCCGGCGTCGACCTCGTCGAAGATGAGGGTGGCGCCGTGCTCCTCGGCGGCGGCGAGCGTCTTCAAGGCGAGCATGATCCGCGAGAGCTCGCCGCCCGAGGCGATGCGGGCGAGCGACCGCGGCTCCTCGCCGGGGTTGGCCGAGAGGAAGAACTCGATCTCGTCCCAGCCTTCCGGCGCGAGGGAGCGACCCTCGCCGAAGCGGACCGCGAAGCGGACGTCCTCGAGCGCGAGCGCCGCGAGCTCGCGCCCGAGGTCGCGCTCGAGCTCGCGCGCGACGCGCCGGCGCTCGACGGAGAGCCGGCCGGCCCATTCGGCGGCGACGCGCTGCGCGCTCTCGACGCCCGCCGCGAGCGCGGCGATCACTTCCCCGCCGCTGTCCGTGCGCTCGAGCTCGGCGGCCACCTCGTCGCGGCGACGGATCAGCTCCTCGACGGTGCCGCCGTACTTCCGGCGCAGGCGCACGAGCTCGCCGAGCCGCTGCTCGACGGCCTCGAGGCGCGCGGGATCCGGCGCCAGGCCGCCGAGGTATCGGCCGAGCGCCGCGCCGGCTTCCTCGAGCTCGGCCAGCGCCGATTCGACCAGGCGGCGCGTGGGCTCGAGGCCCGCATCGAGCCGCTCCGCCTCGGCGAGCGCACCGAGCGCGCGGCCGAGGGTCCCGACCGCCGACTCATCCGCCGAATAGATGGCGGCCTCCACGGCCGTGACCAGCGCCGCGAGCCGCTCGGCGTGCGTGAGGCGGCTGCGCTCGGCGGCGAGCGCCTCCTCCTCGCCCGGAACGAGGCGCGCGCCGGCGAGCTCGCTTGCCTGGAAGCGCAGGAGCTCGACCCGCTCGGCCGCCGTCCGTTCCGCCGCGCGCCGCTCGGCGAGGGCTTGCGCGGCCGTCTGGACGCGCGCGTGGCGGCGCCGCATCTCCTCGACGGTGGCCTCGAGCCCACCGATCGCGTCGAGCATCTCCCGGTGGCTCTCGACGCGGCGGAGCGCGTGGTGCTCCTCCTGCCCGTAGGCACGGAGCAGGTGGGGCGCCAGCTCGCGGAGGAGCCCGAGCGAGCCGAGCGCGTCGTTGACGTAGGCGCGTGTCCGCCCGCCGGCGGCGATGACGCGGCGGATGACGATCTCGTCGTCGGCCGCGACGCCCGCCGCGGCCAGCGCTGCACGAGCCGGCGGAGCGATACCGCTGAACAGCGCCTCCACGACGGCCTCGTCGGCGCCGGTGCGCACCAGGTCGGCCTCGGGCCTCCCGCCGAGCGCCACGTCGAGCGCCTGGAGGAGGATCGACTTCCCCGCGCCGGTCTCGCCGGTGATGACGTTCAGCCCGGGCTCGAGCAGCAGCTCGAGCTCGTCGATGATCGCCAGGTCGCGGACCCTCAGCGTGCGCAGCATCCCCGCTTCCTCAGCGACCGCCCCAGCCGAGCTTGGAGCGCAGCACGTCGTAATAGGTGCGGTCGGGCGAGCGGACGAGCGATACCGGGGAGCGGCCGCGGCGCACGGTCACCACGTCGCCACCGGCGAGACGCCGGGCTTCCTGGCCGTCGACGGTGAGCATGGCGTCGTGCTCGCGACGCGCGATCGTGATCGACACCCGCGCGCCGGGCCGGAGCACCACCGGACGATTGGTGAGCGTGTGCGGCGAGATCGGAGAGAGGAGCAGGACCTCGGCCGTGGGCTCGACGATCGGGCCGCCGGCGGAGAGGGAGTAGCCGGTCGAGCCGGTCGGCGTGGCCACGATGATGCCGTCGGCGTGGTAGGTCGTGAGCGGGAGGCCGTCGACCGCCACCGAGAACTCGATGATGCGCGCGTGAGCGCCGTTGGTGACGACCACGTCGTTCAGCGCCCGGAAGGTCCCGAGCCGACGCCCTGCGCGCTCGAGCGTGGCCGTGAGCGTCAGGCGCCGGTCGAGGTCGTAGCGTCCCGCCACGACGCGGGCGAGCATCGGCATCGCTTCCGCCTCGACCACCTCGGTGAGAAACCCGAGCTCGCCGAGGTTCACGCCGAGGATCGGCACCCGCGCGTCGGTCCGGCGCGCAATCGAGAGCAGGGTCCCGTCGCCGCCGAGCACGACCACCAGGTCCGCCTCGCGGGCGAGACGGTCCTTGTCCATTGCCGGTTCACCACGGAGCCCCGCCTCGGCGTCGAGGAGTGCTCGGATGCCCCGTCGCCGGAGCCAGCGGATCATCCGGTGCGCGAGACGCGCGGCACGCGGGCGATCGCGCTTGACGACCAGCCCGACCGTCCGGATGCGCCCCATCAGCCCCAACCACCAACCCCGCGCCGTCCTACCATGGCGACCCGACCGATGCCAGGGAATGCGCGCTATGATACCTAGGAAAAGATGCCACGGCAGTCCGAATTGTTCCGTGCCGCAGCCGCAACGAAGGCGTCCGCCGCGCATGCGCCGCTCGCCGAGCGCATGCGCCCGCGCACCGTCGACGAGTTCGTCGGCCAGCAGCACCTCCTCGGCCCCGGCCACGTGCTGCGCGACATGGTCGAGAGCGCCCGCGTCGAGTCGTTGATCCTCTGGGGACCGCCCGGGAGCGGCAAGACGACGCTCGCGCATCTGCTGGCCGCGGCGAGCGGCGCGCCAGCGGTGTCCTTCTCCGCCGTCCTCCAGGGCGTCAAGGAGCTGCGCCACGTGGTCGACGAGGCGGAGCTCACGCTCCGCAGCTCGGGCCGGCCGACGGTGCTCTTCGTCGACGAGATCCACCGCTTCAACAAGGCGCAGCAGGACGCCTTCCTGCCGCACGTCGAGGCCGGGACCATCACGCTCATCGGCGCGACCACCGAGAACCCGTCCTTCGAGGTGATCGCGCCGCTCCTCTCGCGCACCCGCGTCCTCACCCTCGAACCGCTCGGCGACGCCGACATCGGCGCCGTGATCGACCGTGCCCTCGCCGACTCCGAGCGCGGACTCGGCCGCCAGAAGCTCGTGCTCGACGCGGAGGCCCGCGCGTTCCTCGTCGGCCACGCGCAGGGCGACGCGCGCGTGGCGCTCAACACGCTCGAGCTGGCGGCCCGGCTCGCCCGCACGCGGCGGACGCACACGGTCGACGTGCCGCTCCTCGAGGAGGCCGCGCAGCAGCGCGCGCTCCGCTACGACAAGGCGGGCGAGGAGCACTACAACGTCATCTCCGCGTTCATCAAGAGCCTGCGCGGCAGCGACCCCGACGCGGCCGTCTACTGGATGATGCGCATGCTCGAGGCGGGCGAGGACCCGCTCTTCATCGCGCGCCGCATGGTGATCTTCGCCGCCGAGGACGTCGGCAACGCGGAGCCGCAGGCGCTCCAGGTGGCCGTCGCGGCCAAGGACGCCGTGCACTTCGTCGGCCTGCCCGAGGGGCGCATCCCGCTCGCGCAGGCGGCTACCTTCCTCGCCACCTGCCCCAAGTCGAACGCGGCGTACCAGGCGATGCTGCGCGCGTCGGAGGACGTGCGGGCGAGCGGCGCCCTCCCCGTCCCGCTCCATCTCCGCAACGCGCCGACGCCGCTCATGAAGGGCCTCGGCTACGGCGCCGACTATCGCTACCCGCACGACTATCCGGATGCCGTCATCGACGAGGAGTATCTCCCCGAGCGGCTCGCCGACCGCCGATACTACGAGCCGACCGAGCGCGGCCGCGAGCGGGAGATCGGCGAGCGCCTCCGCGGCTGGCGGGCCGGCCGCGAGAAGAAGCCCCCGCGGGGCTGAGTCAGTAGCGCACGGTCACCAGCAGCAGTCCGTGGGGCGGCGCCGTCGGGCCCGCCCGTGTGCGGTCGCGGCTCTGGAGCACGGCCTGCATCGACGACGCTGGCCGCTCGCCGCGTCCCACCTCCACGAGCGTGCCGACGAGGTTCCGGACCATGTGCTTCAAGAACCCGGTCGCCTCGATGCGGTAGGCGAGGAGCGGCCCGTCCGCGTGCAGTGTGGTCTCGAGCACGCGACGGACCGTCGAGCGCTGCGGCGCGGGGTCGGCGCCGCGGAAGGCCGCAAAGTCGTGCTCGCCGCCGAGGGGGGCCAGGGCTTCTTCCATGGCGGCGACGTCGAGCGCCACCGGCACGTGCCAGGCGTGCCGGCGCCAGAAGGGCGACGCCACCGGCGCATTCCAGATGCGGTACTCGTAGACGCGGCTCCGGGCGTGCCGCCGCGGGTCGAAGGTGTCGTCGACGACGGCGATGTCCCGGACCGCGACGTCGTCAGGCGTGAGCGCGTTGAGGCTCCGCCGCAGGCGCTCGAGGTCCGGCGGGACGCGGCTCACGCGGACCGCGGCGACCTGCCCGCAGGCGTGCACGCCCGCGTCCGTGCGTCCCGCGCCGCGCACGCGGACCGGCTCCCGGAGGGCCGTCGCCAGCGCCCGCTCGAGCACCTCCTGCACCGTCGGGCCGCCGGGCTGGACCTGCCAGCCCTGGTACGCCGTGCCCTCGTACTCGACGGTGAGCCGGAGCTGCACGTCAGAGGTGGTCGCGCGCGAGGATCTCGGCGATCTGCACCACGTTGAGCGCCGCGCCCTTGCGCATGGTGTCGAGCGCGATCCACAGCGTCAGGCCGGGAGGCTCGGCGGACGCGTCGTCCCGCACGCGGCCCACGTGGATCGCGTCGGAGCCGGCCACCTCGACCGGCGTGGGGTAGCCGCCGCCGGACTCGTCCTCGAGCAGGATGCCCGGCGCCTCGCGCAGGAGGACCGCCGCCTCCGCGGCTGCGAGCGGCGACTCCGTCTCGAGGTTCACGCAGAACGCGGCGCCGAAGAAGATGGGCACGCGGACGGCCGTCACGCTCATGCCGAGCCCCGGGAGGTCGAGGAGTCTCCGGACCTCCTCGACGACCAGCAGCTCGTGCGTCGTCGAGCCGCCCGGCTCGAGCGCTCCCACCTGTGGCACGCAGTTGAACGCGATCCGCCGCGGAAAGCGCCCTGGGCGGCGAACGCCCCGGGCGTTTAAGAGATCGACCGTCTCCCGCGAGAGCGCGCCCATCGCGCGCCGGCCGGCGCTCGCCACGCCCTGGTACGTCGACACCACGACGCGCCGGAGTCCCACCTTCGCCGCCAGGGGACCCAGCACGACGCCGAGCGCGGTGGCCGTGCTGCTCGGGCTCGCGATGATGCCGCGCTCGCGCCAGTCGCCGAGCTTGCCGACGTTCACCTCGGGCACGACGAGCGGCACTTCCGGGTCGAGACGGAACCGGCTGCTCAGGTCGATCACCGCCGTCCCCGCCGCCGCGGCGCGCGGCGCGTGCTCGCCGGCGACGCTCGGCCCGGCCGCGAAGAACGCCAGCTCGACGCCGTCGAAGGCCTGCGGCGTGAGCAGCGCGATCTTCTCCTTGCGCCCCGCGAGCTCGACCTCGGCGCCCGCCGTCCGGAGCGTGCCGAGAAGGCGGATCGAGCCCGCCGGGAACTGGCGCTGCTCGAGGAGCTCGAGGAGCTCCCGGCCGACGAGGCCTGCGGGACCGACGACGGCCACCGTGAGCTCCGCTCCCATGGCTCGGGAGCGTGACTAAGAGTCGAGCTCGTGTAAAGAGGGCTCGATCACGGGAGCAGCCCGTTGTGCCAGTAGCTCAGCTCGCCCGGGCTGGACGCGATCCGCCCGATCCCGCCGTCCGGCTCGTCTTGATGCCGACGAAGAGGCCGGACTCGCAACCCTCAACCCTCTGTGCAGATTTCGAGCTTGGACGATCCAGGCGCTCGCGTCGGGCCGTCGGTGTCAGTGAATCGACCCATCGCCGACCTTGCTCGCGGGGAGTGCCACAAGCCCTCACGCCGGCGAGGGAGAACAGGAACCAACCACATCGGCATTCCGGAATTCCGAGCTCTGGCTTGCGTGCTCATTCTTCGAGGAATCCAATTCGTGGAAGGTTGGATTTTGCGTAACACCTTCGGGCGAGGTCGGCCGCAGCAACCAGCAGCGACCGACATGCTTCGCCCCAAAATTGAATCGGGCTTGCGTGGGCCTGCGCAGCCCGGAATGTCAGGACGAGTCCCATTGAGGCTCTCATGGCGAGGCTCGTACTGACTGGTTCCGGAATGCGCTCTTCATCTCAAAGATTCGGGCACTTGGTTAGACACGTCGAGAAAGCGGTGCTGCAGCTCACGACCGTGGGGTTTGCGGTGCAGGCGGTCTTGCACGCGTTGTAGGCGGCCAGCGCCGCGCTGTAGCAGGCTTGGACGCCCCCACACTGGCTTCCCGCGACGATCCAATTGTTCTGGCAAGTCTTGCTGCACTGCGTGCTCGCGGGAGGACCGGTCGTCGCACCGGCGCACTTGGCCTTCTTGGCGACGCAAGCCGCGGCGCAGGCGACCCCCTTGCCGGGAGCGAAGCAGCTGGCGAACGCCGTATCGTAGGCGGCCTGGCAGGCGGCCGCCGTCCCCGTCGACTTGCAGGCTTTCTGGGCCGCCGCGGCCTGCTTGACGCAAGCTGCCGTGGCCGGACTGAGCGTGGCTGCCGGCGGCACGGTCGTGGTGGTGGTGGTCGAAGGCCGCCCCGGAGTCGTGGTCGTCGTCGTTGGCCGTGGCGGGGCGGTGGTCGTCGTCGGCCGGATCGTCGTCGTGGTGGTGGACGGCCGTGGCTGAGTGGTCGTGGTCGTCGTGGTCGGTTGACCCGGCACGGTCGTGCTGGTGGTGGTCGAAGCGCCGTTTCCGAGATTCGGGCACTTCGTCGCGCAGGCGGCAAAGGCGCTCCGGCACTTCAGAGCAGCGGCATTGCAGCCATCCTTGCAGGTCTTGTAGGCGGTCCGCGCGGCGGCGACGCAGGCCTGATCGCCGGCGCACTGGGCGCCTGCGGCAACCCACGTGTTCTGGCACGTCTTGGTACACACCTTGTCCGTTGCCGACGCTGCAGACGCGACGCACTTCGTGTTCTTGGCCACGCAGGCGGCGGCGCAGGTCACACCCTTTCCCGGGGCGAAGCAGTTGGAAAACGCGGCGGCGTGCTCGGCCTGACACACGGCGACACTCGCGACCATGTTGCACATCTTCTGCTGTGCCGTGGCTTCCTTGATGCACGCGGCGGTCGCGAGACTGAAGGCAGGCGCGGCCGGCGGCAACGTCGTCGTGGTCGTGGTGACGGATTTCGCCCGCGATCCGTGCGCGGCGAGCAGCGCGATGCCGATGGCCAGTGCGACTGAATAAACGAGTGGTCTCTTTTTCGACATCTCTGATCTCCTCTATCGTACGGACTCGTCCGTCGCGTGGCGGTGCCACATCGCGGAATCGATTGCCCGCATCACCCAAGGGCGTGCGTATTCACGGCTGCGACCCCGAAGGCTGCTCTGCGTATGTGCCGGAGTCGGTGTGAAGGCCTTGACCCAGCTCAGGGCCAGCACCAGCACGGCAGCGGCGAACCACAGCGTCGTGCCGTGGCGCCTGACCGCGCGTCCCCAAGACGCATATCGACGCCAGTGGCGAGCCTCGACTTTCATGAGCTACACGATAGGCTCGTTCGCGCGTTGCTCCCATTCGTCGAACGGCGGAATTTGTCTACTCCTATTCGGGGAGAAATGAGCCGCTTTCCGCACAACCTTCGGCGCTCCTTGCAGCAAAATGCCGGGACAGAGCGTGTTGTGCGCGACGCATGGCGAACGACACGGCCGACCATACGGAGGCCCGGTCCGTACGATCGGATGGTGGCGACCCATGTGTCACCGTCGGCACGGGAACGGAGGAATCGACTAGCTTGGGCGGCATCTTCGGGCTGGAACGACCATTGCTCCCGCCTGCTGCAGATGCGCTTCGAGGATCGCACGACTTCCGACCTCCACCCCAAGGTCGCGCGATGCCGGCTGATTCTGTCCCTGATCGCGATCGTAGCCGTGTATGTCGATCCGACCAAGCCCACGGGGGTGCCGTGGTTACATCTGACCGGCGGGGAATTCGCGATCGATCCCTATGCCCTCGCCGTTCTGTCGCTCCATCTCGCGTACAGCTCCTGCGTCTGCTGGGTGATCGCCCGCCAGCTGCTTTCGCCCCAGCGCCTCGCCGCGATCACGGCGTGGATCGACGTCTTTCTCGGCGCCGTCGTCGTCGTATTCACCGAAGGCACGAGCAGTCCGTTCTGGGCGTTCTTCGTGTTCGCG
>VBLD01000090.1:10314-18491 GCA_005879205.1 Deltaproteobacteria bacterium
GAGCATCGTGGTCACGACGGTGAGCGTCGGAATCTACATGAGCCTCATCCTCGTCGCCTGGCACGGGGAAACCAACGTCTTCATCGTCCGGCCCGTGTACCTGGCGGTCGTGGGATATCTGACGGCCTACCTGGCGCAGCAGCGCCTCAACCTGGAGACGCAGGTCCACCAGCTCGAAAGCGCCAAGGAGCGAAACCGGATCGCTCGCGCCCTGCACGACGGTTGTGTGCAGACGCTCGGCGGTATCAACCTGACGTTGGAGACCTCTCAGCGGCTCATCGGTGCCGGCCGTGCAGAGGAGGCCGTCGCCAACCTCGCGCAGCTTCAGTCCAGCATCAACCGCGAGCACGACGAGCTGCGCCTGTACGTCCGCGAGCTTGCCGAAGTCGAGCCCGGTCAGCCCGCGCGCGAGTACAGCGCCGACACCCGATTCGTCGTGAGCGCGGACTTCGCCGGTTCCGCCGTGCTCGTGGACCAGGTGTTCCAGCTCGTGCGCGAGGCGGTCACGAACATCAGGCGCCACGCCCGGGCACAGACTGCCGTCGTCTCCGTCGCCGAGGCCGAGTCGCAGGTCCTCATCACCGTCGACGACGACGGGGTCGGATTCTCGGACCCGAAACGGGTGCCCTGGTCGATCGCTTCGCGGGTTGCGGATGCCGGCGGGACGTTTAACGTCACCGGTGACGACTCGACCGGCGCCCATCTGAAGGTCGCCATCCCTCAGGCTTGATCATGGCCCCATCGAAACCCCTTCGCGTCGCGATCGCTGACGACCACGCCTTGTTTCGCCAGGGCCTCCGCTCCCTGCTCGGGATGACGAACGACGTGTCGGTGGTGGCGGAGACGGACCGCGCCGAGGGAATCCTGTCGATGGTATCCGCAACACCATGCGACATCCTGCTGCTAGACCTCCAGATGGAGCGCAGCTCCCTCATCGACATCGCCGATGTGAGTCCCCAGACCAACGTCATCGTCGTCACGGCGAGCGAGGGGATCGAGAACGCCCTGGCCGCCATTCGTGCCGGGGCGAAGGGGATCGTCTTCAAGCGATTCGCCGTCGAGACGTTGATGGATGCCATCCATTCGGTTTCGGGCGGCCAGGTGTTCATGCCTGCGGCGCTCCAGACGCGCCTGGTCGGCGAGCTGCGCGAGCCGTCGCACGAGCCGTTCACCCCACGCGAGCGCGAGATCGTGCGTCACGTGGCGGCAGGGCTGCGGAACTCCGAGATCGCGGCGAAGCTGTTCATCAGCGAGGACACGGTCAAGACGCACCTGGGCAATATCTTCAAGAAGGTGGGCGTGCGTGACCGCGTTCAGCTCACACGCTACGCGCTTCGCCTGGGCATGGTCGGAGTTCACGACCCCTCCCTGTAGACTCACCCCCTCCCCCACAAGAGGGATACGGAATCCCTCTGCCCGTCGATTGGTGGCGTCCATGCCGGCGCGTAGTATGGCGCCGGATGATCGACATCTTCGTCAGGATCAACGGCCGCGAGGTGCGTCCTTCGGACATGAGAACCGATCTCGAGCGGGCGCTCATGGACAACACGATCAGGGTCATGCGGGACGCGGCTCGCTATCAGTGCCCGGCGCATCTGCGAACCGCGCTCAGGATCACCGCGAACGGCCTGTCCCTCGCGCAGCTCGTCTTTTCGGTCGACGGGTGCTGCCGGATCCTCGAGGGCGTCCTCGAAGAGACCCTAGAACAGTTATAGACCAGTTCTAGCGCGCTCCGAGGCGCTCGCGGACCAGGCGCCCCATCGCGCGGCACCCGATCGACGCACCTCCCGGGGCGAGGTCGGCCGTCCGGTGCCCCGCGGCGACGACCTCGCCGACGGCCCGCTCGATGGCGTCCGCCGCCGCGGCGCAGGCGAGCGAGTAACGGCAGAGCATCGCCGCCAACAGGATCGTGGCGAGCGGGTTCGCCTTGTCCTGGCCGGCGATGTCGGGAGCCGAGCCGTGGATCGGCTCGTAAAGGCCGGGACAGCGTGCTCCCGGAACGGGCGGCCCCGCCAGCGAGGCCGAGGGCAGCATGCCCATCGAGCCCGCGAGCATCGCCGCCTCGTCGGTCAGGATGTCGCCGAAGAGGTTCTCGGTGGCGATCACGTCGAAGTCGCGAGGCCGGCGGATGAGATGCATGGCCATCGCGTCGACCAGCACGTCGTCGTGTTTCACGTCGGGATAGTCACGCGCGACCTCGTGGGCGATCTCTCGCCAGAGGCGCGACGACGCCAGGATGTTGGCCTTGTCGACGGAGGCGAGCCGCCGGCGCCGCTGCCGGGCGAGCGCGAAGCCGGCGTGGAGCAGGCGCGCGATCTCCGCCTCGGTGTAGCGGAGCGTATCGACGGCCTCGCGACCGGCGGGCGTCGTCCGTCGCTCGCTCGGCTTGGCGAAGTAGATGCCCCCGGTCAGCTCGCGGACGACCACCAGGTCGACGCCGTCGAGGATCTCGGGCCTGAGCGGCGAGGCCGGGACGAGCTCCGGCCAGGCGCGAACGGGCCGCAGGTTGGCGTAGAGGCCGAGCGCCTGCCGGAGTCCGAGGAGCGCCTGCTCGGGGCGAACCGCCGCCGCCGGGTCGTCCCACTTGGGACCGCCGACGGCACCGAGCAGGACCGCGTCGGCGCGACGCGCGCGCTCGAGCTCGGCCGGCGGCAACGGCGCGCCGCAGGCATCGATCGCGGCGCCGCCGATCACCCCCCGGGTGAACGTCAGCTCGAGGTCGTGACGCGGCCCGACCGCCTCCAGGACGGCGACCGCCTCGGCCGTCACCTCGGGGCCGATGCCGTCGCCTGGAAAGACGGCGATCGTCGCGCGCGTCACGCTCAGTCGTCCGCACCGGCCTGCGGACCGCCGCTGACGGACGCCCCCGCCCCGGTGCCCGCAGCCGAGATCATCCCGGTCTGGCGCGCGTAGGCGAAGAGCCCGCCCGCGGCGATCACCGGACCCGCGTCGCCGAGGGGTCTCAGCGTGTGCACCGCCCCGGTCGCCACGTTCGTCAGCGTGTTGGCCTCGAGGTCGAGCACCGCCTCCTCGTTCGTCCGAAAGGCGTCGACGAGACGGGCGGGTGTCTCGCAGGGATAGAGCTCGCCGGTGGCAACGCAGTTCCGGAAGAAGATGCGCGCGAACGACTCGGCCACCACCGCCTTCGTGCCCGCCGCCCCGAGCGCGATCGGCGCGTGCTCGCGCGACGACCCGCAGCCGAAATTCTTCCCCGCCACGATGATCGTGAACGGCCCGGTCATCGCCCCCGGCGGCACGAAGGGCGGCTGGTCCGGCGTCCGCGCCAGCCCGGCCAGCGCGTAGCTGCCGAGCTTCCGGTACTCCTCGGGGATGGTCGGCACCAGGTTCAGGTACTCGGCCGGGATGATCTGGTCGGTGTCGATGTTGTCGCCCAGCACGTAGACGCGGCCACGGATCGTCATTGGAGGAGCTCCCGCGGGTCGGTGATGCGCCCGGTCACGGCCGAGGCGGCCACGGTGTACGGCGACGCCAGGTAGACCTGCCCTTCCTTCGAGCCCATACGGCCAGGGAAATTCCGATTCGTCGTCGAGATGCAGACCTCGGGCCCGTTGATCCGGCCGAAGGTGTCCTTCGGCCCGCCGAGGCAGGCGGCGCACGAGGCCTCGATCGAGACCTGGCAGCCGGCGTCGCGGAAGATGTCGAGCAACGGGCGGCCGTCGATCGTGTGCGTGCGGAGCCCGGTCGAGACCTCGGTGGTCGACGGCACGAGGAAGGTGTCGACGGCGACGTGGCGGCCGCGGAGCACCTGCGCCGCGTTGACGAAGTCCGTGAGCTTGCCGCCCGTGCACGAGCCGATGTAGGCGCGCGTCAGGCGCACGTCCTTGAGCTCGCGGGCGAGCGCGCGGTTGTCGGGCGAATGGGGCCTGGCGACGACGGGCTCGAGACGGCTCGCGTCGTAGCGGCGCTCGAAGGAGAAGCTGGCGCCCGGGTCGTTCGTCACCTCGTCGAAGGACTTCTTCGTGCGCGCCCCGACGTAGGCGCGCGTCGTCTCGTCGGCGGCGATGATGCCGTTCTTGCCGCCCGCCTCGATCACCATGTTGGCGAGCGTCATCCGCTCCTCCATCGAGAGGCGCATGACGGCGTCGCCCGCAAACTCCATCGCCCGGTACGTCGCGCCGTCGACGCCGATGTCGCCGATGATCTGGAGGATCAGGTCCTTCGCCAGGATGTAGGAGGGGACCTCGCCGTCGAAGACGAAGCGCATCGTCGGCGGCACCTTCAGGAGGAGCTTGCCGGTCCCCATCACGAACGCGGCGTCGGTGTTGCCGATGCCGGTGGCGAACTCGTTGAAGGCGCCGGCCGTGCAGGTGTGCGAGTCGGTGCCGAAGAGCACCTCGCCGGGGCGGTTGTGGCCCTCCTCGGCGAGCGCGATGTGGCAGACGCCTTTGTAGCGCGGCGTGCCGACGTCGTAGAGGTGCGGGAGGCTCTGGTCGGCGGCGAACTCGCGCAGGATGTCGACGTTCCGATGGGCCTTGTCGTCCTTGGTGAAGATGTAGTGGTCGGGAATGAGGACGACGCGGTCGCGGTCCCAGACACGCGCCTGGGCGCCGAACTCGCGCCGGAAGATGCCGATCGTGCCCGGCCCGCAGACGTCGTGGGTCATGAGGACGTCGGCGGCCACCCAGACGTTGTCGCCGGGCTCGACGGCGCGCTTCCCGGCGGCGCGCGCCAGGATCTTCTCGGTCATGGTCATCTCGCTCATGGCCCCACCTCCGCCGTCTGGACGCGCTGGCGGTGGAGCCGGCGGTAGGCGAGCCGGTTGAGCGCGTTCACGTAGGCCAGCGCGCTCGCCTGGATGATGTCGGTGTGGCTGCCCTGGCCGAGCACGGTGATGCCGTCCTGCGAGACCAGGCACGACACCTCGCCCTGCGCGTCGGTCCCGCCGGTGATCGCCTTCACGGCGTAGCGCGCGAGCTGCGGGTGCTGGCCGGTGAGCTCGTCGATCGCCTTGTAGCAGGCGTCGACCATGCCGTCGCCCGTGCTCGAGCCGATCACCTCCTCGCCTTCGATCCTGAGCTTCACGGTGGCGTGGGGGACCGCCATGCTCGAGGAGGTCACGTTCAGGTAGGTGAGCACGTAGCGCTCGTTCGCGCCGCCCCGGACCGATTCCTGGGCGACGAGGGCGATCAGGTCCTCGTCGTAGACGCTCTTCTTGGCGTCGGCCAGCGCCTTGAAGCGCTCGAAGACGACGTTCATGTCGACGTCGGTGGTGTCGAGGCCGAGCTCGCGGAGGCGCACGACGAAGGCGTGACGGCCCGAGTGCTTGCCGAGAACCAGGCGGTTCGAGTCGAGGCCCACCGACTCGGGCTGCATGATCTCGTAGTTGAGCCGGTTCTTGAGCACGCCGTCCTGGTGAATGCCCGCCTCGTGCGCGAAGGCGTTGTCGCCAACGATCGGCTTGTTGAACGGCACGGTGAGGCCGGTGATCTGCGCGAGCAGCCGGCTGGTCGGATAGATCTGCTCGGTCACGATGCCCGTGTCGACCCCGAAGCGGTCGCGGCGGGTCTTGATCGCCATGACGACCTCCTCCATGGCGGTGTTGCCGGCGCGCTCGCCGATGCCGTTGACGGTGCACTCGACCTGGCGCGCGCCGTTCTGAACGGCGGCGAGCGAGTTGGCGACCGCCATGCCGAGGTCGTTGTGACAGTGCGCGCTCCAGATGACCCGGTCGCCACCCTTCACCCGCTCGCGGAGCATGCGGAAGAGTGCGCCGTACTCCTCGGGGAGCGCGTAGCCCGTCGTGTCGGGGACGTTGATCGTGCGCGCGCCCGCCTCGATCACGGCGGAGAAGACCTCGATCAGGTACTCGGGGTCGCTGCGCGAGGCGTCCTCGGCCGAGAACTCGACGTACTCGAGGTGCTTCCGGGCGCGCGTGACGGCCCACACGGCGGCGTCGAGCACGTCCTTCCGGCTCATCATGAGCTTGTGCTTCAGGTGGATGTCGGAGGTGGCGATGAAGATGTGGACGCCGGGCCGCTTGGCGCGCTCGACCGCGCGGACGGCGCGGTCGACGTCCTGCTCCCGGGTGCGCGCCAGCGAGAGGACAATCGGCCGGGAGACGACCTCCGCGACGCGCTGCACCGCCTCGAAGTCGCCCTCCGACGAGGCCGCGAAGCCGGCCTCGATCACGTCGACGCCGAGGTGCTCGAGCTGGCGGGCGATCGCCAGCTTCTCCTCGACGTTCATGGTCGCGCCGGGCGACTGCTCGCCGTCGCGCAGCGTCGTGTCGAAGATCTGTACCCGGTCCATCTTCGTCTCCTTTCCTTCGACGGACCGCCCGGCTCGTGGCCCGGAAACAAAAAAGCCACGAGCGGAAGGTCCGCCCGTGGCATCTCGCTGAGCTTGGGTTCTCTTGTCCCTACGCTCGGGCGAGAGCCGCGGGCGGGCTGCTAAGCAGCAGGCCCAGGGCCAGTCCGAGCAAGAGTAGGGACAGCGCGTTCACTGGTTCAAGGCGTTACCCGCGTGGCGCGGGCTTGTCAAGCGCAAATCTCACGACGGCACTACACGGCGGGGCTGCCCGGAGTCGACTGCAGTCCGGAGGGTCGTTCGGGGCGGCGGCTGCAACGGGGCCCTTGCCGGAGCCGATCGCGCACGGGAGGGGGACGGGCCGTTGAGGGGAACCCTCCTGTCGCGCCGGTGGCTCTGATGAGGTGGGCTACCAGTTTCCCGAGCAATGCCCTGTAGCGGCCCGACGGTGGGTCCCCCCGCCAGTCCCCCGTTTTTCGTACGTCTCGCGCGTCGCGGCGTGGCCGGCACATGTGTCCCGGGCGGCGGCGAGGACCGTCGGGGCCGCCACCCATCGGCTCCGGGCTACGTAGGGGTTGTCCTCGACCGGGATCAGCTACTGTTCACACTTCGATGTCTAGCTAGACGATGCCTGCCTCGGCCAGGCGGGATGCAGGAGCGACCTCCATATCGGCTGCACCGCAGAACGCACGTACAGCGGCAAAGCATACCCGACGAAAATGTTGCATGGCGGCAGATCGTGCAACGGTACCCGTCGCGCCTTGCCGTGCGGCTGGGGCTTTGCCGTGGCGTGACCTTTGCTCGTCGCGCCGGCGTGTGATGCGGCTGTGGGCAAGCACGCCCGGTCACAGGTTCGCACTAAGCAAGGGGGGTAGCAAATGTTGACGATCGTCGAACGAGAGGCTCTCCGACACGTCCACCGTCAGCGGGTGTCTGCCCGCTTGGCGCTCGCACTCGGTATCTGGTGCGCAGTCGCAGCGATTCTCCTCGGAGTGGCGGCAAGCCCGACACCGTCGTTGGCGGCCGTCCAGTGCACCCCCGACCTCCAGGGTGCGATGGACGAGCCCGGCCAGAAGGACCTGACGAGGTTTTGCTTCGATCCCGTTGCTGCCGCCCCCTTCGACTTCGTCGTCAGCTGGAACTGGGACGCCGCCACCTTCCCGGGAAACAACAGTGGCGATGCCTGCGCCCTCTTCGACACCGACATGGACGGCAACGCCAACTTCGCACTCTGCGTCACGGTGAAAGGTGACCCGTCAGCCCTGGACTCCGTTCGGAGGTTCAGCTGCGCGAACGACCGACCGGACCGCTGCACGAGTTCGGTGGAGCTGCCAGCCGGCAACTCGACGTGCACCGCCGCAGCGGTAAGCAGTTCAAATCCCTTCGACGGCGGATCCGATACGGTGGCCACATGTTCCGTCGACCTCGACGACTTCGGTGGCGCGGAGGTGGCGAATCTCCTCGACGCATGCTCGTACCCGTCGCAGCAGCCGAACTCGGATCCCTCCGACTGCATCATCACCAAGCAGTGCTCCACCGCAGCACAGTGCGACGACGACAACCCCTGCACCATGAACACCTGTAGCAATGGCTTCTGCACCTTCCCGCCGGCGCCACAAGGCGTCACCTGCCGCGCCGCCGCGGGCGGCTGCGATCTGGCCGAGGTATGCAACGGCATGTCCAACCTCTGCCCCGCGGATCAGAAGAGAACAGACGTGTGTCGCCCCGCGGCCGGCGCCTGCGACGTGGCCGAGAGCTGTGATGGGGTCCAGGACGACTGTCCGGCGGACGCCTTCGCGCCGAGCAGCACCCTCTGCCGGCCCGCGGCCGGCGCGTGCGACGTGGACGACTTCTGCACCGGCACGGGCCCGGACTGCGCCGCCGATGCCAAGAGCACGGCCGAGTGCCGG
>VBLD01000405.1:0-2209 GCA_005879205.1 Deltaproteobacteria bacterium
TGGGAGGATGGACCGATGGCAGCGAAGGTCACGCTACTCGAGCTCGTGAACGCCGTCGCCGAGCATGCCCGCTCGGAGGACGAGACGGTCGCCACGATCATCTACATGGTGAACCGCGGCGTCGTCCGCCTCTGCGGCACGTTCAAGGGCGCGCGCTTCGATGTGAACGTCCGTACGGCGGCCTGATCGGGACCCCCTGCGGGGATCCCCGCATCGGATACGGGCCACTGGGAATTTACAGTCCACGACGGACTCGACTAAGAGCAGGACGACCCGTCCTCGTGAACGTCGCGCGAGCTTCAGCACGATGCGTCCGGGCCGGGTCCACGGGGATGAGCGCTCGTCGACTCGGAGCACGCCGCGGCGCGGGATTGCTCGTCGTTGCCGCCGTCGCCCTGCAGGTGCTCTCCGGCGCGTCGTCCGGGCGCGTCTCGAAGCCGCCGGTGTGCCGCGACGGGCGCTTCGTGACGCCTTCCGGGGCGCCGCCGCTCCTCGCCGGCCTCGCTGCCACCGTGCCCGATGCGCTGATCGTCGAGGGCGGCACGTCGACGATCGCGATCGCCGGGCGTTGTCCGGCGGTCCGCGTCCGGCTCCGGGGAACGAAGCGCGGCACGAAGGTGACCGCCGTGTGGCCGAAGAACGCCTGCGGCCCGACGAAGGTGCGGCTGAAGGCCACCATCGATCCCGGATGTCACACGATGGAAGGCGTCCTCCGGGCGTCCAGGTTTCCACCCACGGGCTTCATCGCCCCGCGCTGCGGCGACGGCGCCCTCGACAACTTCGCAGGAGAGATGTGCGACGGAGACGCCGGCTGCGGGGCGGGCGAGGCGTGTAGCCCGGACTGCCGCTGCGTGGAGCGGACGCTGCCCGACGCGGTGAGCTTCAGCGGCGAGGTCCAGCCGATCTTCAACGCGCGGTGTGCCGTTCCGTTCTGCCACTCCGGAGCGGTCCCCACGCAGGGTCTCGACCTGAGCGAGGGGAGGTCCTACGTCGCCATCGTGAATCGACCGAGCACCGAGCGCCCCGCGCTGGAGCTCGTCAACCCCGGCGCGCCGGAGATGAGCTACCTCGCATGGAAGATCGGTGGCGCGCCCGCGGGAGAGACCATCCTCGGGTCGCCGATGCCGTTGTCCGGCGGGCCCCTGTCGGCAACGGAGCAGGCGACCATCCGCAAATGGATCGCCCAGGGGGCGCTCGGCGATTCTCCCGTCGCGACCACCACCACGTCCACGACGCTGGCAACCGTGCCGAGCACGTCGACCACCACCGTGAGCAGCACCACGACGACGTCCACCACGTCCCCGCCGCCGCCCCCCGTGAGCTTCGGCGGCGACGTCCAGCCGATCTTCACGGCACGGTGCGCGGTGCTGGGCTGTCACGTGGGTCCGTTCCCGGCGCAGGGTCTCGAGCTCGCCGAGGGCAGCTCGTGGGCCGCCATCGTCGGCCAGCCGAGCACCGAGAAGCCAGAGGTGAAGCTCGTCGACGCGGGCTCTGCGACGACGAGCTATCTGCTCTGGAAGATCAGCGAGGCTCCTGCGGGCGAGTTCATCGTGGGTTCGATGATGCCGTTCAGCGGCGGGTTCCTGTCGGTGGCGGAGGTCGCCGCGATCCGGACGTGGGTCACGGAGGGAGCGCTCGACAACTGATGCATCGCGACTGCTCGTCGGCGTTCCAGGCGTTTCCACGCACGGCGCGCGATCGCAGCCCTCTGTAACCGAGCCGCGACGTGATACACGCCGGGACGCATGAAGGCGGTCTCCTTCGAGCTCTCCCTGCCGCGCCTGGCGGCGGCACGCATCGCCGGGTTCTTCTCGCCGGCGGGCTTCGTGGCCCCTTTCGGTCCCACGCGGCTGCTCGACCTCCCCGATCCGCGCCCCCGGCGCGACGACTGGGTCGTGGTCCGGCCCGCCGTCACCGGCGTCTGCGGGAGCGACATCAAGGAGATCTTTCTCGACGCCGACCTGGACAATCCGCTGCGCGCCCTCATCTCGTTCCCCCACGTGCTGGGCCACGAGGTGGCGGCTACGGTGATCGAGGCGGGCCCGGCGGTACGGCGGGTGCGGGGCGGCGACCGCGTGGCGGTGTCGCCCTGGCTCCCGTGCGAGGTGCGTGGGCTGCCGCTCTGCCGCTACTGCGAGCAGGGCGACTTCTCGCTCTGCGACAACTTCACCGTCGGCGACATCGCGCCCGGCATGCACGCCGGCAACTG
>VBLD01000405.1:2223-3491 GCA_005879205.1 Deltaproteobacteria bacterium
GATGGCCGCGCACGAGTCGATGTGCTTCCCGATCCCCGACGGCGTCTCGGACGAGCAGGCGGCACTCGCGGATCCCTTCTCCGTGGCGCTCCACGCCATCCGCAAGGCTCCGCCCCGGCCGGGCGAGACCGTGCTGGTCTACGGCTGCGGCCCGCTCGGGCTGGTCACGATTCACGCCCTCGCCCGGCTCTACCCCGGGGCCCGCATCCTCGCGGTCGACCTGCACGAGTACCTCCGGCCCTTCGCGCTCGCGATGGGGGCGCACGACTACCTGGCGGGCAAGGGGGCCGAGCTCATCGAGCGGGTGGCAGAGGCCACCTCGGCGAGGGTGCGCAAGGTACGCCTGGCGCTGCCGTGGGTCACCGGCGGCGTCGACCGCGTCTACGACACGGTCGGCATCGCCGCGACGCTCGAGACCGCAGTGCGGCTCGTGAAGCCGCTCGGCACCGTCCTGCTGGTGGGCGTCGGCACGCCGCGGCGGTACGAGTGGACGCCCATCTTCTTCCGCGAGGTCAGCGTCATCGGCTCCAACGCTTACGGCGCCGAGCCGTTCGAAGGCGAGCGCCAGCACGGCTTCACGTACTACCTGTCGCTCTGCGCCGCGGGACGGGTCGACCCGACGCCGATGATCACGCACCGCTACCCGCTGGCCGGCTACCGCGAGGCCTTCGTCGCGGCGCGCGCGAAGGTCTCGCGGCGAGCGGTGAAGGTGATCTTCGACTTCCGCCCCTGAGGGCGTCCGCTACCCGTGTCGTCGCGCCCGAGCCGTCCTCGCGCCCGGCGCCCGCCGACCGCCGGATGGCGGTCATCGACCGGAACAAGCGCCTCGTCGGGCTGGTGGCCCTCAGCGACCTCGCCACCCGCACCCGTCGGCGTGAACAGGTGGGCGAGATCGTCGAGGGCATCTTGCAGCCGTCGCAGCCCGCGCGCTGATCAGCGAAGCTGAAGCGACTGTGAGGCAGAGCTTCTGCGAGCGGTGCTCGCCGCTGCGGGGCACGGGCGAGAGTCTACGCGCGCAGACTCTCGGCTCGCGCCGGCAGTCGCGCCTCGGCATCAGCGCGTGCCCGCGGTCGAGCCGCAGCGGCCGCCGGTTCCACGACCCCGCCCGTCGTGCGTGATGCGACGGCCGCGGCGCGACCCCGCTCCCGGCACGGCACAGGCGCAGGTGTTCAGGTGTGGACGGGCGGGACGTGCGTGAGAAGGCTGGTGCGCGACGCCGCGCGATCGTGGCGATTTCCCCCAGCTAGAAAAGTGCGAAAGGGGGGACT
>VBLD01000406.1 GCA_005879205.1 Deltaproteobacteria bacterium
GTTCGAGGCCGGCCACCCGGCGGGAGCGCGAAACGTCCCGGTCCTCTTCTTCGACGAGGCCGCCGGGAAAGCCCTGCCCAACACCGAGTTCCTCGGGGTGGTCGAGCGCAACTTCCCGCGCACGACGAAGCTCGTCGTCGGCTGTCAGGCGGGCGGGCGTTCGCAGCGAGCGTGCGAGATTCTGGCCGAGGCGGGCTACACGGACGTGACCAACGTGCGCGGCGGCTTCGGGGGGGCGCGCGATCAGTCGGGGCGCGTCGTCGTGCCGGGCTGGCGCGACGCGGGGCTTCCGGTCGAGACGGGACAGACGCGGGAAGCGAGCTACGAGGACCTCAAGCGTCGGCGCTAGCGGTCTTCTCGTTCGAGAATGCGCCCCGGCGTCGCGGCGCCGGGGCGTGGCGGTCAGTGGATGACCTGAGGGGCAACCCGGTCGACGTGCACGACCTGAACGGCGCCTTGCCCGGACCGAATCGCCTCGCGGGACGCCAGCAGACCGAGCGAGTGCGCGTGGTAGGGGAACCCGTCCGACAGCTCCCCGATTCGGGCGACGGCGTCGTCGGCAATCGACATCTGGAGCTTGCCGAAGCCGAGGCGAACGATGACCGCCAGCTCCGCCGCCGACATCCGGGGAACATGAATCGCTCGCAGTCCTCGCTCGATCGATCGGTGCTCACCGAGCAGCATCTCCGGAGTTTCGGCCACGCCGACGAAGATGACGGTCGCGAGCACGATGTGGTCCGACAACGCCTTGATCGTGTCGGCGAACAGTCTCTTCGTTCGCACGTGCTCGAGCCGGTCGAACTCGTCGAGAACCACGACGATCGGCGCGGGGTGGCTGAGAATCTGCAGGGCTTGGCGTACCACGTCGACGGTGACGTGGGTTGCCGCGAGCAGCGAGCCGGCGCTGGCGGTCGCCTCGGTGAGCAGCTCTCGGATGCCGACCACCGGTGGGAGGGGGCGCCCCATCTGCGCCTCGCGGACGACTTTTCTCCAGATCGACACGAAATCATCGCTGCCGTCGCAGTTCACCCGGAGGGCGAGGATTCGCCGCTCGACGAGCGCCCCCGTTGCCACCACGGCGAGCGACGTCTTGCCGACGCCTCGCTCTCCGTAGACGACGGCGTGCTGGCCACGCTGCGCAACGACGTCGACGATCTGCGCTAGCTGCTCGGTTCGCCCGGCAAAGGAGTCTCGCCGCGTAGTCGGGGCAGCCGGGTTGAACACTTCCGGTATTTCTTCCGGCGACAATGGCGCCTGTCCCTGTTGGCCTCGTGCGACGGGATTCGGTTGCATCGTGTGGCCCTCTCGGTCGCGTCGTCCCTACACGGCGTGGTCGGAGACTACGGTTAAGACGGTGAGCGAAGCGGACAAGGTCCAAACGGCTTGCATCTCACCTTGCCGTTGGCGCCGCTGCAGCATCCCCGACGAAGGATGACGGCCGGCCGGCGCCGCGTCGCGGGGCAGATCTTCGTGTCGATTCGAATCAGGCTCCTGCCGGGCGCGCAACGTGTGGCCTCGCCTTCACGCCGGCGGAAAGCAGATCCTGCAGCGTGCGCGGGAGCTGCGAGAGCCACGGCGACGAGGAAAGACGCTACGGCCGACGTGCGCTTGCGTGTCATGGTCATTCGGTGCCCTCCATCGCGGGGAGCGTCAGGCACGCACAAGGCGTACCAACGCGGCGCGTAGCAGATTCGGGGTCTCTGGCCCGCTGTTGTGACAGGCGGGTCACAGGATGCGCCAGGCGGCTGTGACAGCAGACCGACGCCGGGGCGACTGCAGGCGTGGCTGCCATCCGATCATCATGGCATTCGCGTGCGAGGGTCGCGGCAGCGATCGCCGAAGCGAT
>VBLD01000400.1:0-4727 GCA_005879205.1 Deltaproteobacteria bacterium
CGACTCGTCCTCGAGGGCATCCGCGGCGACATGCAGGCGCCGTGGCCGCCCTACTGGTCGGTGCCCGCCTGGGCGGCCATCCTCACCGCGCATTCGCCGGAAGAGAACGGAGTCTTCGGCGACATGATCGTGGAGGCGCCGGGCCTGCCGGATCTCGTCGCCCCGACGGATGTCGACCTGCTGCTCGATCCGTTCTTCCTGCTGGAGTTCACGCTGGCCGATTGGGGCGTCATCCACCTCCGGCATCCCCGGCGCCGCGCCCTCCATTCGCCGCCGGTGTGGGAGCTGCTCTCGAGGGCCGGCATCGAGACGGGCGTGATCCGCTTCGACTTCACGTATCCCGCCGAAGGGGAGGCGGAGTTCATCGTTTCCAGCTGGGCGGGCCGCGACACCTGGCAGCTCGCCAGGGCAGGCCCTGCCCGCGGGCAGGACATCGCCTCGGCGGCGGCACGCCGCGCGGGGCTCCTCGAGCCGTTTTCCGACGACGAGCCGCCCGATGCCCGGCTGCTCGCGGAGCTCCTCCCGCGCTTCGAGCGACCGGCGCCGGCCGACGCGGTCGTGAATCCGTTCAGCGTGCTGCGCATTGCCGCCGAGAACGAACGCCGGACCCTGGAAGCAGCCGAGCGGTTGATTCACGTCCGACCCGCCTTGCCCTTTCTCGCCGTCTACGTGCCCGGGTTCGACAAGGTGTGCCACGCGTTCTGGCAGTATCGCTTCCCCGAGGCCTACGGCGACCGGCGACCCGCGGCCGAGGACATCGCCGAGCTCGGTCCGGTGGTGGACAGATACCTCGCGTTCGTCGATCGCAGCCTGGGGCATCTCATCGCCGCGTACGGCGAAATGCCCAACGTGATCGTCGTCTCCGACCACGGCTTCGAGGCCAATACGACCCATCCGATGTGGAGGGGCTGGCACAGCGCGCGCGGGATCGCGATCGCGGCGGGTCCGTCATTCGGCCATCGGGATGCCCCGCTGCCGGTCTCGTACTACGACGTCGTGCCCACCGTGATGGACGTGATGGGCTTTGCCGCGCCCGACGGGATGCGCGGCTCCTCCCTGCTCCGCCGATGAAGTGAGCGCGCGAAACCACGAGCGTTGGACTGCTCGTGGTTTGGGTGCAAGACTCCGAGACGCCCGGGTCGTGGTGCTGCTGAAAAGGCGGTTGCCTGCCGAATAAACGGGCGTTGCGGAGGGGATGGAGGACGATGAAGACCGGCGGCTGCGTGGGCACGTGGCTTGCTCCGGTCGTCCTCGGGGAGCCGTGAGCGTACGAGTCGCGCTCGGTCATCGCACGGCGTACCGGTACGACCGGCTCGTCTCGCTGTCCCCCCAGACCGTCCGGCTGCGGCCCGCGCCCCACACCAGGACGCGGGTCGTGTCCTACTCGCTCGAGGTCGAGCCCCGGCCTCACTTTCTCAACTGGCAGCAGGACCCGTTCGGGAACTGGCAGGCACGCGTGGTGTTCCCCGGCGCGGTGCATGAGTTCGTCGTGACCGTGGACCTGGTCGCGGAGCTCTCGGCCTTCAACCCCTTCGATTTCTTCGTCGAGGACTCGGCGGAGGACTGGCCCTTCGAGTACGAGCGGTCGCTCGAGGCGGATCTGCGGCCCTACCTCCGGCGGGAGGCCGCCGGACCGCGGCTGCAGGCGCTCCTCGCTTCGCTGCCGCGCGGTCCGTGCAACACCGTGGATTTCCTGGTGGCGCTGAACCAGCGCCTGCAGCGCGACGTCCGCTACCTGATCCGGCTCGAGCCGGGCGTCCAGGCGCCCGAGGAGACGCTGGCCAAGGCCTGCGGCTCCTGCCGTGACACCGGCTGGCTCCTCGTCCAGTGCCTGCGGCACCTCGGTCTCGCCGCGCGCTTCGTGTCCGGATACCTGATCCAGCTCAAGCAGGACGTGCGGGCGCTCGACGGCCCCTCGGGTCCCGACGGCGACTTCACCGATCTGCACGCCTGGGCCGAGGTCTTCGTCCCCGGGGCGGGCTGGCTCGGGCTCGACCCCACCTCCAGGGTCATCTCCCGCTCGCCGCGACGCCCGAGCCCCAGACGGCGGCGCCGATCACGGGCAACGTCGACGAATGCGAGGTCGAGTTCGCGCACGCGATGTCGGTGGTGCGCATCGCCGAGTCGCCGCGCTCGACCCGTCCCTACACCGAGGACCAATGGGCGGCGATCGACGCGCTGGGCGACGCGGTCGAGCGCCGCCTGCGGGCCGGCGACGTACGCCTCACGATGGGCGGCGAGCCGACGTTCGTCTCGCTCGACGACATGGAAGGCGCGGAGTGGAACGTCGCCGCGGTCGGGCCCACCAAGGAGCGGCTCGCGGCGACGCTCGTCGAGCGGCTGAGGGAACGTCTCGCCCCCGGCGGTCTCATCACCTACGGTCAGGGCAAGTGGTATCCCGGCGAGTCGCTGCCGCGCTGGGTCTACACCCTCTACTGGCGCCGCGACGGCCAGCCGCTCTGGCGCCTGCCGCCGCCGGCGTCCGCGGCGCCGGCGACCGAGGAGCTGGCGGGGCAGATCGCGCGCCGGCTCGCCGAGCGGCTGGGCGTGGACCCGGACGGCGCGCTCCCCGCGTACGAGGACCCGTTCCACTACCTGCTGAAGGAACGGCGGCTGCCGCTCAACGTCGACCCGCTCGACAACCGGCTGCGCGATCCCGAGGACCGCGCGCGCCTCGCGGCGGTGTTCGAGCGCGGGCTCGGTACCCCGCGCGGTCACGTGCTGCCGCTCGAGCGCGGGCCGGCACGATGGCAGAGCGAGCGCTGGACGTTCCGCAGCGGCTCCCTCTTCCTGATCCCGGGAGACTCGCCCGTCGGGCTCCGGCTGCCGCTCGAGCAGCTCCCGTGGTTTCCGGGGAGCGACGTCCCGCCGGGGCTCGCCCGCGATCCCACGGCTCCGCAGGAGCCGCTGCGGGGCGTCGCGCTGCGACGGCAGCCCTATCCGCCGCCGGAGCGCGCGCGAGCGCGCGGCGGAGAAACGCCTGCCGTCCGCACCGCGCTCACCGTCGAGGCGCGCGACGGCTTCATCAACGTGTTCATGCCGCCCGTCGCCACCGCCGGGGACTACCTCGAGCTCGTCGCCGCGATCGAGGACGTGGCCGCCGAGCTTCGAGCGCCGGTGCGGATCGAAGGCTATCCGCCACCGCCGCACCCGGAGCTGAATCGCATCCAGATCACGCCGGATCCAGGCGTGATCGAGGTGAACGTCCATCCGGCGCACTCGTGGGGAGAGCTGCGCGAGAACACGGTCGCGATCTACGAGGAGGCCCGGCTGGCGCGGCTCACGGCCGAGAAGTTCCTGATCGACGGCCGGGCCGTCGGCACCGGCGGGGGGAACCACGTCGTGGTCGGGGCCGCGCACCCGCTCGACAGTCCGTTCCTCAGGCGTCCGGATCTGATCGGCAGCCTCCTGCGCTACTGGCAGAACCACCCGTCGCTCTCCTATCTGTTCTCGGGACTCTTCATCGGCCCGACCTCGCAGCACCCGCGGGTGGACGAGGCGCGCGACAGCCAGCTCTACGAGCTCGAGATCGCGCTCTCCACGCTGCCGCCGCGGGGCGGCGAGTTCCCGCCCTGGCTGGTCGACCGCATCCTGCGCGACCTCCTGGCGGACGTGGCCGGCAACACGCACCGGACGGAATTCTGCATCGACAAGCTCTACGCGCCGGAATCGGCGAGCGGGCGCCTCGGGCTCGTGGAGCTCCGCTCCTTCGAGATGCCGCCGCACGCGCGCATGAGCCTCGCGCAGCAGCTCCTCGTGCGCGCACTCGTCGCCTGGTTCTGGGACGAGCCGTACCGTCGCGCGCTCGTGCGCTGGGGGTCGCTGCTCCACGATCGCTTCCTGCTCCCGCGTTTCGTCTGGACGGACTTCGCGGAGGTGGTCGCGGACCTCGACCGCGCCGGCTTCCCCTTCCGTCTCGACTGGTTCGAGGCGCACTACGAGTTCCGCTTCCCGCGCTACGGCGTGGTACGCACCGGCGACGCGGAGATCGAGGTGCGACACGCCCTCGAGCCCTGGCCGGTGCTCGGCGAGGAGCCGGGTGCGAGCGGCACCACGCGCTCCGTCGACTCCTCGCTCGAGCGGCTGCAGGTCATGGCGTCGGGACTCACGCCCGGCCGTCACTGGGTCACCTGCAACCGGCGTGCGCTGCCGCTGGCCGAGATCGGCACGTCCGGCGTCCACGTGGCGGGCGTGCGCTATCGGGCCTGGCAGCCCGCGGCGTGCCTCCATCCCACGATCGGCGTGCACACCCCGCTCGTGTTCGACCTGTACGACACGTGGAGCGGGCGGGCGCTCGGTGGGTGCACCTATCACGTCGCCCACCCGGCGGGACGCAACTACGACGCGTTTCCGGTGAACGCGCGGGAGGCCGAATCGCGCCGGCTCTCGAGGTTCGAGCCCCTGGGTCACACGGTCGGAGCCTACGAGGCGACGCCGCCGCGCCTCGACCCCGAGCATCCCAACACGCTGGACCTCCGGCGGATCTGAGGCACACGCATGCCCATCGACTGGCGACGGTACCATTCGCAAGCGTTCGACGAGCTCCTGGAGGTCGCCGGCGCACCGCGGGCGGCGGCCCGCCCGCTCGTCGAGTACCTGACCGGCCTCTCGGCGGGCGAGCTCGCTGCGCGGCGGCTCGCCTCCGAGCTGACCATCAAGGCGATGGGCATCACCTTCACGGTCTACTCCGACGGCCGCAACGTGGACCGCGCCTGGCCCTTCGACAT
>VBLD01000400.1:4780-5103 GCA_005879205.1 Deltaproteobacteria bacterium
GCGCGAGGCTCATGCGCGCGTGCGGCGGCATCTCGAAGGAGCGGAGCTCCACGAGCCCGAGGCGCCCGCTCGCCGATTCGAAGAACTTCCGGCCGCAGTGTCGGGGCGTGAAGCCCAAGGGCGGTGTGTGGGCGCACGTCTGCGGCTCGGATCTGGTGCGCGACCGCGACGGGACGCTCTACGTCCTGGAGGACAACCTGCGGGTGCCGTCCGGCGTGTCGTACATGATCGAGAACCGGATGGTGACCAAGCGCGTCTTCCCGGAGCTCTTCGAGACCACCACGATCCTCCCCGTCGACGATTATCCGGCGCAGCTCTACGAG
>VBLD01000407.1 GCA_005879205.1 Deltaproteobacteria bacterium
ACCGTGAACGCCGCGCTCGACCGAATCGAGCAGGAGCGGCAGGGCCGCGCGTATCTCGTCGGCGATGCGTTCACGGTCGCAGACCTCACGGCAGCGGCGATGCTGGGGGCGCTGCTGCAGCCACCCGAGATCCAGTACCCGCTGCGCGTCGAGCTGCCGCCGTATCTGCAGGACTACCGCGCCACGCTGCTACAGCATCCGGCCACGCAGTGGGCGGCCGGCATCTACCGGCTGCATCGCGGCCGCTCCGCGGAAGTCCCGCGACGGAAGGTTGGAAACCAGACCTCTCTCAGGTAGAAGCTGAATCCGAGCGAGAACCGCCATGAGCGCGGTAGAGAAGCTTCTTGAGCAGGCACGGCGACTCTCCTTGAGCGAGCGCCGGCGGCTGGTCGCTCACCTCGAGCGTTCGCTCTTGCGCGAGCCCGCAGGAGCCAGGAGACGCCCCGCAGAGGGTCCCTACGCGCGTTTCCTCGCGCTCGCGGGCACTGTCCACACGAGCTTCCGCGACGTCTCCAGCGACAAGTACTGCCACGTGGCCGAGGCGGCCGCCGCCCGTCGCCGTGGCAGGTGAAGCGCGTCTTCGTCGATAGCGGGGGCTTCTTCGCCCTCCTCGCTGCCGAAGACCGCCTTCACGACCACGCGCGATCTCTGTTCTCAGGAGCGAACACGGAGCGCTGGCGCCTCGTGACCACGAACGCCGTGGTCGTCGAGACGTATTCGCTGCTGTTGGTCCGATCACGGGGCGACCGGCGCAGCGCCTTGGCCTTCCTCGACATGGTGAGCGATGACGCCTACCACGTCGAACGGGTTCGGAAGCGCGACGACGAACGGGCCATCGCCCTCTTGCGCGCGCACGAGGACAAGTCGTACTCGCTCTGCGACGCCTTGAGCTTCGTCGTCATGGAAAGGCTCCGCATCATGAAGGACACGGCACCTTGGGATTGGACGAGGAGTTCGACGATGACGACGATTCGCTGCGCTGAAAGCGACTCGCGGCGGAGGTGAAGGCGAATGGCGTCCACGAAGAGGAGCGTGGCCCGGCGGTCGAGCCCGCGCAGCTTGCGGGCGCTGGCACCGCGGCCGGTGGGTTGGCGAACGACCGACGCCGATGAGATCGCGCTCCGGCGCGAGCGCGCCACGAGCGAGCTGATGCACGTCAAGTCCCTCGAGCCGTCGGAGCCGGTGTTCGCCACCTTTGCGGTCCGCTCGCCGAGCGGCGCCCGCTACGAGGTGGAGGTCCGCTCGCTCTCGGAGCGCGCGAACTCCTGCTCGTGTCCGGACTTCCGGACCAACGGCCTGGCCACGTGCAAGCACGTCGAGGCCGTGATCGCCCGCCTGCGCCGCACGCCGGCCGGCCGATCAGCGCTCGAGCGCGCAGACCGCTCGCCCCGCGTCGAGGTGTTCGTGCGGCGCATGGGAGAAGAGCCCGACGTGGTGTTCGTCTTTCCGAAGCGGCGGCTGCCCGCCGCGGTCGCCGGGATCCTGAGCAGGTACGTCGATCGTGACGGCCGCCTGCAGGGCGATCCCGCCGAAGCGGTGCCGGCCCTCGTGCGTGATCTCGACAGACACCAGGCGGTGGTGCGGATCAGCAAGGAGGTCGTGCTGTGGGCCGCTTGCCGCGCGCGCCGCGCCGCCCGAGCGGCCGAGCGCCAGAAGGTGGAGGACGAGCTGCGCTCCGGCAGCCGTTCCCTCGCCGGGCTCAAGCTGCCGCTCTATCCGTACCAGATCGACGGCATGTTGCACCTCGCGTTCACCGAACGGGCGCTGCTCGGCGACGACATGGTCCTTGGCAAGACGGCGCAGGCGGTGGCGGCCTGCGTGCTGCTCCGCGAGCTGCGCAGCGTCGCCCGCGTGCTCGTCGTGTGTCCCGTGTCGCTCAAGGCCGAATGGGAGGAGCAGATCACCAAGTTCACCGATCTTCCCCTGCGCTTCGTGCAGGGCACTTCCCGGCTCGCCTGCTACGAGACCCCCGCGTTCTTCACCATAGCCAACTACGAGCAGGTGATTCGCGATGCCGCCGACGTCAACCAGCGGCTGCGACCCGACGTGGTGATCCTGGACGAGGCGCAGCGGATCAAGAACTGGAACACGCAGACGGCGCGCACGATCAAGCGGCTCGAAAGCCGCTACGCGTTCCTGCTCACCGGGACGCCGATCGAGAACCGCATCGACGAGATCTACTCGATCATCGACTACATCGACCCGCAGGTATTCGGCCCGTTGTTCCGCTTCAACCGCACGTTCTACGAGCTGGACGAGCGCGGCCGCCCCGTTGGCTACCGCAACCTCGACGAGCTACAGCGGCGCCTCCGTCCGCTGCTGCTGCGCCGCCGCAAGGATCAGATCGAATCCCAACTGCCCGAGCGGGTCGACAACAACTACTTCGTGCCGATGAGCGCTGCGCAGCTCGAGCTGTACGCGGAGTACGAGAGTCGGGTCGCCCGATTGCTCGCGGTGGCGAAGAAGCGCCCCCTGACGCGCGAGGAGCAGGAGAAGCTTCAGCGCTGGCTCGCCTGCATGCGGATGCTCTGCGACACGGCGTACATCCTCACGCCGAACAACCGCGAGTGCCCGAAGATCCACGAGCTGGAGGCGGTGCTCGAAGACCTCGACGTCCGCCGTTCACAGAAGGCGATCGTGTTCTCGGAATGGGAGCGCATGCTCGAGCTGGTGCGTGCGCTGGCCGGTGAGATGAACTTGGGCTTCGCGTGGCACACCGGCTCGGTGCCGCAAACGAAGCGGCGGGACGAGATCCGCCGGTTCAAGAGCGATCCCGGCTGCCGGCTGTTTCTCTCCACGGACTCGGGAGCTCTCGGGCTGAACCTCCAGGTCGCGAGCGTGGTGATCAATCTCGACCTGCCGTGGAACCCGGCGCGGCTCGAACAGCGCATCGCGCGGGCCTGGCGCAAGCATCAGACGCGCAGCGTCCACGTCGTCAACCTGATCAGCGAGGGCACGATCGAACACAGGATGATGGGGACGCTCGCCGCCAAGCAGCAGCTCGCAGACGGGATCCTCGACGCGCGCGGCGATCTCGCGGCGGTCCGGATGCCGACCGCCGCCGGCGGGCGCTTCCTCGATCGGCTGCGCGTCCTCATGGAGGCGAAGACACGGCCCGACGCGGCGCCTCCGGCCCCCCCGGTCCCCTCGCTCGTCGAGCGGCTGCGGGCGAAGTTGGGCGACGAGATCGCCCCGCGCCTGGTCGACGTCCGGGTGCTCGCGGCCGACACGCAGGCCGCGGCGGTCGTGATCGTCGATCGCTCCGGGCCGGAGGTCGAGCGCGTGATCGCTGCACGCTGGCCGGAGGTCGCCACGCCGGCGTCCATGCCGGCCGGCGTCGAGGTCATCGACGCTTCGACCTGGGAAGCGATACAGCGCCTGGCGCGCCGCGGGCTTCTTCCCGCCCTCGCCGGTCCCTCCGCACCCGACGCCAGCCCGGAGGCGGAGGAACGCCGCCGGATGCGCGCCGCGGAGCTCCTCCGCAGCGCAGAGCGCAAGCGCGAGATGAGCGGCGTCCTCTGCGCCGGCGGTTTCGCCGCCGAAGCGGCGGCGCCCGCTCTTGATGCCGTGGAGCTCGCGCTGGCTGCGGTGGCCGTCCGCCATGCCCTCGCGCCGGACGGCGACGGCGCACCGCTCCCCGAGAGCCTGCTGTGCGGCCCGATGCTCGTGCGCTCCTTCGTCGACCAAGCGGATGTCGATCTGGTCCGCCGCCTGCGCGCCGGCGCCGATGCGCCGGATCCGCACGCGCTCGTCGACCAGAGCAGCGCGCTGCTGCGGCGCCTGGCTGATGCCGTATGGGCGTGAGACCAGCCGCGGGTGGTTCTCAGTGTCGCGCGGCGGCAAGTGTCGAAGAGTCGAGAAGCACGACAGGAGCCGCCGACCTGGAACCCACCCGGAACCCTCCCGGCTGCGAGTGACGACCCGCTGCCGTCGGAAGGCCAAAGAACCCGTTGTCTTCTACGGGGCTCCAAGGAGAGCGGGCGACCGGGGTCGAACCGGCGACGTCCAGCTTCGGAATCCGTTCACGGGGCCCGAAGACGAGGACGGCTGATCAACGGACTTGGACGATTTCGACGGCGTGGACTGCAGTTGCGGTTGAAGGGCAGTTCACTGCTCTTCAATGGTGTTCAACCGATGTCGATCACCAACCGGCACCAGAACCGGCACCGCGTGGCGGCGGGTCGGTTCGATGGCGACGGGCCTCGACCCAGGTCGGCGCAGCGCACCGGTGCAACGCGCCGGTGCGTCAGTCAAGGGTAAGCTTCTGCAGCCGGCTCACCTCGTTGCGATAGAAATCGGGGAACCAGATCCGGTTCGCGGAAGAATTGATGCCCACACTCGCGACGGTGACGGGCGATGAGGA
>VBLD01000408.1 GCA_005879205.1 Deltaproteobacteria bacterium
CGATTGCAGCGCGGCGGAGGCGGATCCGGCCGAGCTGTGGCCCCCCAACCACCAGCTGGCCGACGTCTCGGTCACCGGCGTGACCGATGCGAGCGGCGAGCCGGCGACCATCACCATCACCGGCGTCAGGCAGGATGAACCCGTCGCCGGCACCTGTCCGGATGCGACGGGCGTGGGCACGGCCACCGCCCGCCTGCGGGTCGAGCGCCTCGGGAGCGGCGACGGCCGCGTCTACCTCGTGAGCTTCGCGGCTGACGACGGGCGGGGTGGACGGTGCACCGGCACCGTGACCGTGTGTGTTCCGCACGACCAGGGACAAGGCCACCGGTGCGGAAACCAGGGGCCACTGTTCGATTCGACGGGCCCGTGCTTCTCGGTCTGCGGGAGCGTGTGTGCGGCCATCGAGCCGGCGCTCGCGGTGCCACCCTGCGGGAACGAGCAGATTCCGGTGTCCCTGCAGCTACGGGTCGAGAGCGCCCGGCATCTGCTCCGACGCGCGGCGACCGCCCGCCGCGAGCGGACGGCCGGGCGGCTCCTCGCGAGAATGCTGAAGCACCTGAAGTCGTCCGCGGCGCTGGCGGACGCCGCGCGTCAGAACGGCAGCGTCTCGCCGGCGTGCGCGGCGGCGCTCGAGCACCTGTTCAGCGGGGCGCAGAGTCAGGCGGTCCGCTGACCCGCGGGCGCGCCGAGTGGGCTCAACGACCCTGGACGCACCCGCCGTCCAGATTCGACCACTCGTACTGATAGCCGTATCCGTTCACCAGGAACGGCGCCGGCGACCACGCGCACTTGTCGTCCGCTTCGTTGCCCTGCCGGTCGTACCAGGCGTTCCCGTCGGGATCGCTCACCGCCTCGCGCGTCTCGTGGGTGGCAAAGTGCTCGAAGTTCTGCGCATCGGTCCAGCCCGGCCACTGGCAGCCGCCGCAGCTCGGGTACGGCATCGAGGCATACTTCACGTCGGCCCCGGAGTAGCCGAAGTCGCTGTGATACGCGCAGAACTGCACGCTCGGGCCGCCGCACGACGTCGCGCTGCCGTAGGACGCGTAGGATGCGGGCGGCAGAAAGACCTCGTACACGGTGTTCGCCTCCAGGCCAACTTGGCCGATGGCGCGGATCACCTCGCCCTGGATGACGGCGTCGCTCGCGTTCTGCGGCGGAGTCGAGTTGTCAATCCAGTACGTGCTCGAGAGACCTCGCTGCACGCTGCCGCCGACGTCGTAGTACTGCGTGATCACGTTGTACTGGGGCGTGGCGCCAAATTGGGCGAAGAAGCCGGCGATCCCCTGCGCGAGCGGGCTCGGGGCCGTGACGGTTCCCCACGTCGCCGCGGGACCCCAGAAGATCGCGACGACCTTGGCCTGATGGATCACGGGGCCGTTGTGGTAGCTCAGGTTGACGTTCTTGACCCGGCCGAACCCTGCCCCTCCATCCTTCATCGGGTAGAGGTGGACGTGTCGCCCGTTCAGCTCCGTGATGCGCATGGCGTGCGCCGAAGACGTCACGAGGACCAGACCGACGACCGCAAGCATCTTCTTCATCGCATTCCTCTCTTCTCTCTACAAAGCGCTTGCGACCCGCGACCCGCCGGCGTCGCACGAATTGGTATTGCCGCAGTCTTCCTGGCGCCTCGTCGAGTTGCAAACCGAAAAGGCCGCACACGGGCGCAGGGCGCGATCGCTCTCCGGGCCACGTCGAGCTTCAGGGAAGGCGTGCGCCGGAGAGTGCCACGACGGTGTCCCCGGTCGGGTCCACGTACTTGTGCGACACGAGACCGCGGATCATCTCGGAGGTGACGTAGCGGAAGTGCGGTGAATCCGCCGTCGCCGCCTCGACGATGACGGCCGCGACGTCGTCTCCCGTCTGGCCCACGGTGGCGAACGCCTCCTGGGTTCCCGCGAGGTAGGCCGCAAGCAACGGCCGGTAGGGCTCGCTCTCGAGCTCGGCCCGGCCGGCGATCGAGGCGCGCACGGTGGAGACGAACTCGGTGTTCACCGGGCCGGGCTCGATGAGCGACACCTGGATGCCGAGCCGCTTCGCCACCGGTGCGAGACTCTCCATCCAGCCCTCGACGGCGAACTTCGCGGCGCAGTAGGCATCGTTGAAGGGCTGACCGATGAGCCCGCCGACGCTGGTCACCGAGAGGATGCGCCCCGAGCGCGCCGCGCGCATCGCCGGGAGCACCGCCCGCGTGACACGCCACACGCCGAAGAAGTTGACGTCCATCGTGCGGCGCAGGTCCTCGAATGCCGTCTGCTCGAGGGTGCCGAGAAAGCCCGCGCCCGCATTGTTCACCAGCACGTCGATGCGGCGATGTTCGCCGAGGACGTCCCGCACGCACAACTCGACCGAGTGCTCGTCCTGGACGTCGAGCTGCCGGACGTCGAGCGCCACCCCTTCGCTCCTGGCGCGCGCCTGAAGGGCCGCCGCT
>VBLD01000063.1 GCA_005879205.1 Deltaproteobacteria bacterium
GCGTGTCGGTCACCAGCCGGCTCGGCGAAGGCTCGCTCTTCCGAGTCCTGATCCCCCGTGTTGCCGGCCTGGCGGCCGCCGATCCAGGTTCGGGCGCGACGTCGGCGCTCGATGCGGTAGCGCGCAACGCCACCAGCTCCCGAAAACGTGCGCGCTCCATCGTTCGCGGCGGTCGCGGCGTCCGCGTTTCGAAGCCCTGAGGCCCGCGCATAACACCGGAGACATGGGATGAAACGGCTGAATGCCTCCCAAAGATGCCGTCGAACGACCGCTGGTCCGTCGCGCTCGTCGGCTGGACCGCGCTAGCCGCGATCTACGGGCAGGCGTTTCTCCGTGCGGGCAGCATCCCGGCGGAGCAGGCGTCGCGCGAAATGCACGTCAGCTGGCGCCTCGACGCGGGATTCATGTGCGCGCTCCTGGGCGCGGTGTCGGCGTTCCACGCCGTCCGGTACCTGCTCGCGCGGCCGTGGCACGGCTCGTTCAATGGTTGGCTCGCCGACAGCCCGGGCGCGGTCGCCTCCGCCGTGATCGCGGCCGTATTCTTCTTCGCCGCGGCGTCACTCCGTGCGCGGGCGCGACGCCTCGAGACGCCGCCTCTCGAACCGACCGACGTCCCTATTGCTCGGCCGTAACGCCACGCCAGAGCGCGACGTGGTCCTTGATTCTCTAGGTGCGCTCGGTGGGACCTGCGCGGAGCGCCACGCGTTCACGCGCCTTACTGCGGTGCGGCCGCTCCGAGGGCTTCCAGGAAGGGGCGCGGATCGAAGAACGAGACCCGCTCGACAGCCCTCCCGTCCCGGAGGAGGAAGCGATCGACCGCGGGCACCCTGACCTCTCGCCCGCCGACGTTCGCTCGAAGCGTGAGCTCGAGGAACACCGCGTTTCCGGCCGCGCTCCAGCGCTCGAGCTCGGCGCGGAAGTCCGGCATGAGCGCGAAGAGATTCCGGAACGCCTCCTTGCCCGCATCGAGCCCGACGGTGGCCGGCAGCCCCGGCGACTCGAGCCGGCCGTCGTCATGGAGGACGGTGCCGAGGCGCTCGGGATCGACCGGCGGCCGCCAGAATTCCCTGAACTTCGCGACGAACGCTCCGGCCGCGTCCTCCGGGGCCTCGCTGCGCTCCTCACCACGAAAGGCGCGAAGCTCGGCGGCAACGCGCTCGACCGGAAGCCCGAGCTGCTCGCACATCGCGTTCATGTCGAAGAAGAAGCGCTCGCCGGCGAGCAGGCCGTCGCGCAGCGGGAATACGCACGAGAAGGGCAGGGCGAACGCGCGACCCGTCGGGGCGAAGCTGCCGAGGGGTCCGCGCATCGTCGCGCGGATCGTACCCCAGGCGGTCACGACGTCCTCGCCCGTCGCCTGCCCCTCGAGCGTGGCAGAGTAGTCGGGGAACGTCGCGAAGAAGATGCGGAGGTGCGCGGCGACCTCTGCCTTGCCCGTGCCGCGGATGCCGAAGGGCACGGTGTCGAGAACGAAGTCCTCTCGACAGACGCGCAGGGCGCCGTCGATGTCCTGCTGGCTCTTTGCGGCGGCGTACTCGGCCACGATCGCGGTCGGCTCAACCCCCGGTTGAAGCTTTGCCTTGGTCGATGCCATGAGGCCTCCTTTTTCACTGCTGGCCGAGGTCGGCCCAGAATTCCCTGAGCGCTTCCGCGACCAGCGCGGGACGCTCCTCGGGGAAGAAGAGCTTCGCTTCCGGCACGGAGACGAGCTTCCGGAAGCCCGGGATCGACTGCTCGAGCCAGTGCTTCGAGCGCGAGTCGAAGAAGACGTCGGCATCGGCCCAGATGACGAACGTCGGCGCCTGGAGCCTCTTCAGCGCCGGCTCGAGCGCGACGGTCAGCGCCGGGTCCGTGTTCGTCAGTACCAGGCGGGTGAGGGTCGCGATGCGCTCCTCGGTGGCCAGGATCGGCTCCAGGTAGACGCGCACGGCCTCGTCGGTGAGATGCGCCGGATCCTCGTACGCAGGTGCGAAGCCGGCACGCGCGGCCGACGGGTCGTTCAGCATCGCCTGCAACGCCGGCACCACGGCTCCCGCGCGCCACGAATCGTAGAAGTTCTTGAGCGCGGCGTTGGGCCAGTAGTCGTGCACCTCGCAGTTCGTGAGCGTGAGGCTCCGGACGCGCTCCGGGAAGCGTGCGGCGAAAGCCTGGCAGATGCCGCCGCCCGAATCGTTGCCGACGAGATCGACCCGGTCGGCGCCGAGCGTCTCGGCGACCGCGGCGACCATGGCCGCCTGATCCGGAAGTCCGAGCGCCTGATTCGCCGAGACCTGCGTGTGGCCCAGCCCCATCTGGTCGAGGGCCACGCAGCGGCGCACGCCGGCCAGCTTCTCGATGACGTCGCGCCACTGGAATCCGTTCAGCGGGAAGCCGTGAACGAAGATGGCGAGCGGGCCTGAACCCCGCTCGACGTAGGCTACCCGGCCGAGCGCCGTGTCGGCGTACCGTCGCGACGCGTGAAAGCTCCGTGCATCCATGATCCGTCCCTCCATGCGGGTTACGTACTCGAAGTATGCTTCTACATACCTGGAGTAGGTAAGTCAATACTGCTATGCTCGACGGCGTGGCAACCCAGGAGGAGCGGTCCGAGGCGACGCGCGGCAAGCTCCTGGCCGTGGCGCGGAAGCTCTTTCGCAGCCGGGGCTACGAGCGGACGTTCATCGAGGACGTCGCCGCCCGCGCGGGGGTCACCAAGGGCGCCTTCTACCATCATTTCCCGGATAAGAAGGCGATCTTCCTCGCGGTTTTCCACGAAACCGAGCAGGCGCTCATGGAAGCGTCGGCGGCCGGCGCGCGCGGACCAGACGCGTGGAGTCAGTTCCGGGCCGGCTGCCGAGCCTTCCTCGAGGCGTCGATGGACCCGGGCGTGCAGCGCATCATTCTCCGCGACGGGCCGGCCGTGCTCGGCTGGGAGGCGTGGCGCGAGATCGACGGGCGCTACAGCCTGGGGCTCATCGAGGGCGCCCTCCAGCAGGCCATGGCCGAGGGGCGGGTCGCGGGGTCGGTCAAACCCCTCGCGCACCTCCTGTTCGGAGCGCTGTGCGAGGGGGCGATGATGGTGTGCCGGGCGGAAAAACCGCGCGCGGCGCTCGACGAGGTGCTGGCGCAGGTCGACGCGCTGCTCGTGGCGATCGAGACGCCGCGCGACGGGCGCCGGCGTCACTGACGCTGCCGTGCGGGGCCGTTCGCGTCACGGTTGGCGCAGGGCCTCCCATGCCGCCTCCGGCAGCAGGCGGGCTGCGCTAGAGGCTCTTCCCGTCGACGTCGACGTCCTCGAGGCAGCGAACGTTGATGGCGCGAATGTCTCGACCGTCCGGCGTGACCCCGCGGCCGTCGCACCTCCTTGCAGCACGGCCGGAGGGTCCGTAGGCTCGGGGTCGTTCGAGGACGTCATGCCCACCGAGCACCTGGCAGCGCACGGCACGGTTCGGGGAGTGTTCTTCAGCCTGGGGACGACCCCGAGCCACGATCCTCGGCTCGATTGTGCGAAGGCCATCATCGACCTCTTCAACGGGGCGCAGAAGACGGCGCACGTCGCGATCTTCACGCTCACCGAGCCCCGCATCGTCGACGCGATGATTGCCGCCCGCAAGCGCGGCGTCGCGGTGGCGGTGGTCGCCGACGCCGGGCAGAGCCAGAGCCCGAGCAACCCCGTCCAGACGCAGATGATCGCCAAGCTGCGGCGCGCGGGCGTCTCGGTGCACCTCGCGATCAAGCAGACGGCGCTGATGCACAACAAGGTGGGGATCTTCGACGGCAAGACGGTCTGCACCGGCAGCTTCAACTGGACGAACGCCGCCGAGAAGCACAACGACGAGAACCTGTTGATCATCGACGGCACGCAGGTGGCGTCGGCCTACGAGAAGTTCGTCTTCCAGCGCATCCTCACCAAGGAGACGCTGGTGGTGCCGAGCTGAGCGACGAAGGAGGACGGCATGGCGGCCGTGAAGCGAGGGGCCAGACGGCAGGAGACCCGGCTCGGGTTCGGCTACGGATGGATCCCCGACCTGCCGGATCATCGCGATTTCTCGTACGGCGCGCTGCACAGGGTGCCGGTCCGGCTGCCCGCGTCGGTCGACCTGCGCCGCGCGTGCTCTCCGGTCGAGGATCAGGGAGACCTCGGCAGCTGCACCGGCAATGCGCTGGCCGGGGCGGTCGAGCTCCTCGAGAAGAAGGACGGCATCCCGCTCGTCAACGTGAGTCGGTTGTTCGTCTACTACAACGAGCGGGCGATCGAGCACACCGTCGGCGAGGATGCGGGCGCCATGCTGCGGGACGGGATCAAGACGCTGGTCAAGCAGGGCGTCTGCGCCGAGAAGAAGTGGCCGTACGTGATCTCGAAGTTCGCGGTGAGACCCGGCCCGGCCTGTTACAAGGAAGCGGCCGATCATCAGGTGACCGCCTACGCTCGCCTGGAGACGCTCGGCGAGATGCGCGCCTGTCTGGCCGACGGCTATCCGTTCGTCTTCGGCTTCACGGTGTACGAGAGCTTCGAGTCCGATCGCGTGGCACAGAGCGGCGTGGTCCCGATGCCGAAGCCCAGAGAGAAGATGCTCGGAGGGCATGCGGTCCTGGCGGTGGGGTACGACGACGCGAAGAAGCGCGTCCTCGTCCGGAACTCGTGGGGCACCGGCTGGGGTATGAAAGGCTACTTCACGATGCCCTACGACTACCTCGCCAACCGCGGTCTCTCCGACGACTTCTGGACGATCCGGCGCCAGGAAGGGTTCTGAAGCCGGATTCCGCCCCGACGTAGCTGTCAACCAAAGGGCCGGTCGCGGGTTCTAAGCGGTGGGAGTCACCATGCGGGACCACCTCGCCGACCTGGAACCGGAGGCATTGCTGCCGCCCCAGTTCTTTGGCAGCCCGCCTCTCACCTTCCAACCCGAGAAGCGCCTCATGCTCGCCGTGCTCGAGCAGGCGCTCGCCACCCTCGGCCGCTGCGCACACGCTCCGGGCGGCCACGGCAGGCACCTGGTGCGGGAGGTCGAGCGGTGGGTCGCCTCCACCGATACGCGCTGGCCTTTCGCTTTCCAGAACATCTGTGACACGCTCGGCGTCGATGCTGGCTACATCCGCGCGGGCATCGTCCGCTGGCGCCGGCGGCAGGACGGCGCGCCGCCGTCCGCCGACCCTCGCTTCCGCGTCCGCCGGACCGCCAGTGGGTGACGTGAACGACCCGTCTCTCGCGCCGTCAACTTCTTCGAGGCGCCATGACTCTAGCCGGTAGGCAGCACCGCGCGGCTGACCAGGGAGGCGCATTGAGCCCGGCGCAGGGCTACGAGGAGCTCTACCGTGCGCATCACGCTCGCATTCGACGCCTTTGCCGTCTGCTCCTCGTCGACCGGTACGAGGCCGAGGACGTCGCGCAGGAGGTGTTCGTGCAGCTCCTGCGCCGGTGGAACGCAGACGACCTGCCGGTGGCGTCGCGAGCGTGGCTCACGTGCGTCGCGATCAACGCCTGCCGCCGCCGTCGGCGCTCCCGATGGTGGCAGTGGTGGAACGCCGCGGCAGAGCCCTTCAGCGAGGACGACCTGTTCGGCGAGGGAACTCCCGAGGAAGACGCCGTCCGCCGCCAGCAGCGCCGCCGGATCGTCAACGCGTTCCATCGGCTGTCCGGGCGCCAGCAGGAGGTCTTCCTCCTCCGGCAAGTCGAGGGCTGGTCCACCCAGGAGGCCGCCGACATGCTCGGTCTGGCGACGGGAACCGTGAAGCTGCATCTGTTTCGGGCCATGCGTGCGTTCCAGAAGGCCCTGGGAGGTGTCCGATGACGCGCTGTCTGCGCCGTCAGGCGCTCTTCGTCGTGTCTCAGGGCGAAGGATTGCCATGGCAACGGTCCCACCTGATGCGATGCCATCGCTGCGCCGAACGCTATCGCGCGATGGTCGGCGCCTCGGAGCTCGCAGCACGGATCTTGCGCGAGGGCCCCTTGCCCGAGCGCGTCCCCCAACCCCGGTCCGTGCTGCGTCCCTGGCCGGTGGCCGTTCTGGCGGCCACCGGCCTCGCGCTGGCGCTCGTGTGGCGAGGCGTTCCGGGCGGATGGCCGCCGCAGGCGACGGTCATGGAAGAGGCCGACGAGGACGCCGGGCTGTCGCTGGCGCACGTGTCGGAGTTCGCCTTCGCCGCCGACGAGTTCGACGCGCCGTCCGATGCGGACGGTACGTACCTCGAGGCCGCCCTGGACGGGGAGTGGCCCTGCGAGGACGAGGACGGCACGCCGGACTCCGAATGCGGAGACGAGTTCTGATGAGAGGAGACGCGTCGATGAGTCGAGGATCGTTCCTGCGGATCGCTGGCGTGCTCGGTCTAGTCGTGTGCACCACCGGCGTTCTCGCCGGCGCCCACGGGATGCACGACGGCGTGTGGGGAGGCGGCATGGGGCTCGAGCCGAATCCCGGCATGATGTTCCCGATGATCCTGCGGAGCGTCGGGATGTCGGCCGAGCAGCAGACGAAGGTCCAGGGAATCATGGACGCGCATCGCCCACGCTTCCAGGAGCTGCTCGGACAGCTGCGTGCCGCGCACGAGGACGTGATGGCCAGGCTGCTCGGACCCGGTCCGCTCACCGCCAACGACCTGAAGGCGCCCGGGCAACGCGTGGCGGCTCTTCGCGACAAGCTGGCGCAGGAGGGGATCGACGTCGCGTTCGAGGTCCGTGGCGTGCTGACGGCGGATCAGCTGGCGAAGGCGGCCGACGTCCGCCAGCGGCTGGGGACGCTGCGGGCCGAGATGAGGAAGCTGCTCGGGGATCCGTCGGCCATGTCTCCGGCCGGCTTCCCCTGAGTTCCTGACGCCGGGAGGCCTGCAGGAAATGCCCCTGCGGCCGATTCTGCCGGACCTGGGTGACCCCGCTGCGTTGACGGCCGGGCTCTGCCGCTGGCACCGGACCTGCTCTCGGCGCCATGGGCGTACGACAGATGCTGCACAAGCTTCGGCGCTCGGGGCAGGTCGGGGTCGGGCTCTTGCTGGCCTCGAGCGTGGCCGCCGTCGCGCTGGCCACCGGCTTCATGGACCCGCTCTCGCTGCTCATCACCGTCGGGGGTGCCATCGGGGTGACCGGCGCGACCTACTCTCGGGCGCGGCTGGTCAGCGCCGGGCGCCAGGTGGCGGCGGCCCTCGAGGGCGAGACCAATCCGCAGGACGTGATCACCGCCCTCAAACGCCTGGCCCGGCTCCATCGGACCGGGGGTGTGCCCGCGCTGGAGCGCGCCGGGGCCGCCGAGGCCGACCCGCTCGTGCGCCGCGGCATCGAGCTCGCCCTCGAGTGCCACGACGAGGAAGAACTGGCCGACGTGCTCTTCGCCGAGGCCCGGCGGACCGCGGCCGAAGGCGAGGCGGCGCGTCAGGTGCTGGTCACGCTCGGCAAGCTGTTTCCTGCCTTCGGGCTGATCGGCACCCTGATCGGCCTCGTGCTCCTGTTCCGGCACTTGGTCGATCCGAGCCTCACGACGATCGGTCCCGGCCTCGGCATCGCCGTGCTCACCACGCTCTACGGCGCCGTGTTCGCCAACGTCGTCGTCCTCCCGCTCGCCACCAAGCTCCACGCCCACCTCGGGCGCCAGAGTCTTCGTAGCCAGATGATCATCGACGGTATCCTGCTCGTGTACCGGCGGGAGTACCCCACGCGAATCGAGCGCCTGCTGGGCGCGTATGTGGGGGCCACCGCCTCCGAAGGACGGCGCCGTGTCGCGCAGCTTGCGCAGCGCGCGGCCTGACCGCCGCCGCGGGCTCGAGCTCGAGCCCGCACCGCTGGACGACGACCAGACCGGCTGGCTGATGACGTTCAGCGACCTGGTGCTCCAGCTCTTTGCCTTCCTGCTGGTATCGGTCGTGCTCACGGGCGGCGCCCGGCCCTCGGCGGCGGTGCCGCCGGCGACCCCTTCGCCCGCGCCCGTGGTGGTCGTCCCCGAGGCGCCCTGCGCCCCGCGCGCCGAAGCGGAGCCATCCGAGGGCGCGGCAAAAGCCACAGAAAACGTCGCGGAAAACGTCGCCGAGAACCAGCCGGAGCCGTTGCCGTCCGCGGCCGAGCCGCCAGCCGACGGCGACCGGCCGCCCGGCGCGGCGAGCGACCGGCTGGCGGAGGCCGGACGGAGCCTCGAGGAGTTCGTCGCGGCCGAAGGGCGCGGCGACGCGGTCCGCGTGGCGGTCCGGAACTCGGACCTGATCGTCACCCTGAGCGACACCATCAGCTTCCCCTCGGGCAGCGCCGACCTCTTGTCGGCTGCGTCGCCCATCCTGCGCCGCATCGGTGCGCTCGCCCTGGCGATGCCCGACTTCGACGTCGAGGTGAGCGGGCACACGGACGACCGGCCCATTCACAGCGGCAGCTTCCCTTCGAACCTGGAGCTCTCGCTCGCCCGCGCCGCCCGGGTGGTCCACGAGCTGGCGGGCGGGACCCCCGAGCTCGCCGAGCGCGCGATCGCGGCCGGGTACGGGGAACACCGGCCCGTCGTACCGAACGTGGACGAGGCGGGCCGGGCGCGGAACCGACGCGTCGAGATCAGGCTCCTGCCGCGGACTCAGGCGCCCTCGGCATAGTCGGCCGGGGTCGCTACGGGCGGAGCTCGGACTCCGGTCCGCCTCGCCAGCGGCGTCGGCGCCCCGGCCCGGGGGGTACCGCGTCCCCGGTCGCCGCGTTCTGTACGCACCAGACGCGGGACGTGACGTCGCACCGTTCGGGACGTCCGCTCCATGCGGAATCGTTTCCGGCGGTGAACCGGTCGGTCAGGTACGCGACGGTCCCGTAGGCCTGGGGACTGTTGCTCGACCACGTCGCGCAGTTCAAGGACGCCGATCCAGCGGTCGAGCCGGGCGCGCCGCTCGGGTTCGTGAACTGGGAAGCGCCGCCCGTTCGGATCCATCCAAAAGGCCCGGGCGACTCGTACGACGCCGCCGTGCTCGGCGGTCCCGACCCCGAATCGTCCGTGGTCAGTCCCTTACTCGTGTCGTATGCCAGGACCGAGACGTCGAGGATCTCGAATCGCGAGGCCATGTGGTATCCGGGCGCGCAGGCGGTGAGCGCCCGGTTGCCCTGAAAGGATCCCTTGGTCAGATAGAACCTTCTGCGGCCGTCCACGGCGGGACGAGTGAGCGACGGCATGCACGCGGCGGTCCACATCACCAGGGCGGAGACCCACCACCAGGCCCTTCGCATGCCACCGGCCATCAAGCGTGGGACCGAGCGGGTGAGCGCACGGCGTGGAGGTGGCGGCGCCGCCAGCGGGCGAACCAGAGACCGAACCGGTCGAGGTAGAGGTAGACGACCGGCGTCGTGTAGAGCGTGAGGAGCTGGCTCACCAGGAGCCCGCCGACGATCGCGATGCCGAGCGGGCGGCGCAGCTCCCCGCCCACGCCCGTGCCGAGCGCCAGCGGCAGCGCCCCCAGCAGCGCCGCCATCGTCGTCATCATGATCGGCCGGAAGCGCAGCAGGCACGCCTCGTAGATCGCCGCCTCCGGCGACTTCCCCTCCGTGCGCTCCGCCTCGAGCGCGAAGTCGATCATCATGATCGCGTTCTTCTTCACGATCCCGATCAGCAGGATGATGCCGATCAGCGCGATCACGCTGAGGTCCATGCCGCAGAGGAGGAGCGCGAGGATGGCGCCGACGCCGGCCGAGGGCAGCGTCGAGAGGATGGTGAGGGGATGGATGTAGCTCTCGTAGAGGATGCCGAGGACGATGTAGACGGTGACCAGCGCCGCCAGGATGAGCAGCGGCTCGTTGGCGAGCGACGCCTGGAAGGCCTGCGCGGTGCCCTGGAAGCTCGCACGGATGCCGGGCGGGAGGCCGATCTCGCGCGCCGCGCTCTCGATGGCGGTGACCGCGTCGCCGAGGGCGACGCCCGGGGCGAGGTTGAACGAGAGGGTGACGGCCGGGAACTGGCCCTGGTGGTTGACGGCGAGGGCCGCCGTGGTCGGCTTGAACTCGGCAATGGTGCCGAGGGGAACCTCCTGGCCGTTTGCCGACGGGACGTAGATGTCCTTCAGCGTCTCGGGGCTCTGCCAGAAGCGCGGCGCCACCTCCATCACGACGTGGTACTGGTTCAGCTGGGTGAACATCGTCGACACCTGGCGCTGGCCGAAGGCGTCGTAGAGCGTGTCGTCGATCGCCTGCGCCGTGATCCCGAGCCGGGCGGCCGTGTCGCGGTCGATCGTGACCCACATCTCGAGCCCACGGTTCTGCTGATCGGTGCTCACGTCGACGAGCTGCGGGAGCGTCTGCAGCTTGGCGAACATGCGGGGTGCCCAGTGATCCAGCTCGCGGAGGTCGTCGCCCTGGAGCGTGAACTGGAAGAGCGCGTTGCTGAGCCGACCCCCCACCCGGATATCCTGGATCGCCTGGAGATAGAGGCTCGCCCCGGCGACGCGGGCGAGCTCGGGCCGGAGCCGGGCGATGACCTCGTCGGCGCTGATCTTGCGCTGCGCGAGCGGCTTCAGCGCGACGAACATCCTCCCCGTGTTGCTGGTCCCCTGGTTCCCCCCCGTGAATGCCGCGACCGTGTCGATTGCCGGGTCGGCCATGACGATCTTCACGAACTGGGCGAGCTTGTCCTGCATCGCGTGGAAGGAGGTCGCCTGGTCTGCCTGAAGAGCGCCCATCAGGCGGCCGTTGTCCTGCTCCGGGAAGAATCCCTTGGGCACGACGGCGTACAGATAGACGTTGACGGCCACGGTGAGGGCCGCGACGAGCATGGTGAAGCGCGCGTGCCGGAGCACCCACGAGAGGCTCGTATCGTAGCAATGGAGCAACCACTCGAAGGTCCGCTCGCTCGCCCGGGAGAGGCGACCGTGGGGGCGGCCGCGCTCGGAACGGAGGAACTTCGCGCACATCATCGGCGTCGTGGTGAGCGAGACCACGAGCGAGACCCCGACCGCCACCGAGAGCACGACGGCGAACTCGCGGAAGAGCCGGCCGACGATGCCGCCCATCAGGAGGATCGGGATGAAGACGGCCACCAGCGAGGTGCTCATCGAGAGGACCGTGAAGCCGACCTCCCGTGCGCCCTGCAGCGCCGCCTCGAAGGGACGCAGCCCCCGCTCGAGATGCCGCGTGATGTTCTCGATCACGACGATCGCGTCGTCCACCACGAATCCCGTCGAGATGGTGAGCGCCATCATCGAGAGGTTGTCGACGCTGTAACCGAGCAGGTACATGACGCCGAACGTACCGATCAGGGAGAGCGGCACGACCACGCCCGGGATGAACGTGGCCCAGGCGTTGCGGAGGAACACGAACACGACGAGCACCACCAGGCCGATCGCGATGAGCAGCGTGAACTCGACGTCGGCGATCGAGGTGCGGATGGCGGTCGTGCGGTCGATCATCACGGACAGGTCGATGGCGCCGGGGATCGAGGCGCGAAGCTGGGGCAGCAGCGCGAGCACGCGGTCGACCGTGGCGATGATGTTCGCGCCGGGCTGCCGGAACATGATCACGAGCACCCCCGGCTTTCCGTTCGCGATGCCGGTGGTGCGGACGTCCTCCACCGAGTTCTGCACGTCGGCCACGTCGGACAGACGGACCGCGGCGCCCGCGCGATGGGCGACGATCAGCGGCCGGTACTGCTCCGCCCGGAGCAGCTGGTCGTTGGCGCTGATCTTCCACGCGGTCGTCCCGTTCGCGAGCTCGCCCTTCGGCCGGTTCGCGTTGGCCGTGGCGAGCGCCGAGCGCACCTCGCGGAGACCGATGCCGTACTTGTTGAGCACCGTCGGATCGAGCTCGACGCGGACCGCCGGGAGCGAGGCGCCGCCGACCACCACCTGGCCGATACCCTCCACCTGGGCGAGGCGCTGCTGCAGGATCGAGGAGGCCGCGTCGTACATCCGGCTCGTGTCGAGCGTTTCGGATGTGAGCGCGAGGATGAGAATGGGCGCGTCGGCCGGGTTCACCTTCCGGTACGACGGGTTGTTCGGCAGGTTCGTCGGAAGCTGACCCCGAGCGGCATTGATCGCGGCCTGCACGTCGCGCGCGGCCGCGTCGATGTTCCGGCCGAGATCGAACTGCAGGACGATGGTCGTCGAGCCGAGGGCGCTGGTCGACGTCACGTCGGTGACCCCGGCGATGCGACCGAACTGGCGCTCGAGCGGCATCGCCACCGCGGACGCCATCGTCTCCGGGCTCGCGCCCGGGAGCGCGGCGGACACCTGGATGGTGGGGAACTCGACCTGCGGGAGGGGCGCGACCGGCAGCAGCCGGAAGCCGATCAGGCCGGCCAGGGTCAGCGCCACCGTGAGCAGCGTGGTGGCCACGGGGCGCCGGACGAACGGACCGGAGATGTTCACCGGGCGACCGCGATCCGCTCTTCGACGCGTTCCGGTCCGCGCCGGCGGGCGAGCCGCCGGGCCAATCGATCAAAGGCGAGGTAGACGACCGGCGTCGTGTAGAGCGTCAGGAGC
>VBLD01000387.1 GCA_005879205.1 Deltaproteobacteria bacterium
TCGCGACCGTCACCGCGGATGCCCTGGTGAATATCAGCAGCCCGACCGCCAACGCGGGGACGAGCAAGCTCCTGACCGCGGACGCGAGTCCCGTGAAGCGCACCTTCCTTCGCATCAACGTGACCGGCATGGGCACCCATCCGGTCCACTCGGCCAAGCTGCATCTGCAGGTGGCGTCGGCGACCGGCTCCAACAGCAACTCCGGCGGGCAGATGCACGCCGTCAGCGACTGCTCGTGGGGTGAGAAGACGATCACCTGGAACAACCAGCCCGCGATGGGCCCCGTGCTCTCGACGGCGGGCAAGTGCGCCTTGAAGCAGCCCGTCGAGTTCGACGTCACGTCCGCCATCCACGGCGACGGCGTCTACTGCTTCGCGATCGACAGCACCTCGACCGACAACGTGAACTACAACTCCCGCGAGGCCACGACCGGCAAGCCGTCGGTCGCCCTCGAGGTGGAGCCCGACTGCGGCTGCGGGCCGGCTCAGGTGCCGACCACGACGACCACCACGACCCCGGCGCCGGGCGCCACCACCACGACCACGCTGGTGACCGCGGGGCCGGTGGGCACGGTCCTGGCCGATACCTACGTCCAGTCCGACCTGTCAACGACGAACTTCGGGACCAAGCCGCAGATCTTCGTGGACAACGGCACCGCCACGAACCCTGGCACCACCGGCGTGCAGCATACCTTCCTCCGCGTCAGCGTGAGCGGCGTCGGCGCGAGCCTCGTCACCGGCGCCCACCTGAAGCTCCAGGTGGCGAACGTGACCAACTCCGGGAGCGTCACGGGCGGGACCATCCATGCCATCACGAACTGCAGCTGGGATGAGCATACGATGACGTGGAACACGGCGCCCGCGATCGACGGGCCCGTGCTGGCGACGCTCGGCGCGTGCGCGGCAGGGCAGATCGTGGACTTCGACGTGACCCCGGCAATCCCGGGCGACGGCGTCTACTGCTTCGCGATCGACACCACCAGCACCGACAGCGCGATCTACAACTCCCGCGAGGGAAGCGGAGTGCCTCCCGCCCTCGAGGTCCACGTCGCACCGTGACGAGCTGATCAATGATGGAGGAGCGGTCGGCGCGCCGATCGCTCCTCCACCTTCTCCGCGGCCGCTTTCCCCGCCTCGATCAATCACCCCTCAGACAGCCTCCCTCCGCCTTGAGCGGCATAGGGGAATTTCGCGGCACGTTCGCGCGTATTCGATAATTTACAGACTCTCTGGAGACAAGTAGGGAGCGAGGCGGGGGAAGGGAGAACCAATGAGAACACTCTGCGCGATCGTGCTCGGCGTATGCCTTCTAACTAAGACCGCAGCCGCAATTACGACAGCAACTTGCTTCACGCCACTGTTCGGCGTGGGACCCGTCAATCCCGTGCACGGATTCCCTGACTACTATCAGGATTCAACGGGCCTCGCCCTGCAGCCTTGCCTGGACGCGGTCTGTGGTGGCGTTGGGTTCGCCCTGCCGGATCCGACCCTTCCGCTCTCCTTCCCGAACAACTTCCCGGTCGAGGTTTTCTACTCCAGGGCCATCAGCGTGATGAACGTCGGGGCAATCAAGGCAACCTACGTGGCGGCCCTCGAAGGGTCCTTCGCGAACGGCGTCCAAGCCGTCCCAGGCGACCAGGTGGTATTCACCCGCATTCGCGTGCGTATCCTCGCGGCGACGCCCGGCGGCACGTACACGGTCACGCACCCGTACGGGGTCGAGGTGCTGCAGGCCGATACCCTCGGGACGGTCAACTTCACCCAGGACAGCCCTCGCATCCCGCTGGTTCCCGGGGCGGCGGCGCTGGCGTTCGGGACCCCGATCACCGCCGGTCGGGTGGGGCCGTTATTGACCGCGGTGACACCCCCGCCGCCACCGGGGCTGGTTGGCAATCCGGCCGCGCCCCAGACCGTCACCGGCAGTCCATGCGGCACGAACTTCTTCCGGATCGACGGGCCGGGCTTCCCCCCAGGTGGGCAGCAGACCGACCAGTTCAGCGTCATCATCGGTAAGATCGCTCACATCTGCGGCAACGGCGTCGTGGATCTCGGCGAGCAGTGCGACGACGGCAACCTCGTGGCCGGCGACTGCTGCTCGCCGACCTGCCAGTTCGAGCCGGCCGGCCAGGCCTGCGCCAACAATCCCTGCATCAGTGGCAGCACCTGCGACGGCGCCGCCGCCTGCGTCGGAGGCGCCCCGAACACGCTCCCCTGCAACGACGGCAACGCCTGCACCACGGCGGACACCTGTGCGAGCGGCGTCTGCGTCGGCGGTCCGCCGCCCATCTGCACCGACGGCAACGTGTGCACGACCGACACGTGCGACCCGGCGACCGGCTGCGTGAACACGCCCAACAC
>VBLD01000388.1 GCA_005879205.1 Deltaproteobacteria bacterium
CGACGCTGAAGTTGGCGAGCGCCGCGACGCCGAAGAGCGTGCGGGCGTACGAGTCCGTCGCGCCCTTCATGGCGTGCACGCGAACGTGATCGTGTCGCGGTCGACGGACGCCGTGACGTCGAGCGTCCGCACCTCGTTCACCGGCACGTCGAGCGTCGCGCTGCCGCAGATGCCGAGGTGGCGATCGGGTGGGTCGACCGTCACCGTGGCGGTGGCGTCGTCACGGCTCGCTGTACTGTGCAGCGTGGTGTATCCGGGCGGCATGGCCCTGCTGGCCGACAGGCCGCCTAGCAGACCGGTATGTCGTTCCTCACCAGCGTGGACCGGTAGGCCACGTTGGCGCCACCCGGTGGGTTGCCATCGATCGTGAGCGACAGCAGCGAGGATGAGCCCAGGTTGGCGAAACAGTGCGGCAGATACGAGGAGGACGAGGTATTTCCCGCTGCATCAGTCGTCACGGTGCCAACCGACACCGGCGCGGATCCGGGCGGCGTGATGAACATCGTCAACGTTCGGTTTGGCGTCGCGCCGTTCAGCGTGAATCTGAGCTCTGTCGGACCCCCACCCGTATGGCACTGTCCCATGATCACCGTGTCTGATCCGTTCTCGCCCGGAACCGGCGTCGCGGGTGGCGCGAGCACCGAGCTGGCCGGGCCCGACACGTACAACAGGGTGAGGCTGTCGTTCGGCCCCGGGCCCGGAGGGACGAGGGGGTAGTCGAGGATCGAGCTGCTGCAGCCAGTCGTCTCATCGACTGCGCTCACACTGACCAATGTCGTGGCCGGAACTTGGGTGAATGCAACTCCGGTTATGGAAAAGCTCAAGGCGGTCGGAGGCAAGAGGAGGCTGAAGTTGCCCGCGGCATCGGCCTTGATCGTCGTTCCTGGCACGATGACGAGGCTACGGCAGATACCATACCACCCGCTGGGCTGGAAAATTTCCACGGTCCCGTTTGGCGTGTAGCCCGTCCCGCGCCAGAGCACGTTCCTGAACTGCACGGAAGAGGAAGAGGTCGGTTGGAGACTCAGGGAGCAAGGCCCCCGGTTACACTCCGCTGGATACGGGGTGACGAGCGCAGGCACTGCGGCCCGGTCAGCACAGTCGGTCTTGAACTCCGTCACGCAGTCGACGCAGGCGATGACGTCGCCGAGGGTTTCGACGGCGTGCGCACATGACGCGCCGCCGGGGACCGCCACGCCCAGGCAGGGATCGACAAAGCCGATATCGGCCCTCGTCAGATCGTCGCCGGTGCCGAAGAGCTTGTCGGGACCCTGGCAGGCCTTCTTGATCGCGATCTGCTTCTTCGAGTCGGCGGCGGCGATCGCCGCCGCGGCCACACCGTCGGGACACTGGCCGCTGCCGGCCTTGTTCACCGCACTCCAGCATTTCGCGAGGCTCTTCGACTTGGCGACGAGGAACTTCGTCGCCTCTTTGCCGAGTGTCACCTGGCACTTGTTGAGTACCTTCTCGGCCTTGTCCTTCGACGTGGGAGCGCTCGGCACGAGCGCGCCGTAGTACAGGCCGATCGCCTGATCGATCGCCGCCTCGCCGATGCACTCGATGCAGGTGGGGATGTCGTTGCAGTCGTGGATGGCGTTCTTGCAGCTGCCGCTCTCGAAGTTGGGGCACTGCCCGATGTCCCAGCCGATGCTTGCGAGCGATGGCTCGCTCCCGTCCGGGTCCCGCGTGCCGCAGGTCTTGTCCTTGCCGGCGCACCTCTTCACGATGCTCCGGCTGAGCTTGGTCCTGGCCTTCATGATCGCGGGGACCGTCTTGCGCGGCTCGTCTCTGCAGACGGTGGCCCGCGGGAGCTTGGCCTTGACCTTCGCCTCCTCGCACCTCTGAAGCGCCTTGGCCTTCGCTTGCACGAAGCCCGCGGCGGCCTTGATGATGGCCGCCTTGCACTTGATGGCATCCTTCGCGGCGTCGGCGCGCGCGGTTGTGCCGAGCGCCAGGACGGAAGCCGCCGTTGCGAGCAGCGCGACGAGGTTTCGAGCGACGCGACGTGAGTCCATGTGGTCCGGTGGTTCGGGCCGCGCGAGGACGTTCGGGACGCCTCTCTAGCATTCCAACCGCGTCACCCGAGAGGGGTGACGGCGAGTCCTCGTTGCGAGGCGCCTTCTTCGCACAACAGCGCATCGCGTGTCGAGGGCCGGGACCAGGAGTCGACTCCTTCGCGAGCGAGAGGAAGGTCTCGCGGTTCCCCTCGGGCCCCGGAAGGACTGAATCTGCCGCGCCTCGGCCTGTAGGAACGACAACCGGGAGGAGTTCGCCGAACGTCCGTAGGCATGTCGGTAGCGATCCACCCACGGTCGCCATGCAGCTCACGATCGTCGCGAAGCTGATGCG
>VBLD01000064.1 GCA_005879205.1 Deltaproteobacteria bacterium
GACGACGGTGGCGACGACGACCACGACGGTGGAGACCACGACGACCACGGTAGCGACCACGACCACACTTGCGACTACGACGACCACCACCACCACGATCGCAACGACTACCTCCTCGACCACGACCCAGCCTCCAGTCACGGTCACCTCCACCTCCACGACCACGCCACCGACCACGATCCCGCCGTGCGACGCGCTCGCCGGGCTCGACGAGGTCAACTGCCGGGTCACCGAGGTCCAGCGGGTCCTGGTACAGACGTCGCCGTCGGACGTGGGTGGCGTGAAGCAGCACGCCCGACTCGACGCCCGCGTGCAGTCGTTGCTGAAGACGCTCGACGCCGCGCGCTCGTCACATGGCCGGCGCGCCGCGAGCAAGCTCGCACGCTCGAAGAAGCTGCTGCGCGGCTTCATCGCCACCGTGCAACGGACGGTTCACGGGCCGGCGGCCGAGCGCCTCCTCGATCAGGCGCTGCAGGCCAATTCGGACCTGGCGCCGCTGCGGCCGTCGCGGACGTTCAGTCCGCGCGCTTGAGCCCGTAGCGCTGGAACTCGGACAGGAAGGCGAGGCTCTCCATCGATCCCATGCGGTCGAGGTAGACCTTGCCGTCCAGGTGATCGAGCTCGTGCTGGAGGATGCGCGCGTGAAAGCCCTCCGCCGTATAGCGGAGCAGACGCCCGTCGCGGCCGAGCGCCTCGACCCGGAGGCCCGCCCAGCGCGGCACCTTGCCGCGCAGGTCGGGGACGCTGAGGCAGCCCTCCCAGTCCTGCTCCTGCTCGTCGCCGACCGGCGTGATGCGCGGGTTCACGAGCACGGTGAGCGGGATCGGCGGCGCATCCGGGTAGCGTGGGTTGGCCGCGACGCCGTAGATGACGAGGCGCTGCGAGACGTGCACCTGCGGCGCGGCGAGCCCCACCCCGTCGTACTCGGCCATCGTCTCGATCATGTCGTCGATCAGCCGCTGCGTGTCCGCGGTGCCGAGCGCTTCGGGCGGCACGGGGTCGGCCGCGCGGCGAAGGACCGGGTGACCGAGGCGCGCGACCTTCAGGATCCCCATGCGCTCTCTCTGGCAGATCGGATCTGGACCGACAACAAGGCGTCGACCACGAGCATTTGACGGACGACGGGATGGCCTCTACGGTCGGCACCGGCCGTGAGCACCGCGCTGGTCGACGTCCTGCTCGTGTCGGCGTGGGCGTCGCTCGCCGTCTTCGACCTGCGGGCTGCCTGGAACGAGCGCGCCGCGCGCCGGGCTCTCGGCCCGGCCGTCGTGGGTGGACGGCAGCCGCCCGCGTCGCTCCTGGTCCTGCTCGTGGCGGCGACTCTCGCCGGCCTTGCGCTGATCGAGCGCCGGGCAGGACGTCTCCCGTCGCCGCCCGCCGTTGCGCTCGCGGGCCTCGCCGTCGCCGCGGCCGGGCTCGTCGTGCACGTCCGAGCGCGCCGCGCGCTCGGAGCGAGCTGGTCCGGCGTCGTCACGGTGCGCGCCGCGCAGACCGTGGTCGAGCGGGGTCCGTACGCGGTCGTCCGCCACCCGATCTACGCCTCGCTCCTCCTCCTGGCGGCCGGCTCGCTCCTGGCGCACCCGTCGCTTGGGACGGCGTGCCTCGCCTTCGGCTTCGGCCTGGGAATCGGGCTCAAGATCGTGGTCGAAGAGCGCGCGCTCCGGCGAGCCCTCGGCCCGGCATACGCGAGCTACGCCGCGCGCGTTCCCGCCCTCGTCCCGCGGCTCCGGCGACGAGCCGTCGCGGCCGCCGCTCGGCGCGAGACCAAATGTCCCATCGGCTGATTCGCGGTGCCGCTTTCCGCCGCGCTCCGGCGCGCGTCGTCGGGCAGGCCGAGGCGAATTCACGGGCAGAACCTCTGGCACCCGGCTTGCTCCCGGTGAACGTCGAGGCGAGCGATGGGACGCGACATCGGGCATTCGCAATCGGCCGTGGCAACGTACGGCGTCGCCCTCCTGGCCAGCGGGATGGCGCTCGCTTTCACCCTGCTCGTCTGGCCCCGTCTCGAGACGACGCCCTCGCCGCTCTTCTTCGCGGCGGTCGTGGTGAGCTCGTGCTACGGCGGCCTCCGCCCCGCCCTCGTGGCGACGGCGCTCGCCGCCCTCGCCACCAGCTATTTTTTCGTCCTCCCGGGCCACTCGATCGCCGTCGAGAGCATCTCGGATGCGCTCTGTCTCGGCATGTTCGCCCTGGTGGCGGCCCTCACCGGATCGTTGAGCGCCGCCCGCCGGCGGGCGGAGACCGAGCGCGGGCAGCAGGCGGTCATCGCGGAGCTCGGACGGCTGGCGCTCGCCGGCGGCGAGCCGTCCGGACTCATGCACGAGGCCGCCGCGAAGGTCGCGCGCACGCTCGACGTCGAGTACGCCGCGGTGTGGGAGCTCCTGCCCAACGCCCGGACGTCGCTCCGCACCGCCGTCTGCTGCCGGCGGGGCATCGTGGAGGAGGTCACCCTCGACCCCGACCTGCTCGCCGATACCGCCCTCGAGATCGACGACGGCGTGACGGTCCAGGGGCGCGGCGGCGTCACGCTCGTGAAGGTGATGATCCACGGACCCGAGGGGCCGCTCGGCGTCCTCAGCGTGCACGCCGCCCGGCCCCGGCCCCTCGCGCTGCACGACATCCACTTCCTGCAGGCGGTGGCCCACGTGCTCGGCGAGGCGATCACGCGCCAGCGGGGCGAGCACGACCGCGCCGCGCTCCTCGCGCGCGAACGCCGGGCGCGCGCCCGGGCGGAAGCGGCGAGCCGTGCCCGGGAGGACCTGCTCGCGACCGTCTCGCACGAGCTTCGCGCCCCCCTCGCGCAACTCGTCACCTGGTCGCGACTGCTTCGCCTCGGAAAGAGCGACCAGGCCGCGCTCGACGCGATCGAGCGCAGCACGCGCACGCTCGAGCGGCTCGCCGGCGACCTCCTCGACGTCGCGCGGATCACGGCCGGCAAGCTCTCGCTCTCGCTCCGCCCGGTGGCGCTCGCCGGCACCGTCGCCGAGGCGCTCGACGTCCCGCGCGTGGCCGCGCAGGCAAAGGCGATCGGGCTGGAGGAGTACCTGGACGCCGGGCCCATGGAGGTGGTCGGGGATCCGATGCGACTCCAGCAGGTGGTGTGGAACCTGGTGGGCAACGCCGTCAAGTTCACCCCGCGCGGCGGCCGCGTCGTGATCCGGCTGCGAAAGATCCAGGATCGCGCCGAGCTGACGGTGTCGGACACGGGCCGAGGGATCAGCGCCGCCTTCCTGCCCCACGTCTTCGAACCCTTTCGCCAGGCGCGCGCCGGCGCGCAGCAGGGCCTCGGCCTCGGACTCGCGATCGTCCGCCAGCTGGTCGAGCTGCACGGCGGGACGGTGCGTGCGGAGAGCCCGGGCGAGGGCCGCGGCTCGCGCTTCACCGTGACCCTTCCGCTGGTGCCCGCCGCCGGCGAGGCGTTCGGCCGGGGCTCGATGACCGCGTGCGCGGTCTGAGCCGCGGGGGTCCACGGGGGCTCGATGACCGCGTGCGCAGCCTGAGCCGCGGGGGTCCACGACCGTCGAGAGCGCACCGGGCGACGATCGTTCCCTCGACCCCGTCGGCCGGATAGAAGCACCTCCGATGCCGTCGCTCGCCCTCGACACCCGCGTCTCCGGCGCCGAGGGCGGCTACCGCGCCGTCGTCTCGTCCGACTGGGAAGTCTGGGGCCCGAACGGCGGCTACGTCGCGGCGATCGCGCTGCGCGCCGCCGGCGCCGAGGCGCGCATTCCCCGCCCAGTCGCCTTCGCGGCGCACTATCTGTCGGTGGCGCGCTTCGCGCCGGTCGACCTCGACACCCGCGTCTCCGGCGCCGAGGGCCGCTACCGCGCCGTCGTCTCGTCCGACTGGGAAGTCTGGGGCCCGAACGGCGGCTACGTCGCGGCGATCGCGCTGCGCGCCGCCGGCGCCGAGGCGCGCATTCCCCGCCCAGTCGCCTTCGCGGCGCACTATCTGTCGGTGGCGCGCTTCGCGCCGGTCGACCTCGAGGTGACGGCCGTTCACCGCGGGCGGCGGTCCGAGTCGCTCCGCGTCTCGATGACGCAGGAGGCGAAGCCCATCCTCGAGGCGATCGTGCGCACCGCGGCGGAGCTGCCGGGTCTGGCCCACGACGAGACGGCACCGCCCGACGTCCCCGGCCCCGCGGAGCTCGCCAGCATGGAGGACCTCCACGCCGGCCAGCCGACGTACCGCTTCTGGCAGAACCTCGAGGGCCGCCCCGTCGACCCCGGTCTCTGGCGCGAGGGGCGCCCGGTCCGCTCGCCGGTCATCCGCCAGTGGTACCGCTACCGGCCCGTCGCGCGCTTCGACGATCCGTTCGTGAACGCCGCGCGCGCCCTCGTGCTGATCGACACGCTGGTCTGGCCGGCGGTCTGCCAGCGCCACCTGGCGCCCGGATTCACGGCGCCGAACCTCGACGTGGTCGCGTGGTTCCACCGGCCCGCCCTCGACTCGGAGTGGCTCCTCGCCGACGCGACTGCGCCGATCGCCGAGGGCGGCCTCGTCGGCGGCACGGTCCGCATCTGGAGCGTCGACCGCCGCCTGGTCGCGAGCGGCGGCGCGCAGCTGCTCTGCGTCCCCGGGCCCGGCCCCGAGCCGCGCCTCATACGGCAACCGTCTTCCACACCCCCGACCGGAACCGCGCGCCCTTGAGCAGCGAGCGGGTGACGTAGTCGCCGACCAGCGCGAGCCAGAGCCAGACGACGCCGAGGCCGAGCGCGAAGGTCACGAGCCAGGCGAATCCGAGCCGGCAGACGTAGAAGCCGAGGAAGACGGTGGCGAGCGGGAAGCGCGTGTCGCCCGCGCCCCGGAGCGCGCCGCCGAGCGTGAAGTCGAGCGCCATGAGCGGCTGGCAGGCGGCGAGCACGCGGATGAAGGAGACCGTGTCGGCGACGACGACCGCGTCGTCGACGAAGAGCCGGGCGATCGGCCGCGCCGCCGCGAAGATCAGGACGCCGGCCGCGGTCATGAGCCGCACGGCGAGCCGGACGGCGGCGCGGCCGCTCCGCTCCGCGTTCTCGGGACGCTCGGCACCGAGGTTCTGGCCGATCATCGTCGCCGCGGCGGCGGCGAAGCCGAAGCCCGGCAAGAAGGAGAGCGAGAGGATGCGAACGCCGATGAAGTAGGCGGCGACGGCGGCCGTGCCGTGGTGTGCGGCGAAGACGATGTAGATGAAAAAACCGATCTGCATGAGGAGATGCTCGATCGCCGCGGGGTAGCCGATGCGCAGCACCCGGCGCACCACGTCGAGCCGGAGCCTGAAGGGGCGCATCCCGAGCCCGAGCACGAGCCGGCCGCGCGCGAGCAGCGCGAGGCCGAGCGCGGCGCCGGCTCCGAAGGCGACGGCGGTGGCGATCGCCGCGCCGCTCACGCCGAGCGCCGGCAGGCCGAGGCGTCCGAAGATGAGCCCGTAGGCGAGCACCACGTTCACGGTCCCCACGACGGCGCCGATCGCGAGCGGCGTGCGCGTGTCGCCCGCCCCGCGGAGGCTCGACACCATGACGAAGAGCAAGCCGCTGGCGGGCACGCCCAGCATCACGATGCGGAGGAAGCGCGTCCCGGCGGCGACGACGGCGCCCTCGACGCGGAACGCGGCGACCAGCGCCGGCGCCCAGACCAGAACCGGGAGGATCATCAGGACCGCGACGGCGGCTGCCGTGAGGAGCGACTGGCGAAGCGTCTCCTCCGCGGCGGCGCGCTCGCTCGCCCCCACGTGGCGCGCGACGATGGCGAGGGCGCCCATGCCGAGGGCGAACATCACCGAGTCCACCGCGCCGAGGATCTGCACGCCCACGCCGACCCCCGCCACCGCCGTCCCGCCGAGCCGGCCGACCATGAGCATGTCGCACAGTCCGACGAACGACTCGATCGAGAACGAGAAGATGACCGGCCAGGCGAGCGCCCACGTCGTCCGCAGCAGATCCGAGTCGCACGCACGCGTCGCTTCCATTCCGATGGGGATGGAGCGGATGCCCGCCGCCCGCCGACCGACCGCCCGATCCACGCCGCGCGCCTATCACGGGGGTCGAGCTACAGCCAATGCGCGCGCGTCCACGAGCGTGGGCGGTTAGTGTCCCATTTGGCCGAAACTCCCGTCCGTCAGTCGAGGTGGAGATCCGGTCCACGCTTCGACCAGTCCAGGAGCGTGAGGCGCACGCCGGACACGCGCGCCATTCGCGCGAAGTCGCGGCGGTTCCTCGTCACGAGGGGCAGGCCGTGGTGGCTCGCGGTCGCGGCGATCAGGATGTCCCCAAGGCCGCGCCGCCACCGGCGATCCAGGTGTGCCCAGATGAGCGCTGCGACCTCGGCCGCCCCGGCATCCAGGGGAAGCACGCGGCACGTCGCCACCAACGTCTGAAAGCTCCGCAGTTGCTCCGCGAAGGGCTTGCCCGCCCGCAGCGCCACCCGGTAGCCGCGAAGCCGCTCGAAGACGCTGACCGCCGTCACGGTGAGGTGTCCGTGGCGCGCAAGATACGCGCGGGCGCGCCGTGTCACGAGCGGGTGGCCGCGTGACAACTCGGAGAGCGTGTCCGAATCGAGGACGGCCGGCTCGAGGGTCACGTGTCGCCGGGCGCGACAAGGCGGCGCGCGAGTGCTGCACGGTCCTTCCCCTCGATGCCAGCGAGGCTGCCTCTCGCCAGCGAGAGTATGACGTCCGGCGACGGGGCGAGGTCCACGGACTCGCCAAAGTGCCGCCGCAGAATCGCCAGGACGTGCCCTTCGAAGCTTCTCCCGCAACGTGCGGCGTCGGCGGCAATCCGCTCGCGCAGCCGCTTGGGGAATCGGATCGTCCGGGCCGTGGTGGGTGGCGCGAGGACACCGCGCTTCGCGACCGCCATAACCAATTTGGTGTCAGCTCGGTGTCACAGGAGCAACCTCTTCACATGCGGCGCCGCACGGCGAGCCACCAGCCGAGCACGCGTTTGACCGTCGGGGTGAGGCGCCGGCGGTTGTACTCGTCGGCGGCCTTGCGGATCGCCTCGGCCACGGTCGGGTACGGATGGATGACCCCGGCCAGCGTGGCGAGGCCGAGGCCGCGCGTCATGGCGAGCGTCACCTCCGAGATGGTCTCGCCCGCGTGGGCGGAGACCAGCGTCGCCCCCAGCAGGCGGTCGCTTCCCCGCGCGAGGTGGAAGCGGAAGAAGCCGTCCTCGTCGCCGTCGAGGACGGCGCGGTCGACGTCCGCCAGCGGGATGGTGATGGTGTCCACCGCGTGACCGCGGCCCTCGGCCTCCTGCGGGGAGAGGCCGACGTGCGCCACCTCCGGCGACGTGTACGTGCACCACGGCACGTGGAGCGCGCTCGCCTTCTTCCGGCCTCCGAAGAGCGCGTTCGCCAGCACGATGCGCGCGAGCGCGTCGGCCATGTGGGTGAACTTGAAGCGCGAGGCGACGTCGCCGGCGGCGTAGATGCGCCGGTTCGTCGTCTGGAGGTAGTCATTCACGGTGACGCCATCGCGCCCGTGGGCGACCCCTGCCGCTTCGAGGCCGAGCCCCTCGACGTTGGGCGCCCTCCCGGCGCCGACGAGGATCGCGTCGCAGACGGCCTCGCGGCGCGCGCCGGCGACGTCGTAGACGAGCACGCGCTCCGGGCCGCGCCGCTCGGCACGCTCGATCCTCGCACCGAGCACGATTTCGACGCCCTCGGCGCGGAGCCGCCGCTCGACGATGGCCGCCGCGTCGGCATCCTCCTTGCCGAGCACCTGCGGCAGCATCTCGAGCGCCGTCACCCGGCTGCCGAGGCGGCCGAAGGCCTGCGCCAGCTCGCAGCCGATGGGGCCGGCGCCGACGACCGCGAGCCGGTGCGGCAGCTCGGTCAGCCAGAAGACGGTCTCGTTGGTGAGGTAGCCGACGTCCTCGAGCCCGGGGATGGGCGGCGCCGTCGCCCGCGCGCCGGTGGCGATGACGGCGCGTACGAACGAGAGCCGCTGGCCGTCCACCTCGAGCGTCGTCGGGCCGGTGAAGCGGCCGGCGCCGAGGAAGACGTCGACGCCGAGGCGCGTGAAGCGCTCGACCCCGTCGTGCGGAGCGAGCCCGGCGCGCAGGCGCCGCATCCGCTCCATCACCGCGGCGAAGTCGACCTCGACGCCCCGGGCGTGCACGCCGAAGGCCGCCGCCTCGCGCGCCGCCGCCGCCTCGCGCGCCGCCGCGATCACCGCCTTCGACGGCACGCAGCCGACGTTCAGGCAGTCGCCGCCGAGGAGATGGCGCTCGACGAGGGCGACCCGCGCCCCGAGCCCGGCCGCGCCGGCGGCCGAGACGAGCCCGGCCGTGCCGCCGCCGACGACGACCAAGTCGTAGCGCGCGGCCGGGGTGGGATTGGTCCAGCCGGGCGGGTGCAGGTGCGAGAGGAGCGCCCGGCTGTGCGCGTCGTCGGGCTCGACCAATGAAGCGCGCGCCTCCGGCGCCTGTGCCCCCGGTGCCGCGCATGCAGGTGCCCTATCGCGCGTCGCGTCCGCGAGTGCGCGGCGGGCGACGCGCGTGACGTAGAGCGTGACGGCGACGGTCGCCACCAGCCCGCCGAGGTAGAAGGCCTGCTGCGCCGCGCCGCCCGACGGCCGTCCCGCGGCGAGCTCGGTGAGGTTGGTCACCAGCGACCCGAGGTAGACGTACATGACCGTGCCCGGCAGCATGCCGACGAGCGAGCCGACGACGTAGTCGGGCAGCGTGACCCGCGTGAGGCCGAGGGCGTAGTTCAGGAGGTTGAAGGGGAAGACGGGCGAGAGGCGGACGAGAAGCACGATCTTGAGCCCCTGGGTGCCGACCGCGCGGTCGATCGCCGCAAAGCGCGGGTTGGTGCCGATGCGCGCCGCGATCGCGTCGCGCGCGAGCGTACGGCCGAGGAGGAAGGCGGCGACGGCACCGACGTTCGACGCCACCCACACCACCGCCGTGCCTGCCACGACCCCGTAGGCGAAGCCGGCCCCGAGGGTCAGGATCACCCCCGGCAGGAAGAGCACCGTCGCGAGCCCGTAGACGAGCGCGAAGACGATCATGCCCCGCACGCCCGCGCCTCGCACCCACGCGACGAAGTCGACGAGCCAGCGCTCGACCGGCAGGAGCCTCACGGCCGCCAGCAGCGCGGCGAGCAGCGCGACGGCGGCGAGCCGCTTCACCCACGGGCTGCGTGCCGGCTCGGCGCCGACCGCCGACGGCGCGCTCATCCGGCACTCATGGGGGACCGACGATCACTGGAGGGCGCCGCCGCAGCTCGACCCCGCGCCCGCGGTGCAGCCGAAGCAGTGGCTCCCGGTGGCGATCGGCCGCCGCGCGACCGCATCGATCGCGTCGAGCTCCCAGATGGTCCGCACGCCCGCCCCGAGCGGCAGCTCGAGCATCTGGTTGAAGTCGCAGTCGTAGAGGCTCCCGTCCCAGCCGACGCTCAGCAGCGAGCGGCACATGAGCCCCGGGACGGTGGACGGGTTGAAGTGGTTCACGAGCAGGCTCGCATAGGCCTCCTGCTGCCCCTGGCGCGCGAGGAACTCCGCGAAGCGCTTGATCGGCATGTTGGTGAGGGTGAACAGCCGGTGGAACTCGATGCCGAAGCCGCGGCGGAGCTCGTCCTTGTAGCGCGCCTCGAGCTCGGCCTGGGGCGGCGGCAGGAACGCGCCCACCGGGTTGTAGACCAGGTTCAGCACGAGCGGCGCGTCGGGGCACCCGTAGCCGAGCGCGTTCAGGCGCCGGAGCGCCTCGATGCTCTTGTCGAACACGCCGCGCCCGCGCTGCTTCTCGACGTTCTCCGGCCCGTAGCACGGCAGGCTCGCGACCACCTCGACGGCATGCGTCGCGAAGAACTCCGGCAGGTCCTCCATCCCCGGCTCGAGCAGCACGGTCAGGTTGCAGCGGTCGATCACGTGGCGGCCGAGCTCGCGCGCCCGCCCGACCAGTCGCCTGAAATGCGGGTTCAGCTCGGGCGCGCCGCCCGTCAGGTCGACGGTTGCGACGTCGGCGCTCGCGGCGAGGAGCTCCAGCACGCGGGTTGCGACGGCCTCGCCCATCACCTCGGTCCGCGTCGTGGCTGTGGTGGCAGGCCTGGTTGCAGCGCTTGCCGACGTTGATCTGGAGCGCCGTGACCGTCGTGCGGACGAGCGGCCCGACCCCGTGGCGCGCGAGCGTGGCGTCGAAGTCGACCGCGGCCATGGCTACTTCCCGTTGAGCGACCAGTCGTAGTCGAGGAACTCGATGCGGGCGTCCGTCTCACCCAGGGCCGCCGCCGTCGCGGGGTCGACGTAACGCGCGACGAACGCGGGCAGGCTGCCAGCCGCCTTCTCGAAGTCCTCGCGGAACCACTTGAAGATCGAGGAGAGGCGGAACGTCCGCGCCGTGCGGTCGAGGCGGTTCTTGGTGGGATCGGCGAGGAACCGGCGCGCCTGGTCGTCGAGCTGACGGTCGAGGTCGGCGGCACGGTACGCCTCGGAGCGCAGCGACGGGCAGCTCACCGACGCGCACACGATCGCGAAGTGGATGCGTGGCTCGCCGAACTCCTTCCGCAGGTGCTCGTGCTCGACGTCGTCGAGCGACAGCTCGCCAGCCGACCCGGGCACCCATCCGATGGCGCGGACGCTGCGCACCGGATAGTGCTCGAGGACGAGTTCCACCGCGCTGGCATTGTACGTGTTGATCCAGAACGCAAGGCGTTGCTCGCGCGTCCAATCCGCGTAGCAGGTCCGCGACACCGCTGAAAGCGCGTCCCGGTAGGCCGACAGCGCCGGCCGCGCGTCGCGGTGGAGGCCGCCGTAGTCGACGCGCCCGTCCCGGACGTACTGCTCGAGGAGGCGGGTCCAGGCCCGGTGCTCGTGGTCGAAGGCGGCGCACGGCGGCGTCGTGGTCGCGGCGAACGGACGAGCGGCGCCGCCGGCGACGAGGCACGCCAGCAAGGCTCTCCACCGGACCGACCCGCTCCCGATCACGCGCGCATCTCTCGCGGCGAGACCGCTCAGCGGGTCGCCACCGGCGGACCTGGCGGCGACGCGCGTCGCGAGCGCCGCACCCCGATCGGCAGCAGGACGACGGCACCGATCGCCGCCCCCACCAGCTGCCCCTCGATCAGGTGGCGCGTCGCGTAGCGGATGAGCTCCGGGACGTTGCACAGGGTCTCGATCGGC
>VBLD01000395.1:0-427 GCA_005879205.1 Deltaproteobacteria bacterium
GCCCACTGCGTCCCTCCACGCGTCGCAGGAGATCGAGGATGGCGGGGTTGCGCGGGTCCTGCGAACGCAGGAAGGCGAGGATGCGGACGTCGGCCGGGAGGTCGTCGAGGATCTTCCTCCCGTGGTCCGAGAGCGAGTAGCGCTGCTCGGGCGTGAGGTCGAGCCTCAGCCCGCGGCGGTCGAGGATCGCCTCGCCGAGGCCGAAGATGCCGACCAGCGCCGGGAGGGCGAGCACGATGCGCAGGCGCTGCGAGGTCGCGCTCAGCGCCGTCCGTGCCATTGCCGTGCCTCCAGCACGCGCAGCGTCGCCCACACGAAGAACCCCGTCGCGTACACGAAGTAGAAGACGTCGCGCAGGTCGATGACGCCCACCGAGAAGGGCTGGAAGTGGTTGAAGAGCGAGATCGCGCGCACCACGGGCAGGGAG
>VBLD01000395.1:540-3040 GCA_005879205.1 Deltaproteobacteria bacterium
CCGGCGAACAGGAAGAGGCCGAGGTACGCCGCCACGAGCGGCCCGGTCGCGAACGGCTCGATGCGAAAGACGAGCACCGGATACGCGACGGTACCGGCCAGCAACGTCGCAACCACCACCAGGCACGCCCCGAGCTTGGCCGCCACGATCGCCCCGTCGCGCAGCGGGTAGGTGAGCAGGAGCTCGAGCGTCCCGAGCCGCCGCTCCTCGGCCAGGAGCCGCATGGTGAGGAGCGGGATGGCGAAGATGAGCACGAGGCGGATGTCGACGAACAGCACCTGCCAGAAGTTCTCCATGATGTTCAGCCCGAAGCCGAACGTGATGAAGTAGATGAGGTCGGAGTGGAAGTAGTAGCCGGCGTAGGCCAGGAACGCCGCGGCGACGACGTAGACGAGCGGCGAGCCGAAGTACGAGCGGAGCTCCTTGCGGAACAGGGCGACGAAGCTCCGCATTTCAGCGCCCCACCTCAATTCCCCGACCCGACGAGGTGCACGAAGAGGTCCTCGAGGGTCGGGGGGCTCACCTGGATCTCGAGCAGCGTCCAGCCGCCCGCCACGACCGCAGCAGCGAGCCGGCGCTGCACGGGCTCCGGGTCGGGCGCCAGCACGACGAACGGCACGCCCGCTTGCCCGTCGGCATGACCGCGCTCGACGCGGAGGACGCCCGGGAGCGCGGCGAGCGCTTGCGCGACGGCTTCCGCCGGGCCGTCGACGCGGGCCACGAGCCGTCCCGCTACTTCGAGGCGGCGGCCGAGCGCCGCGGCCGTGTCCTCGGCCACCAGCCGTCCGTGCGACAGGATGATGATACGCGAGCAGAGGCCGCTGGCCTCGGCCAGGTTGTGTGTCGAGAGCAGCACCGTGCGGCCGGCGAGCGCGCGGAGGAGCGCCCGCATCTCGACCGCCTGTACGGGGTCCAGGCCGACCGTCGGCTCGTCGAGGACGAGGACGGCGGGGTCGCCGAGCAGCGCCTGCGCCAGCCCCACGCGCTGACGATAACCTTTGGACAGCTTCCCGCTGTGACGGTCGACCACTTCGCCGAGCCCGCAGCGCTCGATCACCTGCGCCACCGCGTCGCGGCGCAGCCGCCCGGGCAAGCCCTTCACCTCGCCCACGAAGGCGAGGTAGCGACGCACGGTGAGCTCCGGGTAGAGGCTCACCTGCTCGGGCAGATAGCCGATCTGCCGCCGCGCCGTGACCGGCTGCTCGGCCACGTCGATCTCACCCACGAGCGCTCGCCCGGCCGTCGGAGACACGTAGCCGGTCAGGAGCCGCATGACGGTGCTCTTGCCCGCCCCGTTCGGCCCGAGCAGCGCCGCCACCTCCCCCGCCTCCACCGTGAACGACACACCGTCGATCGCCCGGACCGAGCCGTAACACTTCGGCAGCTGCTCACAGCGGATCAAGCTGCCTCATTATTGATACGGAGAAAGTGCCGGCACTAAGGGGGGAGCGCGAGGCGAGCATGCGCGACCCGGCGGCCGGGGGGCGCCGCTGCGGCGACCTTCGCAGGTCCCGCGCGTGCGTGCAGCTTCGGGGGGACGCCGCAGTCAGCGAGGCGCGCGTGGACCGAGGACCGGGAGCCGCAGCGGCGCCCCCCGGCCGCCGCGCGTCAATGCGCCCCTTCCCGTTCCCGGCGCTTGCGCCGGCGCGCGTGGATGAGCTCGTCCGCGACGATGACCCCGATGCTGAACACCACGACGATCGCGACCGATTCCCAGAGTCCCATGGCCGCCCCCTAGCTGACCGCCGCGGCAGTCGCCGCGACCGCCGGCCGCTGCTGCGCCCGGACCGCCTCGCGCAGGATGAAGCGCGGACGGAAGTACGAGATCATCACGGGCAGCAGCGTCTCCGAAGCCAGGAAGCTGACGAACATCCAGACGGCCAGCAGGCCGCCCATCACCGCGTTGAAGCGGATGTTCGAGAACGTCCACAACGCCGTGCCCCCGACCATGCAGAAGGCGGTGAAACTCACCGCCTTGCCCGAGGTGACGAGTGCCTCGCGGATCGACTGATCGAGGTCGCCGTTGACCCGGATCTCCTCGATGACGCGGGAGAGGATGTAGAGGCCGTAGTCGATCCCGAAGCCCACCCCCACGGTCACCAGCGGCAGCGTGTTGATGTTGACGCCGATGCCGAAGTAGGCCATCGCCGCGTTGATCAGGATGTTGGAGATGAAGAGCGGCGCGAGCAGGTAGAGGCCGGCGGCCCACGAGCGGTAGCTGAAGAGGACGATGATGTAGATCGTGAAGAAGCCGAGGAAGTTCATCAGGAGGTCGTTCCGCACCAGCGCCTCGTTCGCCGCCGCGAGCACGCCGATCAGGCCTCCGGCCAGCCTGAAGGTCGCCTTGTCCATCGGGTTCTCACGGATGAAGTCCTCGCAACGCTTGATGATGCGGGCGATGTTGTCGCCCTTGTGGTTGCGACAGAAGAAGGTCACGTGGGCGGTCGCATAGTCCGGCGTCACGTACTTGCTGGTCTCCGTCGGCGGTAAGTTCGCGAAG
>VBLD01000396.1 GCA_005879205.1 Deltaproteobacteria bacterium
CGACTTGCATCGCGGCGTTCTTCTCGCACTTCCCCACCTTCTTGTCGGTTGCCACCACCCCGCCGTACTCGTCGAAGTGAACCGCCCCCACGGTGGCGGCGACGAGCAGCCCGATCCCGATCCCGGCGATCACCCGCATGGAAGTCCCCTCCTTTTCCCCAACGAAGCGCGGCGCTTATAGCGCAAGCCTCGGCATCATGCGAAGGGTCGACCGGCACCGCGGCTGAAGCAACGCGTCAACCATTCGATGATGATTTGATCAGCGGGCGGGTTCTTGGCACGCGGGTGCGCGCCGTGGCAAAGAGCCGGCATGGCCATCGAGCTCGTCCCGATCGCGACGGCAACCGCCACCCTGGCGCCGCCCATCATGCTCCCGAACACCCCCGCGGGGACGCGGGTGATCTTCGAGATCGTCGACTATCTCTGGAAAGGCGAGCGCTTCACCGCCCGTCAGAAGGGCGCCGCGGCCGCCGACTGGCTCCTGCTCGGCCCGGACGGCACCGGGACGCTCGACGTGCGCGTGACGCTCGAGACGCACGACGGCGCCGTGGTGCTCGTCCACTACAGCGGCCGCGTCGACGGCTCGAAGGGGCTCGGCGGCGCGCCGGTCTACGCGGCCGTCCAGTTCGAGACGGGCAACGAGCGCTACGCCTGGCTGAACCGGGTCCAGGCGGTGGCCAAGGGCACGCTCGAGGGCAACGTCGTGGTCTACGACGTCTACGAGCTTCGCTGAGCCTCATCCGGCCGCGAGTAGCGCAGCCCCGATCACGCCGGCCGAGTCGCCGAGCTGGTTCCGCACGATCGGCGTCCGCAGCTCGTCGTTGAAGACGTAGCGCGCGACCGCGTCACGGCCGCACGTGTAGAGCGCGTCGAACCCGGACACGCCGCCGCCGAGCACCACGACGTCGGGATCGAGGACGTTGACGACGTTGGCGAGCGCCCGGCCGAAGCGATCGAGGTAGCGGTCGACGACGGCCGCCGCCCGTGGCTCTCCCCCCGCCGCCCGAGCGGCGACCTCTGCCGCCGCCTGCGACGGGCCGCCTGCCGCGCGGTACGCGGCCTCGAGCGCCGGGCCCGAGAGCATCGTCTCGACGCAGCCCCGCTGCCCGCAGTAGCAGGCCGGGCCGGCGGGATCGATCGAGTGGTGACCCCATTCGCCGGCGACGTGCTGCGGCCCCGCCCAGATGCGACCCTCGTGCACGATGCCGCCCCCGACGCCGGTGCCGAGGATCACCCCGAAGACCAATTCGTAACCTCGCCCCGCGCCGGCCCGGGCCTCGGCGAGCGCGAAGCAGTTGGCGTCGTTCTCGATCCGCACACGGCAACCGAGGCGACGCTCGAGGTCGGCCTGCAGCGGACGGCCGTTCAAGCAGAGCGTGTTCGAGTTCTTGAGCGTGCCGTCGCGCGCCGAGAGGGAGCCCGGCGTTCCGACGCCGACGAGGCCGCACGCCGGTGCCACCACCCGGAGGTCGTGGACCAGGGAGGCGATCCGCTCGACGATGTGCTCGTAGCCGCGCTCCCGGTCGGTGGGAACGCGCCGGCGCTCGACGGGCTCGAGATCCTCGCCGAGGACCACACCCTCGATCTTCGTGCCGCCGAGGTCGATGCCGATGATCATCGCGGTCTTTGGTCTACCACACGCGGCGGGATCCCATGTATTCTCGCCGGCGGAGGAGCCCATGCCCTACGCCGAAGGCCGCGTCGTGCACGACGCCGACTCGCACGTGGTGGAGACGCCGGACTGGCTCGTGCCGTACGCCGACCCGGACCTGCGCGGTCAGCTCGCGCCGCTCTTCGTCGCCGCCGTCAAGCCGGGCGAGGAGACCTTCATCGACCAGCTCCGGCGTCGCCACGCCGATCCCGAGGAGCGCCCGCAGGCCGAGGCCGAGATCATGCTTCGCAAGAACTGGAGCGCGCTCGGCTCGTTCATCAAGGACGACCGCCCGCGCGCGCTCGACCTCCTCGGCTTCCGGAGCCAGCTCGTCTTCAACACGTTCCTGAACGACTATCTCTGCGCCACCGAGCACAGAGCGGACCCGACGCTCGCCTACGGCGTCGCCCGCGCCCACAACCGGGCGATGCTCGACTTCTGCTCGGTCGACCGCCGGCTGCTGCCCACCGGCTACGTCCCGCTCGCCGATTTCGAGCGCGCCCGTGTCATCGCGGCGGAGGCGATCGCCGCCGGCATGAAGGCGCTGCTCGTACCCTCGGCGTGCCCGGCGGGACACTCGCCCAGCCACACGGGACTCTTCCCGGTCTGGGCGCAGGCCGAGGAGGCAGGCCTGCCGATCCTCTTTCACGTGGGCGGCGGCGGGCGGCTGATCGATCCGA
>VBLD01000065.1:0-338 GCA_005879205.1 Deltaproteobacteria bacterium
GACCGGCGCCGGCTGGAACTGCGTCGGATCGGAGGGGCACGGCACCGGCTGGCACGACGGATCGGTTGGATTCGCGCAGCAGAGCTTCCTGGTCGGCAGGCAGAGGAGCTGCGGGATGAGCTTGAAGATGCGCTCGCGGCCAAACTGGTTGTCGGCAATCACCCCCTGCACGACCTTGGTGTCCTTGATCTTGTAGCACTTGAGGTGGTTGAACTGCGGAGAGAACTGGGCGCTGGCCGGCGTCACGAGCATTCCCGCGATCAGGCCGGCGGCTAGCGCGAGACGAGCGTGCGGTCTCGACATTATCTACTCCTCCTCTGGTTGGGCGGACGTGGCTG
>VBLD01000065.1:463-10058 GCA_005879205.1 Deltaproteobacteria bacterium
GCCTCCAGCCGCGGCGCATACTCCCTCCGCAGCCGTGACGTCAAGGCTCTTTCTAACGTTTTTTTTTTAAACGAGGAGGGAGACCGGACGGAAGGGCTCAGCGACCGGAGGGCGGCCGCCTCTCACGCGACCGTGTCGACCTCGCCCACGACCGCGAGCCCGCCGTTGGCGCAACGCGCCCGGAAGGTCACGCGCGGCGGGCAGTGCGGCGCCAGCGTGGCGCGCAGCTCGATCACCGGCAGCGCGATCCAGAAGTTCCTGAGACCGGCGCGGATCACCGTGCCAGTTCCGTCGCGCTCGGTGACGCTGATGCCGTGCTCCACCCGGGCGACCTCGACGCGCGACCAGGGGATCACGCGGCCACGGCGGCCAGCGCGGACCGCGATGCCGGCGCGATCGAGCCGCACGCGACGGGCGTGCGCCACCCTGAGCGCCACCGCCCGCTCCGCCAGCGCGAGCCCGGCTCCGACCGCCAGCGCGGAGGCGCCCGCCACGACGACGGCGGCGACGGCCGCCGGCGCCCAGGCCCACCAGGCGAGCGCGCCCCACGCGGGCTCGAGCGCGGGCGCGAGCCGCACTTCCTCCCCGTCCTCGAGGCGCTCCCAGGTCTCGGTGGCCAGCTCGGGAACCACGCGAGCGAGCGCGGCGCTCCAGAGCGTCGTCTCGGCGAGCGTGCGGAACGGAACGGCGATGCGGATCCCGTCGCCGACGAGGACGAGGGTGCGTCCGCGCTGGGTGACCGTCTCGACGCGATCCCACGCGAGGCGGCGGACCTTCGCGCCGGGGCCCATCGCCGTGACCTCAGAGTCGTCGAGATGGTAGTGCCGGAAGCACTCGACCGGCGCGGGCAGCGAGCGGGCGAGCAGCCAGCCGACCGCGAGGAGGGCGATCGCGGCCCCGGCGGGCCCGAGCGTCGCCACGACGAGCGGTCCGCCGCACAGCGCGAGACCCAGCCAGCTGAGCCAGCCGAGCGCCACCCGCCGCCGCGCGCCCGGAACGGTCAACCACAGGGCCTGTTCGACGTTCGTGCTCATCCCGCACCACTCCCCTTCCACTGTTGTCGGCGCATCGGGCCTGATTCTTGAGCACCCGACATTGGTTCCCCCTGGACCCTGTGGTAGGGGGGACGGCCATGGTCCAGGCGCCCGTGCGCCGCATCGTCCTCGCCTACTCGGGCGGCCTCGACACCTCGGTGATCCTGCGCTGGCTCGTCGAGCGCCACGGCGCGGAGGTGGTCGCGTTCTGTGCCGACCTCGGGCAGGGGGAGGAGCTGGGCGGTCTCGACGAGAAGGCGCGGCGGACGGGCGCCACCAAGCTCGTGGTGGAGGACCTCCGCGAGGAGTTCGTCCGCGATTACGTCTTCCCGATGCTGCGCGCGGGCGCGATCTACGAGAACCAGTACCTCCTCGGCACCTCCATCGCCCGGCCGCTCATCGCCAAGCGGCAGGTCGAGCTGGCCCGCCGGGACGGCGCCGACGCCGTCGCCCACGGCGCCACCGGCAAGGGCAACGACCAGGTCCGCTTCGAGCTCGCCTACGCGGCGCTCGCTCCCGAGCTGACGGTGATCGCGCCCTGGCGGGAGTGGGACTTCAAGGGACGCGCGGATCTGATCGCGTACGCGGAGAAGCACCGCATCCCGGTCACGGCGACCGCCGAGAAGCCCTACTCCACCGACCGCAACCTGCTCCACGTGAGCTACGAGGGCGGCATCCTCGAGGATCCGTGGCGCCCCCCGTACGAGGACATGTTCCAGTTGACGGTCGCACCCGAACGCGCGCCCGACCAGGCGGAGGACGTCGACGTCGACCTCGAGGGCGGCCTCCCGGTCGCGGTCAACGGCGAGCGGCTGTCGCCGGCCTCCCTCCTCACCCGCCTGAACGCCATCGCCGGCGCCCACGGCGTCGGGCGCGTGGACGTCGTCGAGAACCGCTACGTCGGCATGAAGTCGCGTGGCGTGTACGAGACGCCGGGCGGGACGGTGCTGCGTGCGGCGTTCCAGGCCGTCGAGTCGCTGACGCTCGACCGCGAGGTCATGCACCTCCGCGACTCGCTGGTGCCGCGCTACGCCGAGATGGTCTACTACGGCTACTGGTTCGCGCCCGAACGCCTCATGCTGCAGGCCGCGATCGACGAGGCCGCGCGCGTGGTGACCGGCACGGCGCGGTTGCGGCTCTACCGCGGCAGCGTGCGGACCGTCGGGCGCAAGGCGCCGCGCTCGCTCTACGACCCGCGCCTGGTGAGCTTCGACGAGGCGGGCGGCTACCGCCAGGAGGACGCGGGCGGCTTCATCCGGCTGGCGGGTCTCCGGCTCCGGCTCCGCACCCTCGTGGAACAGACGCGCAAATGACGCGGAGCCGCGCGCGAGCGCGGGCGGCGAAGGCCTGGGCGGGACGGATCGCGACGCCGACGGCGCCCGCCGTCGAGCGCTTCACGGGATCGCTCCCCGTCGACCGCCGCCTGTACCCTCACGACATCGCGGGCAGCGTGGCGCACGCGCGCGCGCTGGTGCGCGCGCGGCTCCTCACCCGCCGCGAGGGCGCGCGACTCGAGGCGGGGCTTGCCGCCGTGCGCCGGGAGCTCGACCGGGGCCGCTTCCGCTTCCTTCCGTCCGACGAGGACATTCACATGGCGATCGAGCGGCGGCTCGTGGAGCGGCTCGGGTCCCTCGGCGGGAAGCTGCACACCGGCCGCAGCCGCAACGACCAGGTGGCTCTCGATCTCCGCCTCTGGCTGCGTGCCGAGTGCGACGCGCTGGACGGCGCTGTGCGCCGGCTCCAGCAGGCGATCGTCGCCCTCGCGACGCGCTACCGCGACGCCATCATGCCCGGCTACACGCACCTCCAGCGTGCCCAGCCGATCCTCGTCGCCCACCACCTGCTCGCCTATCGCGAGATGCTCGCGCGCGACCGCGGCCGTCTCCGTGACTGCCGCGCGCGAGCCGACGAGCTGCCGCTCGGCGCCGGTGCCCTGGCGGGCGCCGGCTTCCCGATCGATCGCCGCTTCGTGGCGCGCCAGCTCGGCTTCCGCCGGGTCACCGCGAACAGCCTCGACGCGGTCGCCGACCGCGACGCAGCGGCCGAGTTCCTGGCGGCGGCCGCGATCACCGCGGTGCACCTCTCGCGCCTGGCCGAGGAGATCGTGCTCTGGGCGAGCGAGGAGTTCGGCTTCGTCGAGCTGCCCGACGCCTTCGCCACCGGCAGCTCGATGATGCCGCAGAAAAAGAACCCCGACGTCGCCGAGCTGGTGCGCGGCAAGGCCGGGCGGACGATCGGCGCGCTGGTGGCGCTGCTGACCGTGCTGAAGGGCCTGCCGCTCGCCTACAACCGCGATCTCCAGGAGGACAAGCCACCCCTCTTCGACGCCGCGACGACGCTCGGCGAATCGCTCGACGTGCTGGCGGCGCTCGTCCCCCACCTGCGCTTCGACACCGCGCGCATGCACGCCGCCGCCGACGGCCTGCTGCTCGCCACCGACGTCGCCGACCTGCTGGTCGAGCGCGGCCTCCCGTTCCGCCGGGCACACGCCATCACCGGCGCGCTCGTCCGCCACTGCCTCGCCACCGGCACCGGCCTCCGCGAGCTGGACGCCGAGGTGCTGCGCCGCCACTCCCCGCTCCTGACGCCCGCGCTCGTGCGCCAGCTCACTCCCGCACGGTCGGTGGCCCGCCGCCGCGTGCTCGGCGGCACCGCGCCGCGGGAGGTCCGCCGCCAGCTCGCCCGCGCCAGCCGGGAGGCCGCGACGTGAAGGCGCTCGCGATCCCGCTGGCCCTCCTCCTGCTCGGCGGCGCGTGCGGGCGCAAGAGCCGGCCGGTGGCGCCGGAGCTCGTCCGGCCGCGCGCCCCCGCAACGCTCGCCGCGTCGAGCACGCCCGAGGGCGTGCGTCTCACCTGGCTCCGGCCGCTGCAATACTCCGGCGGGCAGACCATGCACGATCTCGATCGGTTTCTCGTCGAGCGCGCCCCGGGCGAGGGAGCGGCGCCCACCTTCGCGCGCGTCGCCACGGTCGTGCTCGAGGATCGCTTCCGCTTCCGCAAGGAGCGACGCCTCGACTGGCTCGACCACGACGTCAAGCCCGGCGACCGCTATCTGTACCGCGTGATCGCGGTGACGCGCGACGGCTCGCGCAGCAAGCCCGCCGGTCCGATCGCGATCCGCTACGAGGCGAAGGGAGCGCCATGAGCCACTTCACCCAGCGCGGCGGGGAGCTGCATTGCGAGGACGTGCCGCTCGCGTCGCTCGCCGCCACGCTCGGCACGCCGCTCTACGTCTACAGCAAGGCGGCGATCCTCGATCGCTTCCGTGCCTTCGACGGCGCCTTCGCCGGGGTCCCGCACCTCGTCTGCTTCGCGGTCAAGGCGAACGATCACCTCGCCATCCTGCGACTTCTCGCCCGCCACGGCGCGGGCTTCGACGTCGTGTCGGAGGGCGAGCTCTGGAAGGCGCTCCGCGCCGGCGCCGACGGCCGCAAGATCGTCTTCTCGGGGGTGGGGAAGACCGAAGCGGAGCTCGATGCGGCGCTCGCCGCGAACATCCTCATGATCAACGTCGAGTCCCCCCAGGAGCTCGACGCCGTCGAGCGCGTGGCCGCGCGGCGCGGGGTGCAGGCGCCGGTCAGCCTGCGCGTGAATCCCGACGTCGACCCGAAGACCCATCCGTACATCGCCACCGGTCTCAAGAAGAGCAAGTTCGGGATCGACTTCGGCGAGGCGCTCGCGACCTATGCGCGGGCGCGCAGCCTGCCCCACCTGGACGTGGTCGGCATCGACTGCCACATCGGCTCGCAGCTGACCGAGGTGACCCCCTTCGTCGACGCGCTCGCGCGCGTGCGCGAGCTCGCCGGCCGGCTGGTCGCCGACGGCGTCGGTCTCCGCTACCTCGACTTCGGCGGCGGCCTCGGCATCACCTACAAGGACGAGACGCCGCCCACGCCGGCCGAGTACGCCGCCGCCATCAAGGCGGGGCTGCGCGGTCTCGATTGCACGCTCGTGCTCGAGCCGGGCCGCGCCGTCGTGGGCAACGCGGGCGTGCTCCTGACGCGCGTCCTCTACCGCAAGGACACCCCCGCCAAGCGCTTCGTGGTGGTCGACGGGGCGATGAACGACCTCGTGCGGCCGGCGCTCTACGGCTCCTACCAGGCGATCGAGCCGGTGCGCCCGCGCGGCGGCTCCACGATCGTCGCCGACGTCGTCGGGCCGGTGTGCGAGAGCGGCGATTTCCTCGCCAAGGACCGCGAGCTCGAGGAGCCGGCGCCCGGCGATCTGCTGGCCGTCAGGAGCGCCGGCGCGTACGGTTACGTGATGGCCTCGAACTACAACGCGCGCCCCCGTCCGGCAGCCGTGCTGATTGACGGTTCGCGCCACCACATTGTAAGGGAACGCGAGACGCTCGAGGATCTGGTGCGCGGCGAGCGCCTCCCACCGGAACTCGGCTGACACATGGCGACGCTGCGCTTCGCGAAGCTCCACGGCACGGCCAACGACTTCGTCTACGTCGACGCGCGCGAGGGATTCCCCGGCGACCCCGCGGCCCTCGCGCCCCGGCTCTGCGACCGGCGCCGCGGCATCGGTGCCGACGGCCTCATCTTGCTCCTGCCGCCGGCCGACGGGGGCGACTGCCGCATGGTGATCTACAATGCCGACGGCAGCCGGCCCGAGATGTGCGGCAACGGCATCCGTGGCCTCGCCAAGTTCGTCCACGACCGCGGGCTGGTGCGCACCAACCCGCTCCGCGTCGAGACCGACGCGGGCGTGAAGACCGTCGACGCCGAGGTTGCCGGCGGCCGGGTCGCCCGCGTCACCGTGGACATGGGCGTACCGGTATGGGACGGCCGGCAGATCCCCGTGGATGCCGACGGCGAGGTGATCGAGCGGCCGCTCGACGTCGCCGGGCGCGGCTACCACGTCACCTGCCTCTCGATGGGAAACCCGCATTGCGTCGTCTTCGTCGACGACGTCGACGGCCTGCCGCTCGCCGAGATCGGCCCGCGCTTCGAGCGCCACCCGTTCTTTCCGCGGCGCGTGAACACCGAGTTCGTCCGGGCGACGGCGCGCGACCGGCTCGTGATGCGGGTGTGGGAGCGCGGCGCCGGCGAGACGCTCGCCTGCGGCACGGGCGCCTGTGCGGCCGCGGTCGCCGCGGCGCGCACGGGGCGAAGCGAGCATCGGGTCGTGGTCGCGTTGCCGGGCGGCGAGCTCCTGATCGACTGGCGGCCCGACGACCACGTGTACATGACCGGGGACGCGGTCGAGGTCTTCGAAGGCCGCATCGAGGTGTAGGATGCTGACCGGCTCCATGACGGCGCTCGTCACGCCCTTCCGGGCGGGCGAGATCGATCGGCGCGCGCTCGCGGCGCTGGTCGAGCGACAGATCGAGGCCGGCACGCACGCGCTCGTGCCCTGTGGCTCGACCGGCGAGTCCGCGACGCTCACGCACGCCGAGCACGTCGACATCGTGGGGCAGGTGGTCCGGCTCGCGCGCAAGCGGGTGCCGGTGATCGCCGGCACCGGCTCGAACTCCACCGCCGAGGCGATCCGGCTGACCCGCGGCGCCGAGGAGGCGGGCGCCGACGGCGCGCTCCTGATCTCGCCCTACTACAACAAGCCGACGCAGGAGGGCATCTACCGTCACTACGCCGCGGTGGCGGAAGCGACGCGGCTGCCGATCATCCTCTACAACATTCCCGGCCGGACCGCATCGAACATGACTCCCGAGACGATCGGGCGGCTGTCGCGCATCGCGAACATCGTCGGCGTCAAGGAGGCGAGCGGCTCGCTGGCGCAGGTGCTCGAGGTCATCGAGGCGTCGGGGCCCGACTTCGCCGTCTACTCCGGCGACGACATCCTCACGCTGCCGATCATGGCGGCCGGCGGCAAGGGCGCGATCTCGGTGGGCGCGAACCTCCTGCCCCACGAGTTCGCCGAGCTGACCGAGACGTTGCTCGCCGGCGACCTCGAGCGCGGCCGCGGCCTCATGCACCGGCTCCTGCCGCTCATGCACGCCATGAGCCTCGAGGTGAACCCTATCCCGGTGAAGACCGCGCTCGCGCGCATGGGCCAGTGCGCCGAGGAGTTCCGGCTCCCCCTCACCTGCGCGAGCGCCGCGACCCGGGCGAAGCTCGAGAGCGTGCTGCGGGAGTACGAGCTTGTCTGATCCCGTCCGGCTCGTCGTCTGCGGGGCGGCGGGACGCATGGGACGGCTGCTGGTGGCGCTGGCGCGCGAGGACCGTCGCTTCGCGGTCGTGGGCGCGGTCGAGGCGCCGGGCCATCCCGCCCTCGGGCGCGACGCGGGCGAGGTGGCCGGCGGCGCCGCGCTCGGCGTCGCGCTCGTCGGCGAGCTCCGGCCGATCTGCGGCCCCGAGCAGGTCGTGCTCGACTTCACCGCCCCCGCGGCGGCGCTCGCGCACGCGCGCGTCGCCGCCGAGTGCGGCGCCGGCCTGGTGGTCGGGACGACGGGACTCCAGGCGGAGGAGGACCGCGAGCTCCGCGCCCAGGCCGACCGCACGCGCGCCGTCATCGCGCCCAACATGAGCGTCGGCGTCACGGTGCTGACCGAGCTCGTCGCGCAGGCGGCGCGTCTCCTGGGCGAGGGGTTCGAAGCCGAGATCGTCGAGCTCCACCATCACGACAAGAAGGACGCCCCGAGCGGCACGGCGCTCGCCCTCGGGCGCGCGGTGGCGGCGGCCCGCGATCAGGACTTCACGCGCGTCGGCGTCCTCGCCCGGCAGGGCCTGGTAGGCGCCCGGAGCCGGCACGAGATCGGTGTCGTCGCCCTCCGCGCCGGGGACGTGGTCGGCGATCACACGGTCGTCTTCGGCGGCCTCGGCGAACGCCTCGAGCTCGTCCACCGCGCGCAGAGCCGCGAGTGCCTGGCGCGCGGCGCGCTGCGCGCCGCCGGCTGGGTGGCGTCGCAGCCGGCGGGCGTGTACTCGATGCGCGACGTCCTGGGGCTCTGAGAGAACGACCTTTGTAAAAGCCGGGTGTCTCGGCTAGAAGCGAGACCGCCGCCGGGGGGCTCACGCGATTCAGATCAAAAAAGCCCAGCGAATCCAGACTCTTCCGCCGTACCTCTTCGCTTCGATAGACCGGGTGAAGAAGGAGCTCTTGGCGCGCGGGGTCGACGTCATCAACCTCGGCGTTGGCGACCCCGACACGCCGACTCCCGCCCACATCGTCGCCCGGCTCGCCGAGGCCGCCGCCAATCCCGCCAACCATCGCTACCCCGACTACGAGGGGTTGTTCGCGTTCCGCGAGGCGGCGGCGCGGTGGATGGAGCGGCGATACGGAGTGCGCGCCGACCCGGCGACCGAGGTCGTGTCGCTCATCGGCTCGAAGGAGGGGATCGCCAACATGGCGGTCGCCTTCGTCGACCCGGGCGACATCGTGCTCGTTCCGGATCCGGGTTATCCCGTCTATCACATCGGGGCGGCCTTCAACGGCGGCCAGACCTACCGCCTCCCGCTCAGACGCGAGAACGCATTCCTCCCGGATCTCGCCGCGATTCCCGCCGACGTCGCACGCGGCGCCAAGCTTCTCTGGCTGAGCTATCCGAACAATCCCACCGCCGCCGTCGCGCCAGCCACGTTCCTCGCCGACGCCGTTCGCTTCGCGGAGCGTCACGGCGTGATCCTCTGCCACGATGCCGCCTACGCGGAGATCTATTTCGGCGACCGGCCCTCGAGCATCCTCGAGATACCCGGCGGGCGAGACGTCGCGATCGAGTTCCACTCGCTCTCGAAGACCTTCAACATGACGGGCTGGCGCGTCGGCTTCGCCGTGGGGAACCCGGAGCTGATCGCGGGGCTGGGGCAGGTCAAGACCAACGTCGACTCGGGTGTCTTCCAGGCGGTCCAGGAAGCGGCGATCGCGGCGCTCTCGGGAGACTACGGTGTCGTCGAACGTCTGCGCGCCACCTACCGCGCGCGGCGCGACGTACTGGTCGCGGGCCTCGGCACCGTCGGCCTGCCCTGCGATCCACCCGCGGGCACATTCTACGTCTGGGTGCCGGTGCCTCGCGGCACGACGGCCGCGGAGCTAGCCACCCGCTGCCTCACCGAGGCCGGCGTCGTGGTGACGCCCGGCAACGGGTTCGGAGAGGCCGGCGAGGGATACGTCCGGATGACGCTGTGCACCCGGACTGAACGGTTGCGGGAGGCGGTGGAGCGGCTCGGCGGCCTCCGGCTCTAGGACACTGCACGGTCCGAGAGCCAGCGCATGCCCCACCGGGTCTACATCGGCATCGGCTCGAACCTGGGCGACCGCAAGGCGAACACGCACGAGGCCGTCGACCGCGTGTCGAAGCTTCCCGGCACGCGCCTGGTCCGCGCCTCGTCGCTCTACGAGAGCGAGCCCCTCGGGGACGCCAAGACGTGGTTCGTCAACAGCGTGATCGAGATCGAGACCGAGCTCGGCGCCGAGGAGCTCTTGAAGAAGCTGAAGGCGATCGAGAAGGCGATGGGGCGCAAGCGGGTGACGGGCAAGCGCTGGGGCTCCCGCATCATCGACCTCGACATTCTCTTCTGCGACCACGACATCGTTGAGAAGCGCTCCCTCAAGATCCCGCACCCGGAGATGCACAAGCGTCGCTTCGTCCTGCTGCCG
>VBLD01000382.1 GCA_005879205.1 Deltaproteobacteria bacterium
CTGCTCCGTCTCATCTTACTGCAGCACCCCAAGCACGTCTGCGGCCCGCAGCGCCAGATGGGTGGACGTCCCGGAGCAGCGGTTCCGGCGACACAGCGCTGATCTCGCCCCCGCCGCCGGGAGCGAGAACCGCGGCGCATCACTAGCCGGCCGGCGAGGACCCCGCCGCGACTCGACGCACCGTGCGGGTCCTGGCTCCACGTGAGCCGCGGGCTCGGCACGAGCGGGCAGCCGGTGCGCGTCGGCGTGCCGCGGGAGATCGCGGTGTTGACCCTCGTGCCCGGCGTCGCGTCGGCCGCGGCGAGCCGACGGCCGCGCGCATTACTCAACCCCACAGGGGTGTAATCCATTTTCGTCAGCCCCTACGCCTGCCCTTCGCGGCCGTGTAGGCTCGTGGATGCAGGGGGGACATGCCATGCGCCACGCTATCCTGGCCGCGTTCCTGTCGCTCACCGTGATCGTGGCTGCTCGACGGGTGGAGGCCGTGTGCGGCGATGGGCTCGTCGACTCGGGTGAGGATTGCGATCCCGGACCCGACGTCGCGGGCGATTGCTGCACGGATACGTGCACGGCCCTCCCGTGCCCCGCGTCCGACGAGTGCCACGCGCCCGGGACCTGCGATCCGGGGACCGCCGTCTGCTCGAACCCCGAGAAGGCGGACGGCGCCGCATGCAATGCCATCGCCGGCGTCTGCCACGCCGGCCGCTGCGCCACGCCGATGAGCATCAGGGCGGCCGTGGTGATACCTCAGCGGAGCGCGACGCAGCTCGGGGGCATCGTCGTGCTCGGCAAATTCGTCACCACGCCCCCCGACGCGCTGCGAGCCAGCCAGGGGCTCGCGGTCCGCATCCAGGACGGGCTGAACCTCGACCGCATCGTCACCTGGACCCCGGAGGACTGCCTGCGGGGCGTGAAGGCAAGGTGGCCCGGCGTCCTCTGCCTCACCGATGCTCGCAAGGCGCAGCTCCCTGGCCACCCGGACCACTACGGGGTCAAGCTCCGCCTCCACATGTTCGACAGCATGCCGGGGCCCTTCGAGCCGCCCCTCACGGCGACGATCATGCAGGACGGCGGCATCGATCGGGTGGGCACAATCAGCGCGTGCACCTCCAGTGCGACCGGACTGATGGTCTGCCGGCAGCGATAGGAACCCCAGTAGGCTCGCCCCTGGGCGCCGCAACCCGGCTTCCCTCTCCCACCTGCGCGGCGTCATGCCGCACGGGGTCACCCCCGACATCGCCCCGCGCTGGGACAGAAGTGACGCGCCGCGTCTTGGCGCCGCCGCTTATCCTTCCCGCGGACCCGTGTCGTGGGGGAAGGGCGCATGTAGAGCGTTCGGTGCGGAATCGCCACTCTTTCTACGTGCCCCGGGAAGAGGTGGTTGACGACGCGGAACGCGAGGGGCTACATCTTCGAGTGGTCTGATGACCGGATGACTGGTCGGAGGGAGCCAACCTCGTGGCCACCATCAGAGCGGGATTCGAAGCGGTTCGGAAGACCAAGGTCTACGAAGGCGTCGCCAGGCAGATCGAGCGCCTCATCAGCGAAGGGTCGCTCAAGCCCGGCGACAAGCTTCCCTCGGAGCGCGAACTGGCCGAGATGTTCCAGGTCGGTCGGAGCTCGCTCCGGGACGGCATTCGCCAACTGGAGCTGCTGGGCCTGGTAGAGGCGCGGCACGGCGAAGGGACCATCGTGCGCGACCTATCGCCCGAGTCGCTCGTGAATCCGCTGGCCAGCATGCTGGTGCGCAAGCGGCAGCTGGTGGCCGAGCTCCTCGACGTGCGCAAGATGCTCGAGCCGCCGCTGGCGGCTCGAGCGGCCACGAAGGCATCTCCCGAAGAGATCGCGCACCTCGAGGACATCCTTCGACGCCAAGGCGAAAAGGTGCGGCGGGGTGAGTTGGCCATCGAGGAGGATTCGGAGTTCCACTACAACATCGCCCAGGCCGCCAAGAACAGCGTCGTCATGAAGGTCTTGGATGTCCTGATGGACTTGCTGCGCAAGACGCGCGAGCGTTCGCTGCAAGTGAGCGGGCGCTTACAACGGTCCTTCGCCGGCCACCGGCGAATCTTGAGGGCCATCAAGCGCCGCGACGCGTCCGCCGCCGAGACGGCCATGCGCCAGCACTTGGAAAAGATCGAGGAGATCGTCCTGAAGAAGATAGAGTGAAACCGGAGGTTCTGCCATGGGGCGGCTATTCGCAGTAGAGATCGTCTACCGAGGAATATTCCAGAAAACGCTAGCCAAGAACATCAGTCGGGGGATCGTGCTGGCGGCGCACGAGGAGGGCAAGCCAGGCATCTCCTTTGGCCGTTACGGTGACAGCCCCGAGCGGAACGGGATACCCGCCAAGAACTTCGCCATCGTGGCTACGGACGATGTGACCCTCGAAGAGGGGATGGCGAAGTACGAGCCCAAGGAGGTCGATATCTCGATCGCCGTGGACGACACGCTGTGCAAGGGTGTGGAGTCGTGGGCCTGGTACGGATTGCAGCCGATCAACCGTCTCCTGAAACCGGGTGGCGCGCTGATCGTCACGTCGCGCGAGCAACCCGAGGTTCTGATCGCGATGTGCCACCGAAAGGAGTCCCCTTACCGCCTGGCAATCGTGAAGGGGACGCCCAGCTTCTCAGGCTTGTGGGTGTACAAAGACGACCACACTGACGTTCGCATTCTTGGGGCTGTGG
>VBLD01000383.1:0-4641 GCA_005879205.1 Deltaproteobacteria bacterium
GCGTCCTGCTCCGACAGCTCCCGCGCCCCGTACATCGCGAGCACGATGCGGTCGGCGAACCAGTAGCTGCCGAAGTTCATCACGGCCGCGAAGACGAGCGCGATCACGAGGCCCTGGGGTCCGCCCAGCCACTGGCCGATCCAGAGGAGCAGCCCCGTCAAGAGGCCGAGAAGCACGGTGGTCTTGATGGCGTTCGACATGGTGGTGGCTCCCGCTCATTAGACGGGAACCCGTGGATCTTATTTGGGTTCCGTGCGGCTAAACCCTCGGCGAAGCTAGTATCGGGGTCCCCCCTTGTCAACCGGAGACCGCGGCCGCGCGCCCCCGAGACGGCCGCCGATGCGCTCGCACTCGGCCACGACGAGCGCCGGCGGAAGCGCCGCGAGCGGGATTCCCTCCGGATCCGTACCGAGCGCCTGGAGCGGCGTCAGACTGCCCGCGAGCGGTCGCCAGCGCCCTGCCTGCGTCGGCCCGAAGAGCACCAGCCCGGCAGCACCGACGGCTCCCGCCAGATGGCTGACGCCGCTGTCGTTCCCGACGTAGAGCGCCGCGGGCGCCAGGACGGCGGCGAGGTCGGCGAGCGGGAGATCGCGCAGCAATGCGCCACGGAGCGCCTCGACGCCGGCTTCGGCCGGCCCGGCCACCTCGAGGACGGAGCCGCCTCGCCGTCGCCACCAGTCGGCGACCTCGACGAACCCGCCGAGGGCCCACCGCTTGCGCCGCGCCCCGGCGCCCGGATGGATCGCGAGCACGGGCGGGCGGAGCGCAGCGTGGATTCGGTCTGCTACCGGCGACGGCGGCGGACAGAGGCGTCCGGCCTTGCCGAGCTCGGTGAGGCCTGCGGGGGCGCCGACCGCATGCGCGTATGCCACCGCGGCATGCTCCGACCCCGCGCCACGCTCGATGGCGAAGAAGTGAGCCGCCCGCGCCGCCTGCGTCAGCCGGGTGCGTGTCACCGGATCGCCGCTGCCGAGCCAGCTGTAGATCGTCGGCCGGCCCGCAACCCACGGCGGCGGGACGCTTCCCCCGAAGAGCCAGACCGACCACGCGGCATCGAGGCTCGCCACCTCGTCGCCGATCGCGGCGAGGCGCGCGAGCGAGACGAGCGGTGCATTCACGACGGCCGTCAGCCGGGCGCGGGCATGGCGCGCGCGCAGCGCCCGCAGCGCCGGCAACGCCAGCAAGAAATCACCGAGTGCGCCGGGGAAGATCAGCGTGACGCGTTCAAGCGTGACGCGTTCAATTGACTCCGTGCTCACCCCCTATATATGGTTTTCGTCTTCCGGCCGACGCAACGCCCCATGCCGCTTCCCTGTCAGACGGCGCGCACGGCGGTCGAGCTGATCGGCTCGACGCCAGCAGTGCGACTGAACCGCTTACCGCAGCTCGAGGGCGTGGGCGCCCAGGTGTGGGCGAAGCTCGAGAATCTGAACCCGGGCGGCAGCGTGAAGGACCGCATCTGCCGGGCGATGATCGAGGCCGCGGAGCGCGACGGCGTCCTCGCACCGGGAGGCACGGTCATCGAGGCGACGAGCGGCAACACCGGCATCGGCCTGGCCCTCGTGGCGGCCCTCAAGGGCTACCGCGTCGTGCTCACGATGCCCGACACCATGAGCGACGAGCGACGCGCGCTCCTGGTCGCCTATGGCGCGCGGCTCGTGCTCACGCCCGACACGAAGGGCATGCACGGCGCGGTCCGGCGCGCCGAGGAGCTGCTGGCAGAGCACCCCGACTGGTACATGCCGCAGCAGTTCACCAATCCGGCCAATCCCGAGGCGCACCGGCGGACGACCGCCCGTGAGATACTGGCGCAGCTCTCCCAGATCGACGCCTTCGTGGCCGGGGTCGGAACGGGCGGTACCATCACGGGCGTCGGGGAGGTGTTGCGCGCCGAGCGCCCGCACGCGCGCATCTACGCCGTCGAGCCGTCGTCTTCCCCCGTGCTGTCGGGCGGCGATCCGGGGTATCACGGCATCCAGGGAATCGGGGCGGGATTCATCCCCGGTGTGCTCAATACCGAGGTCTACGACGAGGTGCTACAGGTGACGGATGCCGACGCGGTGACGCACGCGCGGGCGCTGGCGCGGTACGAGGGGCTGCTCGTGGGGATCTCGTCGGGCGCCAACTGCGCGGCGGCGATCAAGGTCGCGCGCAAGCTCGGACGTGGCGCCGTCGTGCTCACCGTCTTCTGTGACACCGGCGAGCGCTATCTGACCACGGACCTGTTCCGGGCGGAGGGTATCTGATGTCACTCGAGGCAAAGCTCGCGCGGCTGCGTGCGTTGCTCGCCGAGCTGCCGTCGGCGCTGGTCGCCTTCTCGGGCGGCGTCGACTCGACCTTCCTGCTGCGCGTTGCGCATGAGGTGCTCGGGTCGCGCTGCCTCGCCCTCACCACCGTGTCGCCCGCCACCCCGGCGGACGACGTCGACACGGCGAAGCGCGTCGCCGGGACGCTCGGTGCCACCCACCTCGTGGTCGACGTCGACGAGCTCGCGTCCGACGGCTACGCCGCCAACTCGACCAATCGCTGCTTCTTCTGCAAGGACCACCTGTTCACGGTCGCCGCGGCCGAGGCCGCCCGTCGCGGACTCGCCGTCGTGCTCGACGGCGTGAACGTCGACGACCTCGCCGACCACCGTCCAGGCCTGCGTGCCGCTGCTGACCACGGCGTCCGTCACCTGCTGGTGGTTCTCGAAGGACGACATCCGCGCCGGGAGTCGCGCCCTTGGTCTGTCGACGTGGGACCGGCCGGCGAGTCCGTGCCTCTCCTCGCGGTTCCCCTATGGGACCCGCATCACGGCCGAGCGCCTCGCGCAGGTGGCGGCGGCGGAGCGGTTTCTGCGCGCCCAGGGCCTGCGGGAGCTCCGGGTCCGCCATCACGAGCACACGGCGCGCCTCGAGGTGCCGGTGGCCGACATGCCGCGCCTGCTCGTCCCCGGCGTGCGCGAGGCGGTGGTTCAGGAGCTCAAGCGACTCGGCTTCGCCTATGTCGCGCTCGACCTGCAGGGCTTCCGCAGCGGCAGCCTGAATGAAACGCCGGCCGTCCCGGAAACACGAAGGGCCGGGGGGTGATCCCCCCGGCCCTTCGCATCCGCTAGGCACGCGGGACGGACCGACTCTCAGTTGGCGAAGATACCTCGGAGCTCTTCCATGATCTTCTCCTCGCTGTGCGCCTTGGCGATTGCGAGTTCCTTCACGAGGAGGTTCCGCGCTGTGTCGAGCATCTTGCGCTCCCCGAAGGAGAGCTCTTTGTCGCCCTTCAAGACGAACAGGTCGCGGAGCACCTTGGCGATCTCGAGGACGCTCCCGGTCTTGATCTTCTCGGTGTACTCCCGATAACGGCGGTTCCAGGTCTGCTGATCGATCTCGACCTTCTTGTCGCGGAGGATCTTGTAAACCTTTGCGACCATGTCCTTGCCGATGATGCGCCGGAGGCCGACGGAGTTGACGTTTTCGGTGGGGATCATGATCGTCATGTCGCTGTCGATGATGCGGAGCATGTAGAACTTGCGCTCACTCCCGGAGATCACCTTGGTCTGTACGCCCTCGATCACTCCGACCCCATGGGCGGGATACACGACCTTCTCCCCGACCTTGAACGTTCCGACCATCTTGTAGAGGCCTCCGGCTGCCGATGACGGCAATCCAGCATTTTAGGAGCCCGATACCCCTCCCGTCAATGTCCTTCGGAAAAGCCCGCATTTCTGCAACTATTTTGGTGCGCATTCCAAGCCAAGCACTCGGAATATCAGGATAAAGGGCCTCGCTGAGGTGTCGCGTTCGGCGCCACTCGGGTCGGACCTCGGCGTGACGCAGACGGCCAGGTGATTGACGGGTACCACCGCGCCCGCCTGATGGGTGGGAAGGTCGCAACGTGATGAGCCACAAGGCCTGCGGCGCGCCGACCGTGACCGAGGAGGATACCGCGGCGGTCCGGAGATCGACCCCCAGGACAAGTTCGAGAACATCCGCCACCGTGCGCGCACGCGCCATGTACCGCGAACGCCTCCGGCTTCTGGCGTCCGGTTCGCGGCATAGACGCTGCGGTCGAGCGGGTCGTCGAGCCGCTCGAGGCTCAGGCGAAGCCGGTGCAGGAGCGCGAGCGCCTCGCACAGATCGGCACCGTATCCTCGAACGGCGACGCCACGATCGGCGCCATCTCGCCCAGGCGATGGACAGGGTGGGGCAGAACGGTGTCATCACGATCGAGAAAGCGAAGGGTCTCATCAAGGTCGACGACGCCATTCAGGCCACGCGCGCCGCCGGCGAGGATGGCATCGTATCCGGCGGCGTCAGGGTCGTGCTGCTGCACGCGCAGAAATCGGTGGCCGATCCGCGACCCGACGGCAAGCGCGCGGAAGGTGCGGCCATCGTGCTGCGGAAGATCGCCGGCAACGACGGTCACGAGCCGTCGGTGGTCCGGGAGAAGGTCCGAGGCTGCAAGGACGACTTCGGAGGACGAGTCCCCGCGCGCCGCCGCCCCGATCGATCCGGTCCAGGTCGTCCGCACGGCGCTGCTGAACGCCGCCAGCGTGGCCGGCCTGCGCCCGACCACGGAGGCCGCGATCGCCGAGAAGCCGGAAAAGAAGAAGGGTAGCGCGGTCACGGCCGCGGGGAAGGAGGGCGAGGAGGAATACTAGCC
>VBLD01000383.1:4807-7097 GCA_005879205.1 Deltaproteobacteria bacterium
GGCGGCCCGTGCGGAGGATGCCGCGCGCCGGGCGGAGTCGGCGGCGAGCCGCGTGGAAGCAGCAGCGCAGCGCGCCGAGGCGGCCGCCGAGAAGGCGGAGCGGATGTTCTCGAAGCACATTCGCAAGTAAGGGATTCGCGTTTTGTCGGCAAAGAAGGCGGGGGCGTAAGCCGTCGCCTTTTTTGTTTTCCCCACTCCATGCGTGACGCTGCCCGCCCGCTCCCGACCGTCGACGTCGTCATCGAGGTCGGCGATCGGATCGTGCTCGTCCGACGGCGCAACCCGCCGCCCGGCTGGGCGCTGCCGGGCGGCTTCGTCGATGCCGGGGAGCGGGTGGGGGACGCCGCGCGGCGCGAAGCGCGCGAGGAGACGGCGCTCGCGGTCGAGCTGACCGATCTGCTGGGCGTCTACTCCGACCCGTCGCGCGACGCGCGCGGCCAGACCATCTCCACCGTGTTCGTGGGACGCGCCACCGGCACGCCGCAGGCGGGCGACGATGCGGCCGGCGTTGGCCTCTTCGGCGAGCACGACCTTCCCGCGCCGCTCGCCTTCGATCACGCACAGATCCTGGCCGACTACTTCCGCTACCGGCGCACCGGCGCGAAGCCGAAGAATTACTGACGGTTCAGCGCGCGGAGAAGCGCGCCGCGCGCTCGACGAGCCGCGGCAACACCGCATCCGGGACGAGCCCGGCCACGTTGCCGCCGAGGCTCACCACCTCCTTCACGAGACGGGAGCTCGTGTAGAAGTGCGACTCGCCGGTCATCATGAAGATCGTCTCCACCTGCGGTCGCAGGTGCCGGTTCATCATCGTCATCTGGAACTCGTATTCGAAGTCCGCGACCGCCCGCAGGCCGCGGATGATGACGCCGGCACCCTTCGAGGCGGCGTAATCGACGAGGAGGGTGGAGAAGGCGTCGGCCGCCACGCGCTTGCCCTCGCTGCGGAACGTGTCGCGGATCATTTCGGTCCGCTCCTCGGGCGTGAACCACGCGGAATCCTTCTGCGGATTGAACGCGACCGCGACGATGACCTGGTCGAACACCTGGAGACTTCTCCGGATGATGTCGACGTGCCCCTTGGTGATCGGGTCGAAGGAGCCTGGGTACACGGCGACCGGATTCATGCGGCGTCCTCCTGGAAAGCGCTCGGCGTCATGACCTTCCTGTTCATCGAAGCCTCACTTCTTCTGCTGCATCTCGGTTCCGCAGCAGCTGATCGTGCCGGCGCCTCCCTTGGTCACGATCACCTGCGCGCCGCACTGCGTGCAAACGTAGATCTTTCCGATCTGATTCGCCATGCGCGTGCCGTCCTCCTAGCGGCCCCGAAACCGTGGCCGGCGGCGCGCCCGGAAGGCCGCGATGCCCTCGCGGCGGTCCGCCGTGGTCTGCAATAGCACGTACAGGTCCTGTTCCAACCTGATGCCCTGCTCGAGCGGAAGATCAAGGGCCCGCACCACCGCCTCCTTGCCGAGACGGACCGCCAGCGGCGCCCGGGCGGCGAGGGCCCGAGCGGCGGCGGCGACGACGGCGGCGAGGCGCGCGGGCTCTACCGCGGCGGCGACGAGGCCCCACGCCGCCGCCCGCGGCGCCCGCAGCCGGGTGCCGAGCAGCAACAGCTCGAGCGCCCGGGCGGGTCCGACGATGCGCGGCAGACGCTGCGTGATCCCGCCGCCGGGCAATCGCCCTGCCGCGACGTCGGGCAGCGCGAACACCGCCGTGGTGGCCGCGATCCGCACGTCGCAGGCGAGCGCGAGCGCGAAGCCCCAGCCGAGCGCGTCCCCGCCGATCGCCGCGAGCACGGGCTTGCTGAGCGCCGCGACGGCACCGACGCCGTCCGGCCACGCCGGCTCTGGCCAGGCACAGCCGTCCGGAAGGCCGGCCGAGAACAGGCGACCGCGGGCGCCGAGCACCGCCACCCGCGCGCGCTCGTCGTCTTCCACCGCCGCGCACGCATCGCCGAGCGCGCCGAGCAGCTCGGCGTCGAGCCGGTTCCCGGTGGCCGGACGCGCGAGCGTCATCCACGCCACGCCGTCGCGCACGCTCAGCTCGACGGCGGCCTCCTCGCCGCGCGGCCGCCTCACGCGGCCCCGAGCTCGGCGCGGAGGTCCTTGCGGAGGATCTTTCCCATCGGGTTCTTCGGCAGCTCCGCGACGAAGCGAAGGACCTCGGGCTTCTTGAAGCTCGCCAGGCGCTCGCGGCAGAAGTCGGTGAGCGCCTCCGGGGACAGCGACCCGCCGGGACGCAGCACCACGAAGGCCGCCACCCGCTGGCCCCACTCGACGTCCGGT
>VBLD01000384.1 GCA_005879205.1 Deltaproteobacteria bacterium
CACGCCTACACCCCGGCAGCGATCGAGCGCGCTCACCTTCCGCTCCCAGCCGTGCCGACCGCTGCTGAGAAGCGCGCCGCGGCGCGCAACTTGCGCGTCGTGACGCTCGCCAAGAAGCACGCATGCACCGCCTGATTCAACGAGGGACTCGAATCCTCCGCGGTGTCGCGCATTTGGGTGGAGGCCTCGCGCAATCCATAGGTAGAGGATCAGGTTGATGCGTGGGCGGGGGGTCAAGGCGGCGAGCTTCTCCAACAGCTCGACCGGCGTGAAGAGGAGGTGGGTCGTGCCGTCGTTCCACTCGGCCTTGAGGGTGACCAGGACGAGGCCGTCGGGCGTCAGCGCAAGACGCTCCTGCGCCACCGGCGGGCGAAGCACGTAGCGGCAGGGGCGCTCGACTCCCGTGCGGTCCTCGGCTGCCACCGTGATGTTCGCGTGGAGGTCGAAGCCTTCGAGGTGCGCCTGGCATCGTCCTCGGGAAGTGACCCAGGGGGCGTCAGGCTCCCGGCCGAGCTGGAGCACGCGGGCGCCGGCGCGCGGCCCGAGCGCGATCCGCCCCTGGATCGAAGCGCTGCTGATGCCGGCGAGCGCGGGCGATTCCTCGGCGACCGGATCGACGTCGGGCGTGTCCTCGACCGCGAGCCCGCGGCGCGCGAGGAGGCGCAGCACGCGGCGGCGGATGGTGGCGAGCAGCCGGGCCACGTCCTCGTCGCTCGGCGGGTCGGCGGGGTGGAACTCCAAGCTCCCGTCGCCGGCCTCCGCGAACACGCCGTCCAGGAACAAGCTATGGAAGTGAACATTGAGCTGCAGCCCACCCCCAAAGCGCTGAATCACTGTCACGGCGCCGCTCCGCCCGTAACGCACGCCGCGGCGCCGGGCTCGGCGGCGATAGAAGCCGAGCACGGCGCGGACGTGGACGGAGAGCACCGCGCGGCAGAGCTTGTGGTTCCAGGCGAGGAGGTAGCGCAGGCGGTGGGGCAGCGTCAGTACCCACTGACGCACAGGGACGTAGGGAAGCACGGCGTCCGCGAGGTGAGCGGCCAGCTCCGCCATACGCCGCCCGCCACAACTAGGACAGAAGCCGCGTCGTTTGCACGAGAACGGCACGAGGCGCTCGAAGGCACAGGCTTCGCACCGAACGCGCGCGAAGCCTCGGCTGAGCGCGCCGCACGTGAGGAACTCCCGGAACTCGCGCTCGACAAAGCGGGGCAGACCGCCACCGTCGGCGCGGTCGGCGACCTCGCGCAAGAACGTTTCCAAGTAGTCGCGGACGAGGCGGTGGAGGACGGTGCCCTCTGTGGCCCGGGGCTGGTAGGTGGTGGCGCCCACGGTCGCCGTGCCAGCGAGGCACGTGCCGTGGCCGGCTCAACGGCGAGACGTATGATGGCTGGCCGGGTGGCCGGCGGGATCGCAACGTCAGGCTGCAACACGGCGTTGCTCTGTGTTCAGGCCACCCGACCTACTTCCCCGGGATCAGCAGCACGCCGCGCGTCGCGACGTCGCTCATCGTGAGCACGATCAGGATGCCGAGCCAGAAGAACCCGCCGACCGCCGCGAGCCAGAGGATGCCCGGGGAGTCTTTCAGGTGCATGAAGAAGAGCATCACGAGCAGCGCCTTCGTCGCCGCGATGGTGAACGCCACCGGCGCGCTGAACGGCCCGAGGTCCAGGGACGAGGCGAGGATGGTGAGCGCCGTGAGGCCGAGGAGCGCGACCAGGACGACCACATAAACGCCCGGGACCCTCACGGCGCATGCCTCCCGATCAGGTAGAGGAGCGGCAGCAGGAAGATCCAGACCACGTCCACGAAGTGCCAGTAGAGTCCCGCGATCTCCACCGGATTGTGGTAGGCGGGCGTGAAGCGCCCGCGCCAGGCGAGCGTCGCGATGACTGCCATGACGCCGATGCCGATCGTCAGGTGGAGCGCGTGGACCCCGGTCAGCGCGAAGTAGAGCCAGAAGAAGAGCGCGACGCCGGCCGCGTCGGGGCCCGCGTGGGTGAAGCGGATGCCCGGTACCAGACCCTCGTGGTAGTGATGCCGCCACTCGTGGGCCTTGAAGCCCAGGAAGACGAGGCCGAGGACGATCGTCGCGACGAGCGCGGCGACGAGGAGCCGCCGCTGGCCGTGCCGGGCCGCGTGGACCGAGACGGCCACCGTGAAGCTGCTGAGCAGCAGCACGCCGGTGTTGATGCCGCCGATCACCACGTCCAGCTGTCTCGACCCGAAGGCGAACGCGGTCGGGTTCAGATAGCGGTACGTCGTGTACGCGAGGATCATCCCGCCG
>VBLD01000401.1:0-4559 GCA_005879205.1 Deltaproteobacteria bacterium
TGCGATTGTCCATGAAATGTCCATGAGCGGTCCGCCGACCCCTCCACGAGACGCCGTCCAGGTGGCCACGGTCCAACTCGTTTTCCTCGCATTGCGCGCGCGTCTGCGCTACCTTCGCAGGGGGGAGGTGGTGGATGCGGGACGTGGCGCGGGCGATTCACAGGGCGGTCCTTGCGGGGGAGCTCGGGCGCCGGCTCGAGCAAGACTGCGAGATCAGCGAGCTGGCTGGCCGGGAGGGCGGCGGCGTGTTCAGCGTCCGGGTGGGCGGCGAGACCTATGCGGTCAAGGTGGAGCCGCTCGGAGACGGGCGAGGCGCGCTACATTAGGCGGGGGCGGCCCGCGGAGTCTTGGAACTCGGAAGACCTGCGGCTTTCGCCTAGAAGTTCGGCCTGACGTTCGCGCGGGTCGACATGATGCGCGCGCTCTCGTCAGGTTCGTAGGGATCCTCGCTCAGCAGCTCAAACTCCTCCAGCTCCCTCGACTGAACCGCGACCAGCGATCCCTGCGCGGTCGCCCGGTACAGGCGGCCGTCGCGGCGGGAGACCCATGTTCCCGGAGGAAGCTTGGCCGCGTTGTCCAGCTTCACGGACTCGCGGTGGATCGTCTCGATCCGACGCCGCTCCTGCTGACGCCCCTGCTCCGCCATAGAACCTCCTCTTGTTGCGTCGCTAGCGCGGGCCGCCCCAGCCCTCCCCGCTGTTGATAGCGCGAAGCGGGGGATTTGAACACTACCCCCTTCACACCGGGAGGACGGAGAGGCTCAGCTCCCGTGCCAGCAGCTCGAAGCTCGTGCGCCCGCGGGGATGCCAGTTGCTGACGCTACTTGTGTAGCCAGTCCACCATGAAGCCCGTGCCGTCGTTGAGGAGGCAGCACGGCTGAGCCCTGATCCTTCCCGAGTGGGTGACCATGACGACCTGGTCGTTGATCCATGCCGGGTCCGTGATCGAGCCGGTATGGGTGCCCATGGATGCACCCCCGGTGGCGGATGCGTCGAAGAAGGACACCGCATTGAAATCGGCGAGGAACTGCGACGGCCCCTCGGCGATCCATTCGGCCGAGCTCTTGGCCGCGGACGCCGACGTCTGGGTCGTGGAGAACCGCTGCGTCCCGACCGCGATGGTCAGCGTGAAGGCGGTCCCGCTGGTCGACACGTCGGCCGACACCGTGTCGCCGGGGCGCACGCTCAGGGGGATGACGTTCAGGGGGGCGGGGAACATCTCCCACCACGCGAAGTAGAACGGCCGCCCATGCACGCAGTCCGCGTCCGTGCCGATCTGCTCCACCGTGTTCGAGGTGAATCCGTCGATGCCGACCCAGAACGAGGAGATCTGTGTGGGGTTCTTGGAGCAGTCCGCCGCCGGCTGGGTCCACGTGCCCTTCGCGTCGGTGAAAGTCGTGCCGGAGGCGGCGTTGCCGGCCCAGTTGAAGCTCACCGCAGTGCCATGGCGGCGAGACAGGATCTGCGCCGGACCATGGCGGGCGGCGATTGCGGCGCCGGCTCCGCCGGCCGCAGTGCGCGCTTCGCTCGGTGTCGGCACCAGGCCACCCGCCTCCGCGCTCAGAGCCATAGCGAGGAGCACCACCCCACCCAACGCACGGCGACCCATGCTTTCTCCTCTTCCCTGCATCCTGATGCGCTGGCGTTCAGAGGCCGTCAATACCGTCGCAGGCGCCAGAACGCTCGGAGGTCGATAGAGAACGACGTTCAGGCCGCCACGCGCCGACCCGGGGGTATCTCGCCGGCCGCCGCCGGCGACTGACAACCTGGTGCCGTTGCTGGCTGACGGGGCCCCCCCTGTCGCGCATCCAAGTGCTTGACCTGCAAGGACGACCACCGTTCGGCTCCGGTCGATCGCGGCCCGAACCCGCTTCCGCGAAGGTGGCGTCGGGGCGGACGCGCTGTCGCGAGACCGGGACCAGGCCTCCCACGAGCGCCCCTCCCCACTCCATCATCATGCTAATCGCCTTGACAACGGCCTTGAAACCTCAAATAGGCGGCCCCATGCGGAGCTCGGCACGTTGGCTGGTGCTCGGCCTGGCGGTTCTCGCCTGGGCCGGATCCCCCACCCACGCCTACTTCCTCGACAAGGGTCGGCACTTCGACTTCCGCTTCCGGGCCTACTCGCAACTCGGGATCCTGACCGACTCGTCGGAAAGAGACTGGCCGGGAAACGGCGATCTCGCCGGGAGCCCCAGCACGCCGAGCTGCATGGAGAACGGGAAGCGCTCCTCCAAGTGCCGCTACTCCGCCGGTGACCTGGCCCAACACCGGAACTTCTACCAACCCGAGTTCGACGCCAAGCTCACCGACTACATGTCCTGGATGCACGAGGTGCCGGGGCTGTCGCTGATCAACCCCGACGACTTCAAGTTCCGATTCGCCTGGTGGGGCTTCTACGACGGGCTGTACGACTACTTGAACGGTCCGTGGAACTTCAACCGACAGAACCTGAAGGCGCGGCAGTCGCAGAGCGACAACATCAACAAGGAGAGCTTCACCTTCAACGACGAGAACAAGAACGCGCGCCACATCTACGGGCGCCGCAACCGCATCACAAGAAGGGGCCGCTGTTCGTGCGCGCAGGGCGCCAATCGATCTCCTGGGGCGAATCCGACGACATCGTGTTCATGGACCGCTTGAACGCCTTCGACCTCACGCTGGGCGCGCCCGGCCTGTTTCAGGACCTCGACGAGGCGCGCATCCCGTTCTGGGCGATGCGCACCACCTACAAGCTGCTCGACAACTGGAATTGGCTGTCGAGCACGTTCGCCGACGCCTTCGTCGTGCCGGGCGTCGTCGACACCACGGTGCCGATCGATCCGATGGTCGGCGGCGTGAGCCCGTTCAGCCCCGACGTCCCCGATCCGCAGCTGATCGCCAACGACCTGATCAAGCGAAACGGCTTCGACCCGAGGACCTTTCAGGGCCTGCACCTCGTCGTCGTGAGCCGGCAGCCCGCGAACAGCTGGGCGAACACCCGCTGGGGCGTCCGGCTGACCGGCGTGGTGGCGCGCGACTACACGGTGCAGACCTGGTTTGCACGCGAGTTCCCGGTGGCCCCCACCCCCCTCCTCACGGGCGGCCCGGGAGGCTTCGACGAGGGCTTCGGCGATCTCAAGGGTCAGCGGCTCAAGCAAAACCCCCCGACCCTGATCGACGACCGCGGCTTTAGGACGCCGATCTGTTTGAATAATGCGACGAACAAGCCACTCGTCAAAGGCGCCGGCGCGCGGTTCGGCGCGGTCGGGCATACGCCCGACGGGCGCACCTGCTCCTACGCAGAGCCGATCGTGACCATCCTCGACCGTCAGCTCGAATCCGTCATCGGCCTGTCGTCGACCTGGTTCAGCCCGCGGGTGAACGGGATCGTCCGAACCGAGGCCGAGTACTTCCACGACGAAGAAGCGGTGATTCCCAATCAGAACCTGAACCCGCTCGCCCAGGTACCCCGGTCGATCCTCAACGGCAGGCTCTTCACGAATACGATCCCCCGGACCGACTACGTCCGCTGGCTGCTCGGCTACGACCGGTTCTTCTTCTTCCGGCCCCTCAATCCGAGCAACAGCTTCATCGTCGTGGCAGCGATCCACGGGGAGACGAACGTCTTCGAGCGGCGCGAACGGGACTTCCGCACGGCGCAGCAGAAGCCGGGGAAGCCGGCCACCGCTCCTACCAATCTGCGCGTCTGCAGCCCCGTAGCGCTCGCGAGCAACCAGTGTCGAATCGCACCGGCCAAGAATTTCGAGGACTTGTACGCGTTCGACAACGACTACCTCTCGGTCGCGCTCCAGACCGACTACCTGCACGGGCGGCTCGAGCCGCGCATCGTGGTCCTCGCCTGGGCGAGCGGCACCTTCGGCTTCCAGCCCCTGGTCACCTACCGGATCAACGACAACTTCCTGCTGAGCGGGGCGTGGGTCGCCATCGAAAGCTCGCGCCGCTCCATCCTCGGAACCTTCCGCGCTCACGACATGGTCCAGCTGCGGCTGACTTTCCAGCTCAACTGACCGGGAATCCACGGACGCGACGGCGCCATTGACGCGTCGCGTTCACCACCGTCGTCGTCGTCCTCCGAATTTCTGCCTCCGGGCTCATAAATTGACGTGACTTGACAGCCGGCTTGTGGCATGGAGTCGTCTCGCTGCCCGCGAGCCCGGGGGAGCGGCCGAGTAACCCGCCCGCCGGCAACGGAGGAATTTGCATGAGATCTAGCGTGCGGGGCATCGTCACTGCTTGCTTACTCGCCGCAATCGGCGGATTCCCAGCGCGGGCGCTGGCGACGTGCACAGACATCGCCGCCGTCTGCGCCACGCGCGACAAGGCCGAGATCCAGTGCCCCTGCGCCGCGGCGACCAACCACGGCCAGTACGTGCGATGCGTCGCCGGGGTAGCCAAGGGCGAGGTCGACGCGTTGCGGCTGCCGCGGCCCTGCAAGTCCAGCGTCGTTCGCTGCGCGGCCCGCTCCACCTGCGGCAAGCCCGGCTTCGTCACCTGCTGCCGCACGGACTCGGTCGGGAAGATCCACTGCAGCATCCGGCGCGATGCGACGCGCTGCAG
>VBLD01000401.1:4604-6202 GCA_005879205.1 Deltaproteobacteria bacterium
CGACGCCTGCGGCCCCAACGGGTGCCCGAGCACCACGACGACCACGACGAGCACCTCGACCACGACGATCAGTACCAGCACGACGACCTCGACCACGACGACCACGCTCTGCGGCAACGGCATGCTCGACCCCGGGGAGGAGTGCGACGGCACCAACCTCGGCGGCGCCGCCTGCAGCTCTGCGGGCGGAGGATTCCTCCCGACCTGCACCGGCAACTGCACCATCGACTGCAGCTCCTGCCCGGGCGGCACGTGCTCCCAGGCGTGCCCGGCTATCGTCCCGGGCCAGCCGATCGCGAACACCTACCAGCTGCTCGGCGTCCCCGGCCCGAAGGTCTGCATCACCAGCTCGGCCACCAATGCGTTGGGGTTCTGCAACAGCGACACCGACTGCGGCGGACAATCGGGAACGTGTCTCCAGACCCCGTGGGCCACGGCCGACGGCTTCGCGTTCCCCTTCCCGACCGGCATCCAGACCACGTTCACCGTCTCGGCCGCCGATTCCCCGCCTGCGTGCAGTCACACGGCCTGCATCAAGTGCGGCGACCCCAACGCCGCCTGCGCCGGTATTCCCGGATGTGGCAGTCCGCCCGGCGCCCCCCAGAACGGCTGCAGCAAGAACACCTGCTGCGACACACCGGGGTTCATCGTCCCCACCTTCAACGTCCCTATCCTCGGCGGGCTCTGCGGTCGCGTCGATCAATTCGCGTGCGGCCTCGGGGTGGTCAACACCTCACGCCCCCAGACGGGGGACAACGAGGTCATCAAGGCGGGCGACACGAGCGACCCGGGACCCGATTGCACCTACGGGACCGGAGACGACTGCTCCAGCCCTCTCTGCAAGGCGTGCACCGCAACGGGTCAGGGAGCCGACACGAAAGGCAAGGTGGCACGCTCCGTCGGCAACAGCAGTCCCGACACCGCGGGCATCCACTTCCGCATCTCCACCCCCGAGCTGGCGACCGTCTGGCAGGACACGCAGAATCCCTGTCCCGATGGCTCCACCTTCGACGCCGGAGAGGGGCTGATCTCGCAGCTGGTGCTCAACGCCGAGCCGACGACCGCCGGCGCGACGGGTAGCTTCGCCGACCTGAACGGCGACGGGTGTTCGCGGGCCGGCTTCGGCTTCAAGTCGGGCAGCGATCCCAACACCAACGGACCGGTCACGGTCGGCCCGCCGGTGGCGCGGCCGCAGTCCTATGACGGCAGCGTCGGTTCGATCCAGGTCGCCGCCGGACCGATCTTCTCGGGCTCGGCGCCGCTGAACGACGTCGGCTTCGTCGCGATCACGCCCAACAACCCGGCGACGATCGCACCCGCGGACACTTGCACCTGCGTCCCGGTCGCCGGATGTCCCGAGTAGCCGGCAGATCGCGGCGCACGGCGCACGAAGGCGGTTCCCTCCGGTGTGTCGGGGAGAGCGGACCGCCGAAAGTCGGCAGGACGCGGCCGGCAAGGAGGGCATGATCAACCCTCACGACGGACCGCGTCGCATCGCTCGAAAGACCGAAGAAGAAAAATCGAGCTACCCTATTGACCCCGGAAACACGCCGGAGGTAAGCGGCAGCGTGGTCCGGACACGCGGAGCCGTGTACGGC
>VBLD01000402.1 GCA_005879205.1 Deltaproteobacteria bacterium
TGCCCGGCGACCGCCCTGCACATACGCGCGAAGGCGACAGCGGGTCTGCGGACCTGAGTTCTGCCACGTAGCACAGCGACCGGACACTCTTCCGGTGACCCGCAAAAGGACGCACACCCCCGTTACTCGCGTCCGGGAGCAGGTCCGGCTGGACGAGCGCTACGACTCGGCGATGGCTCCGGCCAGTCGTGCCCGAGCGGTCACCATCTTCTGCACCTCACCGCCCCTCTCCATTCCCCACTCGCGCCGCGCAGGTGGCGCTCCACCGGGTCTTCGCGTGCAGCCGTGGCCACCTTGCATCTGGACCGCCCTGGTGGTTGGTGCATCCACACGACGGCCGCCGGGGCCCGCTACGTGGCGGCCTCAGCGCGGCACGGCCGGCTTTGGTCCCTCAGGTGCGGCCCTCGGTACAACATGATGCGCGCCGCGTCAAGGTTGCCATCGACGTCGCCATCGACATCGGCTCAGCTGTTCGAGCTCTTTTCATTGATTGATCATGCGATCGTGCCGTGGGCTCGGCTCGCGCGCCGGTGGATAACATTCACACGTCCCCCAACCCGCCGGCGCAGGCAGCGTGGAGTGCGCACGCCGCTCGAGTAGCGCTATCGCACAAATCAGCGCCTCTAATGGCGTCGTCGCCTCACGATTAGTCCTTTTCAGCAGAACTCCGGTCCCCGCGGCTCGGTGTTCCGTGGTATTGAACGGCCTCCACGTAACACAACATAACTGCCGCATAACTGCCGCCAGGGGTGCTAGACGATGACTAGCATAGCGCGAGCCTCGCGTATCATTGGTGGGAGCCTGGGTGTCGCCGTTCTCGTGCTCACCGCCGGGCCACGAGTCGCCCGCGCCCAGCACGGCGCGCAGATCGAGAAGACCTGCGTGAACGCCGCGCGACGGGCATGCCTCCAGGGAACCACGAACGGTTGCCCCGGCGTCAATGCCGGCGTGACGTGCACCACCGCAACCGACTGCCAGCTGTCAGGCGGCGGGCTGCAGACCGTCTGCCTCGGCGGACCGAAGGCCGGCGTCGCATGCGCGAGCGACCGCGATTGCGACAACCCGGTCACCGTTCCGAACGGCATCTGCACCGCGACCATCTGCGTGGGCGGGCCGAACGCGGGGCTGCGCTGCACGACGGCGGATCAGTGCCCCGGCGGCCTGTGCACGCCCTGCATACCCGTTCCGATCGCCAACGCGGGCGAGCCGGTGGCCTGCACGATCACCGTGACCAGCGTCGACCCGGTGGACCGCATCCGCCTCAATATCATCACCGACGAGATCAGCAGTCGCTCGCCCGTCGTCCCGACGGCAAACTTGCTGCCGGGCTTCGGGTTCTGCCGCTTCAGCGCGACGCCCGGCGTCACCGGCCGCATGTGCATCATGAACGACGACTGCACCGGCAGCTCCTGCTCGACCGGCTCGACCTGTCTCGGCGGCATCCAGGCGGGCCTTCCGTGCCCCACTCGCGGTGATTGCCCCACGGGCAGCTGCTTCGACTGCCTGGGCGGCGGCATCTGTCAGGTAAGCCCGCACTGCGAGCTGTCCCCGAGCCAGTTCTGCATGTCGCAGGACGACTGCGCCAACACCACGAGCGGGGCGTGCGTCGTCGTCCTCGGGCAGGCGGGCGATGCGACCAACGTACCGTTCCATCCACACTGCAGTGCGTCGGCGAGCGTCTTCTGCATGACCGACACGGAGTGCCGGCCGCCGATGTGCCCCACCTGCAGCCCGACCGAGACGTGCGTCAGCGCGGACTTCCTCGTGCTCGCCTCCGACACCAATCCCCTGACCGACCTGGCGCGCGCGAGCGGCATCGACGAGGGCACGCTGCAACCGGTGACGCTCACCTTCCCGGCCAACATCTGCATTCCGCCGATCAAGCAGTGCGCCGACACGGCCCCGACCTGCAACGGTCCGTGTCCGGCGGGACAGAGCTGCGTCATGGTCGGCCAGACGTGCGTCTGCGTGCCTCCATGCGAAACCGCAGCGGCGCCCGCCTGCAATGGCACGTGCCCGGATCCCAACCAGGTCTGTGCGCCGACCGCGGCCGGCGGCAGCTGCGTCTGTCAGACCCCGTGCGAGAACGCCACGGCGCCCACCTGCAACGGCACCTGTCCCAACCCGGACCAGGTCTGTGCGCCGACGGCCGGAGGCGGCAGCTGCGTCTGTCAGACCCCGTGCGAGAACGCCACCGCACCCACCTGCAACGGCACCTGCCCCAACCCGGACCAGGTCTGTGCGCCGACCGCCGGAGGCGGGAGCTGCGTCTGTCAGACCCCGTGCGAGAACGCCACCGCACCCACCTGCAACGGCACCTGCCCCAA
>VBLD01000385.1 GCA_005879205.1 Deltaproteobacteria bacterium
AGGGCCGCGGTGACGTCGACGGTGACGGGCTGGCCGGCCACGACGCTGCCGAGGGCGGCGAGCGGCCGGGCGACGTCGGGGAGGAAGGGCGAGGTGTCGGCGGCGTCGAGGGTGCCGTCGGCGTTGGTGTCGAGGTCGGCGAACTTGAGGCCGGGGCCGCTGGCGCTGGCGGTGGTCTCGCCGTGCCGGGTGCCTTCGATCCAGCTCGAGTCGGCGACCGGGTAGACGGTGCCGCCGTCGGACGAGCTGTTGCCGCAGAAGAGGGTGAGGGTGGCGCGCGTGACGGGGCCGGGGAGCGCGGAGAGGTCGGACTTCAAGTAGGCGAGGTCGGCCGGCCCGTGGTCGACGTCGAGGTGGTCGGCCAGCCCGTGATCCCAGGTGGCTTCCACCCCCCCCTGGACGAACGTGTCCGCCACCGGCGTGAGGTCCACCCTGTCTACCCCGATCGTTGGCGTCACCGTCGCGCCGAGCACGAAGGCGACCGTCGCCAAGCCCACCAGGAACGCCGACTTTCCGATCATCTCGTCTCCCCTTCGCTGGTCGCCTGCCTTGCGACTGCGCACAGCGCAATTATTAGAACCGCGCGTGCTTCGAAAATTGGGAATTACCCGCGATCCGATAGGGATTCCCCGCTATTTCGTCTCGAGACCGTCGCTTTCGGGCCCACCGTGCGATCGTTAGCGCGCGAGAAACGCCAGCACGATCGACGCGAGCATCAGAATGAACAGCGCGAGCGCATGCGGCTCGCCGCCTTGACGCCTCATGCCGTGCCCCCGCGGACGCGGGCGGGCGTTTGCCGTCGGCACCAACACCGGCCGCACGCGGCCTGTCTGGCCCCTGGTGCGGCGTGGAATCGGGGGCGGACGACGCATCAGCGTTTGCATCCCGGCACGTTGGAGTTCGTGGCAGCCACCATGAGCATCGCCGTAGCGGTGTCCTTTAGAGCGACGTAGGACCGAAGTAAATTCGCAAAACCCCGCGTGCCGCTCGGGGGAGATTCCCCCAACGAATCTCGGCGAAGCGTTCGCGGGTCCCCGACGGTGTGGGATCGGATTTCCCCCCGTTCGTCGCGCTGAAATCGCAGCCATTCGCGGCCGTCCGTGCGGGGATTCCCCCAATTCCTTCACGGGAAAGCTCGGATTTACTTCCCAGCTGTATTGCTTAAAAGGCGTATGCCGCGGATGTGCTCATGGGGCCTGCCATGCACCTCTCGCGGTCGGAAACCAGCATACGAGGAGTGATGGTGAGATGAAGGTGAGAGAGAAGGTCACGCCGCTAGCCCTGATGATGCTGATCGCCTTCGCGCCGGTGCCGGCCGCGTCGGCGCGCACGAGCTGCAAGGCCAAACTGCAGATCGGCGGCTCCGCCGCACCCGGCAACGGGCGGGTGACGCTGTGTACGGACGGCGATCCCGCGTGCGACAGCGACGGAGCGGCCGACGGCGGGTGTGAGTTCCGCGCGAGCCTCTGCTTCGACAACGGCGGCGCCAGCTGCGACTCCTCGGACGTGAAGAGCGCGAGCATGGCCCCGGCGCCCGGATTCGAGGACCTGTCGGCAGCCCTGGAGGCATTGAAAGCGGACGTGGCGCCCGTGTGTACGGCGGCCGCGGGCGTGCGAGTCGTGACGCACGGCAAGCGCAAGGGCCGCGCCGTCCTCAAGATGCAGAGCGGCAAGGCGGTCGAGCGGTTGACGTTCACGTGCAAGCCTGCCCGCCATGCCGGGGGATCGGCGACCTTCGCGACGATTCAGCAGAAGGTCTTCGATGCCACGTGCGCCACGCCCACGTGCCACGGTGCCGCGGCGGCGGCCGGCGGGCTGAGTCTCGCTGCGGGTGCCGCCTACGGCAATCTGGTCGGCGTCACCGCTGCCAACCCGGCGGCCGGCGGCGCGGGCGTCCTGCGCGTCGCGCCCGGGGACCCGGACCGCAGCTTTCTACTCCAGAAGCTTCTCGGTCAGCTCGGGACCGGCGAGGGCTCGCGCATGCCGCTCGTCGGCACGCCGGTGTCGCCCGCCAATCTCGATTTGATCCGCCGCTGGATCGCTGCCGGCGCGTCGCAGACGGCACCGTTCTGACGCCGCCGTCTCTGACGACAACCAATTCTGACGACCAGGGGGAAAACGCGATGCGTGCTCTGATCCTGACGGTTGGCCTGGCGCTCGGTGCGACGGCGAGCACGAGGGCCGCAGCAGACAGTCTCGACCTCACGCCGGTGGCGGACACGTTCGTCCAGGGGGGGGTGGAAGCCACCTGGGATCACGGGCTGGCCGACCACCTCGACGTCGACCACGGGCCGGCCGACCTCGCCTACTTGAAGTTCGACCTCTCCGCGCTCCC
>VBLD01000409.1:0-2657 GCA_005879205.1 Deltaproteobacteria bacterium
GTCGTCGTGGTCGTGACCGGGGCGGTTGCAGCGGTCGTGGACGGGGCGGTCGAGGTGGTCGTCGTCGGGCAGTGCTCCCACGGCTGGGCGGGCCCCGTGTCGCATCCGATCGTCCGCACGAGCGCCTGGGACGTGACGATCCGCTGCGGGCCGGTCAGGTTCGGTGCCTCGCTGCTGAACGCGATCGAACGGGCGTCGGGGGTCAACACGGGCGCGCCGCTGTGCCAGTCGCCCTGGATTCCGTCGATGGTCACGCTGACGAGGACGGTCGTCCCGAGTGCCCGGTCGCGCACGAACACGTCGTCGAAGCCCCCGACGTCGTTCGGCACGAGGTTCGTCGCCTCGCTCCCGAAGGCGATGAAGCGCCCGTCCGCCGACACCGCGACCGACCACGGAGACGCCGGGTGCGGGCTCGCGCGGTCACCTTGCGCGCCGGACGACGAGACGCTGACGCGCTCCGTCGTGCCGGCCTGCCGATCGCGGAGGAACACGTCGGCCACCCTGTTGGTGTCGTCGGGGACGAGCGAGGTCGCCTCGCTCCAGAAGACGACGAAGCGGCCATCCGCGGAGACCGCGGGCGCCCAGCAGTCGGCGTCGGCTTCGGTACCGTCGGTGGCGACGCTCACCCGCTCGGTCGTCGCGGTGCGAAGATCCCGAACGAAGACATCGTACTTCCCGTTGCCATCGCCCGGGATGAGGTTCGTCGCGTTGCTCGAGAACGCGATGATCCGTCCGTCGGCGGACACGGCTGGCATGACCGATCCACCGTCGGGAGCCCGGCCGTCGTGCGTGGGGGAGACCAGCGTGATCGCGTGTGTGGTCCGATCGTACAGACAGATCTGGGTGGGGACACCCGACGCGAGCGAGGTCGCCGAGCTGCTGAAGGCAACCAGATTGCCGTCCGCGCTCAGCGCCGGCTGCGTGTTCGTGCGGTACACCTCCGGAGAGATCGGATCCATCGGTACCCGCTCGGTCTGCCCGGTCTCGAGATCGCGCACGAAGACGTCACTCCCGGATGGGTTGCGGTCGTTCGCGACGAGATCGTTGCTCGCGCTGAAGAACGCGACGAAGCGACCGTCGGCGGATACGCTTCCACCGAAGCCGCTTCACGGGGCCCCCGAGGGTGTGACCGACACGAGCCGAACCGACCCGGTCAACCGGTCCGCGGCATAGACGTTCTGTGCGGAGACCTTGCCGGCGGTCGCGTCTACCAGGTTCGACGCGCTCGTCTCGAACACGATGAACCGCCCGTTGCTCGAGATCGCGTCGACGGCGACCTGCTGGTCGGCAGGCGTGCCATCGGCGCTACGGCTCACGACCTCGATCGGCCGACCGACGATCATGAAGGAGCCGGCCACGACGGCTCCGAGGAGAAGGACGGCCGCAACCGGCGCCGGACCAGTGGCCCGCATCGTGGCGCACCTATCAAGCCCGCGTCGGCTCGGGCAATGGCCCACGATGGAAGAGATGCCTTTCATGCCCATGCCCATCGAGGCGGTGCGGCGGGTCGCTTGACCTGCCCCCCTCGATCGGCCAGAAAGCCTCGATGACGCCGGGCGTTACGCTCAGCGTCGTCGTGCCCGCGCACGACGAGGCGGCGAACCTCGCCCGCTTGGTGGACGAGGTGCGCGCCGCGCTCCAGCCGAGCGGGCTCGTCTGGGAGCTGATCGTCGTCGACGACGGGTCGAGCGACGACAGCCCCGCCATCCTCGTGCGCCTGGCGGCCGGCGAGCCGCGGCTCCGTGCGCTTCGGCTCGCGCAACGGAGCGGCCAGACGGCCGCGCTGCGCGCCGGGTTCGAGGCCGCGCGCGGCGAGCTCATCGTCACCCTCGATGCCGATCTGCAGTGCGCGCCCTCCGATCTGCCGGCGCTGCTCGGGGCGCTCGACGGCGCGGCGCTCGCGTGCGGGGTGCGCGCGGCACGCTGCGATCCACCCACCCGGCGAATCGCCTCGACGTTGGCCAACGCCGCTCGCCGGCTCCTCCTGGCGCCGCGGCTCCGCGATCTCGCCTGCCCGCTGCGGGTCTTCCGAGCCGACGCGCTCCGCCGCGTCGCCGCTCGCGGGCTGCTCTTCGAAGGCGCGCACCGGTGGCTCCCCGCGCTCTTTCATCTGGCCGGCGAGCGGGTCGTGCAGCGGCCGGTCAGCCACCGGCCGCGCACCGCCGGCGTGTCGAAGTACACGACCCGCGGGCGGCTCCTGCCGATCGCGGGAGAGCTCGCGCAGGTCCTGGCGCGAACCCGGCGTGGACGACTGCTGGCGGCCGCGGCGGTCGCGGTCGCAGTGGCGCTGCCGTTCCTCTGGGGGCTCGGCCGCTGGCCGCTCCTCGAGCCCGACGAAGGGCGTAACGCGGAGGTGGCACGCGAGATGCTGGCGCTTGGGCGCTGGAGCGTGCCGCACTTCAACGGCTTACCCTACCTCGACAAGCCGGTGCTGTTCTTCTGGCTGATGGCCGCCGGCTTTCGGATCTTCGGCCCGGCGGAGCTGGCCGCCCGCCTGCCGGCGGCGCTCGGGGCGCTCGCCACCGTCGGCCTCACCTTCGCGATCGGCCGTTGCCTCTTCCCGGACCGTCGCCGTCCGCTGCTGGGAGCGTTCATCGTGGCCTCGACCCCGCTCGCGATCGCTTTCGGCCGGCTCGCGATCTTCGACATGCCGTTCA
>VBLD01000409.1:2787-3440 GCA_005879205.1 Deltaproteobacteria bacterium
CCCCTGGTCGGGTGGTGGGCGGGGCGGCGCGCGCTGCATCCCCCGCCGCGGCGAGCGACGGCGGGCGCCCTCCTCGGAGCCGTCGGCGCCGCGGTCCTCGTCATCGCGCCGTGGATTGCCACCATCGCGCGCGAGGAGCCGGGCTTCCTCCGCTACGCGCTCGTCGACGAGACGCTCCTCCGCTTCGCCTCCGTGGCGCGCTTCCACCGGGGAGCGCCGGTCTACTACTACGCCGGCGTCCTCGCCTGGGGTCTTGGCGCCTGGGCCGTGGTCCTGGTGGCCGCGCTGCCGGGGCTGGCACGACGGTGGCGGGCGGGGAACCCGCCCGAGCCGGCGATGGCCTTCCTGGCACGGACGAGCACCGGGATCCTGCTCTTCTTCACGCTCTGCGCCTCCAAGCGGCCCGGATACGTCTTGCCTGCGCTGGTGCCGCTCGCCCTTTTCACCGCCGGTGCCATCGCCACCGAGCGGGCGCGCGTCGTGGCAGCGGTCCGTCTGTTCGCCGGGCTCGTTGCCCTCGCCGGCGTGGCGGCTGCCGGAGCAGCGCTCGTTCGCTGGCTGCCCGACAGCCGAACGCTCGCCGCGGTGAGCCCGACGGTCCTCGGTCGTGCAGGGGTCCTGCTCCTGGTGTGGGGCGGACTGACCCTTCTCCT
>VBLD01000409.1:3482-3876 GCA_005879205.1 Deltaproteobacteria bacterium
CTCCTCGGTCCGCTCGGCTCCTACGCCGAGTCCCGCTCGTCGCGGGCCCTGGCGTCACGCATCGAGCCGGGCGCGCGAGTCATGTGCTTCGGAACCTTCCGGACGGGGCTGCCCTTCTATCTCGGCCGTCCAGTGGTGCTGGCCAGCGAGCGGGGCAGCGAGATGACGAGCAACTACGTCGTGGTGCGCCCCGAGAGGCACGCGAGGGTGATCGTGTCGGAAGGCGCGGCGGTCGCGGCGCTCGACCGCGGCGGGCCGCCGCTCTACACGGTCGCGTCGGCGGGGAGCCTCCGGCGGCTGACCTCGTTGACGCGGCGCCGGCTGGTGCCGGTCTACGCCGACCGGCGGAGCATCCTCGTCCGCGCCGAGGGCTGACCCTCCGTGTGCGGCATCT
>VBLD01000091.1:0-487 GCA_005879205.1 Deltaproteobacteria bacterium
GCTTCCCCTTCCGTCGTGTGAACGGGAGCCGCCACTCCGTCACGGGACGCCCCGTCGGCCTCAAACGCTCGGCCTGACCATCGCCGCGTTGGGCGAGGCTCCCGTCTTGTGATAGGCGGGTGCCGGCGCCCGATGCGCGTCCAAATCCGAGCCCGAGGTGTCTTTCCCCGCCTACAGAGGGGACGTGTCCGCGCGGACTGAATGCGACGCCGCCGTGGTGGCGCCGGGTCCGGGCCTCGAAGCGCTGCTCCGCTGGGTACGTCCCACGTTCGCCTACGCGGGCAACGCGCGGCCGACGCTCGAGATCGGGTACTTCGCCAACGTCATCCCGGTCGCACCCGGCCTCGGGGTCGCGATCTCCACGGACGGCGTCGGCACGAAGCTGCTGGTCGCCCAGGCCGCCGCCCGCTTCGACACGGTCGGCATCGACTGCGTGGCGATGAACGTGAACGACGTCCTCTGCGTCGGCGCGCGCCCGGTCGCCTTG
>VBLD01000091.1:546-10426 GCA_005879205.1 Deltaproteobacteria bacterium
GGCTGCGAGCTCGCCGGCGTCTCGTGTCCCGGCGGTGAGCTGGCCCAGGTGCGCGAGATGCTGCGCGGCGCGCGCCCGGGGAGCGCGGTGGACCTGGTGGGCACGGCGATCGGCACGGTGGCGCTCGACCGCGTCATCGCGGGACAGGACGTGCGCGGGGGCGACGTGCTGATCGGGCTCGAGAGCGCGGGACTGCACTCGAACGGGTACACCCTCGCGCGTCGGGTGCTTCTCGAGCAGGGAGGGCTGGCGCTCGACGATCACGTCCCCGAGCTCGGCTGCACACTCGCCGACGAGCTGCTGCGGCCGACGACCATCTACGTGCGACCGGTGCTCCCGCTACTCGAGGCCGGCTTGCCGATTCGCGCCCTTGCCCACCTCACGGGCGACGGTCTCTTCAACCTGGTTCGCACCGTGCGCGCGGTGGGGTTCGACGTCGAACGCTGGCCGGAGGTGCCACCGATCTTCGGACTCGTGCAACGCCTCGGCCGGATCGCCGACGAGGAAATGTATGGAACGTTCAACATGGGGGTCGGCTTCGCGCTGGTGGTCGCGCGCGAGGGCGTCGACCGAGTGTCGGCCATGCTCGCCGACGCCGGCCTTCGGGTGCATCTCCTCGGGCACGCCGTGGACGACGCCGAGCGCACGATTCGTTTCCGGCCCCGGCGGTTGATCGGCCGGGGCGGCCACTTCACGCGCGCCTGATCGTGTGACTCAGGAGACGGGCTCGATCAGGACACGGGCCACGCCACGTTGCACCATGCCGAGCACGCGCGCGGCGCCGTAGGACACGTCGATGTCGCGGTGACGCCGGAATGGCCCGCGATCGGTGATGGTCACGAGCACCGATCGGCCGTTCAGGAGGTTCGTGACACGAACCGTGGTGCCGAGCGGCAAGGTTCGATGGGCACAGGTCATGCGGTGCAGGTCGAAGCGCTCGCCGCTCGCCGTCGGGCGACGGTGGAAGGCAGCGCCATACCAGGATGCCCTGCCGATGCGTGGCGCCGGCGCCGCCGGCGGACCCTCTTGCTCAGCCGCAACGACCGTCGCCGTTACGAGGACAAGGCCGGCGACGAACGGCAGCATCGACGCCAGCCGTTTGCGCGGCGGATAAACAAAGAGCCGGGGGATCGCTCCCCCGGCCCTGCTGGCTCCGGTATGCATGATCCCGCTCCTTGAACGCCGGCGAAGTTAGCTGACGGGTTCGGGCTCAAAGAGCGTGCCCGTCCAGGCCTCGATGGTCTCGAGCCCTGGATTGACCCCAAGAAGCTGGGTCCTCCGCTCCCCTGACGGGGGATTTGGCGCGTTATGTCGTCTTCTGATTTGTATGCCGGAAATCGCCGCGATGGGTCAAGCACGACGTGCCCCCGGGGTCGGTCGGCAGCTGCAAATCTTTTGGAATTCAGATGGTTGGCCATCCGGATGGGTCCGTGTGCGCCGGTCAGTGATTGTCGTCGTCGGTATCCCAGTTGCCCTTGACCGGTGGAAGGAGCGGAGACTTGTAGTGCGGCGTCCGACTGGGCGTCGGCTTGCGGTAGACGAACTCCGTCTCACAGCCGGCACAGGTCGCGCGCAGGTTCCCGGCGAGGCGCTTGAGTCGCACGGTGACGATCTCGCCGTTGCCGTGCCGGTGCTGAATCGCCGGGAACTCGGAGACGTAGACCGTCCGCATCTACCCCGATCAGCTAAATGCGCGCTTCGGAGTCGTTGTCAATCGAGCGTGACCGTCTCGGCTGGGCGTTGCGCGTGGGACGGCCCGGTGCAACCATCCGAGCGTGGGCCAAGGGTCGAAACCGAATCGTCTCGCCAGCGAAACGAGCCCATACCTCCTCCAGCACGCCCACAACCCCGTCGAGTGGTACCCGTGGGGCGAGGAAGCCTTCGCGCGCGCGCGCGCCGAGAACAGACCCATCATGCTCTCGATCGGATATTCCGCCTGCCACTGGTGCCACGTCATGGAGCGGGAATCTTTCGAGAACGAGGAGACGGCGCGGCTCATGAACGACCTGTTCGTGAACGTGAAGGTGGATCGCGAGGAGCGGCCGGACGTCGACGACGTCTACATGAAGGCGGTCCAGATGCTCACCGGGCGTGGCGGCTGGCCGATGACCGTGTTCCTCACGCCCGATGGCAAGCCGTTCTACGGCGGAACCTACTTCCCGCCCGTCGACCGGCACGGTCTCCCCGGCTTTCCGCGTCTCCTCCAGGCGGTGGCGCGCGCGTATCGCGACCAGCCGGAGGAGGTGGCGAGGTCCGTCGAGCGGATTCTCTCGGCCCTGGAAAACGTCGAGCAGCCGCGGCCGAGCGACGGCCCCCTGGACCCGACGCTGCCGCGGCGGGCCGCCGACGGCCTGCTCGGTCTCGTCGATCGGCGCCAGGGCGGATTCGGCGGAGCGCCGAAGTTCCCGCACGCCGCCGCCTTCCAGCTCCTTCTCCGCCACCACCGGGCGAGCGGCCGCCGCGACCTCCTCGACGCGGTGCGTCTCACGTGCGAGCGAATGGCGCACGGTGGTCTCTATGACCAGATCGGCGGGGGCTTTCACCGCTACACGGTCGACGCGGAGTGGCTCGTCCCCCACTTCGAGAAGATGCTCTACGACAATGCCCAGCTGCCGCGCTTGTACCTGGAGGCCTTCCAGGCGACGGGCGAGTCGTGGCTGCGCCAGATCGCCGAGGACACCCTCGACTATCTTCTTCGCGACATGCGCGATCCCGAGGGCGGCTTCTACGCGGCGACCGACGCCGACAGCGAGGGCGAAGAAGGCAAGTACTTCGTGTGGACGCCGGCGGAGGTGGCGGGCCTGGTCGAGGCGCGCGACGTCGAGCTCGTCTGCCGGTACTGGGACATCGCGCCGGAGGGTAACTTCGAGGGAAAGAGCATTCCGCACCTGACCCTTTCCGTCGAGACGTTGGCGAAAATGTTCGGCAGAAGCCCCGAGGATGCGGCCGCGGCGCTCGCTCGAGCGCGCGCGCGCCTGCTCGCAGCGCGCGCCGAGCGCGTCCCTCCCCTGCGCGACGAGAAGGTCCTGACCAGCTGGAACGGGCTCGTGATCGGTACGCTCGCCGAGGCGGGTCGCGTGCTGGGGGCGCCACGGTTCGTCGACGCCGCCATCCGGGCGGCCGAGTTCATCTGGACACACCTCCGCTCCGGCGGGAGGCTCCTTCACGGTTGGGCGCGGGGCCAGGCCAAGCAGGACGCCTACCTCGACGACCACGCCTTCCTCGCGGCCGCGCTCGTCGACCTCTACGAGGCCACCGGCAAGCCGAGCCATCTGGCGCGCGCCCGCGAGCTGGCGGCGGCGCTGGACGCCCGATTCCACGACGCCACGGCCGGCGGCTACTTCTTCACGGCGGCCGACGCGGAGCGGCTGATCACGCGCCAGAAATCGGGTGCCGACGGGTCGGTGCCGTCGGGGAACGGCGTCGCCGCTCACGTCCTGCTCCGCCTCCACCACCTTACCGGCGAGGGAGCCTACCGCGCGCGGGCGGAGGAGATTCTCCGCCTCTATCACGACGAGGCGGCAAAGAACCCCTTTGCCTACGCGAGCTTCCTCCAGGCGCTGGAGTTCTCGCTCGAGGGGCCGGCCGAGGTGGTGGTGGTGGGCGCCGGGGACGCGCCCGACACGCGCGCGCTGTGGTCGGCAGTCGCGGCCGTCTATCTGCCCCACCGGGTGCTGATCTCGTCCGAGCCCGGGGCACCGGAGATCCTGCCGCCCGCGCGAGAGAGGCCGCAGGTGGACGGGCACGCGACGGCCTACGTGTGCCGCGACTTCACCTGCTCGCCACCGGTCACTGATCCGGTCGGGCTTCGCCCGCTCCTCGAGGCCACCCGTGGCTGAGGACCGCACGGCTCTCGAGCCGACGGCGTTTCTGCGCGCGCACGTCGCCGACCGCCTGCGGAAACGAATCGAGGACCTCCGCGCGCAGATCACCCGCTTCGACCGCGAGCTCGAGGACCGCCTGGCGGCCGAGGCAACGCTGGAGTTCGTGCTCGAGGGCGTCGACGGAGGCGCCTGGTACGTGAACGTCAGCGGCGAGGACATCCGCGTCGAGCGTGCGCCCGCCCGGCCCCCCGTCGTGCGACTCTCGCAGACCCGTGCCGACTGGGAGGCGCTCGCCCGGGCCGGTCTCGGCGTCGGCGCGCCGCCCGGCGCGGCCGACTTGACGCAGGCGCGAATCGCGCGGCTCGCGACGTTGAAGGGGACGCTCGAGTTCCGGCTGGTCGCAGACGACGGTGAGCGACGTGTGCTCGTCCAGTTCGGAGGGGCGGAGGCGACGAGCCCTCGCTGCGCCGTCACGCTCCGGGCCGATGACGCGCGGCGGATGCAGAGCGGGGAGCTGACGCCGCAGGCGGCCTTCCTGCAAGGGCTCGCACGGCTCGAGGGCGACGTGGCGCTCGCCATGCAGGTGGGCGCCGCCCTCTTCCTCTGATCGGGACGCGCCGGTCGGATGGGGGTGCGCTACTCGCCCTTGAAGAGCGGCGCGCGTCGCTCGCGCTGAGCAGTGAGGCCTTCGCGCAGGTCCGAGCTGGCCCGCACCCGAGCGGCGAGCGCTTCCAGGTCGTCGCGCTGCCACCGCCGGCGTTCATCGGCGGCGCGCTGGACGAAGGCCTTCATGGCGCGCACGGCAAGGGGCGCGTTGTGGGCGATCTGACGGGCGAGGCTCGCGACGGCGCTCTCGAGGTCGGCGGCGGCCACGACGCGGTTGACGAGGCCGAGGGCGAGCCCGGCATCGGCGCCGACCGGCTCGCCGGTGAAAAGCAGCTCCCTCGTGGCGGCGGCGCCGATGGTCTCGACGAGCTTCCAGGTGAGTGTGACCGGCACGGCGAGGCCGATGCGGGCGAGCGGCATCGCGAAGCGGGCCGTGTCGGCGGCGACCCGCAGATCGCAGTGCAGGGCCAGCTCGCAGCCGCCCGCGATCGCATCCCCCTGCACGGCGGCGAGCGTCGGCTGGGGACAGCGCTCGAGAACGTCGAGGGTGTGCTCGAGGGTGTGCGTCTCGACCGCGCCTCCCGCCCGCTGGGCGGCGAGCTCGCCGAGGTCGAGCCCGGCGCAGAACGCAGCGCCCGCCCCGCGCACGACGACCACCCGCACGGCCGGTTCGGCAGCGGCCCTTTCCACGGCGGCATGGAGATCAGCGATCATGCCCGTGGTGAGCGCGTTCCGCTTGGCAGGGCGGTTGAGGGTGATCCAGCAGACGTGATCCGCCACCCGCGCTTCGATTTCGTCCGCCATCGGTCTCCTAGAAGCGGTCCTTCAGCTGCCGTACGGCCGCGAAGAGCGCGACGCGATCGCCCGCGGGGAGATCGGGCCGCCGCGTGCGGACGGAGGCGGCGAGCTCGGCGCTGTCGGTGCGCAGGAACGGATTGGTCGCCTTCTCCTCGCCGATCGTGCTGGGAACGGTTGGCCGGTTGGCGCGACGGAGGCTCTCCACGGCCGCCAGCTTTCCCTGGAGTGCGCGATTGCCGGGCTCGAGCGTCGCCGCGAAGCGGAGGTTCTTCTCGGTGTACTCGTGGCCGCAGTACACGCGCGTGTCGTCCGGCAGCGCGGCCAGCCGGGCGAGCGACGCCATCATCTGGGCGGCGTCGCCTTCGAACAAGCGGCCACAGCCGCCGGCGAACAGCGTGTCGCCGGTGAACACCACCCCCTCGTCCGGAAAGTAGTAGGCCACGTGGCCGCTCGTGTGCGCGGGGATCATGATGACGCGCCCGCGCGCACTCCCCACCTCGACCGTGTCGCCGTCACGAAGGCGGTGGGTGATTCCCGGGATGCGTGGTGCGTCGTCGGCGGAGCCGTAGACCCGGAGGTCGGGAACGGCCGCCAACAGGTCCGTGTTTCCACCCACGTGATCGAAGTGATGGTGGGTGCCGAGGACGGCGGTGAGGCGCATCGCGTGGCGTCGGACCCCGGCGAGCACCGGCGCCGCCTCGGCGCAATCGACGACGGCGCCCTTCCCGGTCTCCGCGTCGATGAGCAGATAGGCGTAGTTGTCGCTCAGCTGCGGGACCGGGACGATCTCCACGACGCTCGGTCAGTCCTCCGCGGCGATGGTGAGCGGCGGCGCGCCGGGCACGTCGGCCGGGGCATCGGGTGATGCCGGGGTGCCGTTCGTCCGCTGCTCGACGCGGAAGAGCCGTTCGCGCAATCCGGCGGTCTCGACCGCGCGCGCGAGCTGCTCCTTGGACAGGTCGCTCAACCGGCCTTCGAGCCGGGTCAGCCGGTCACGGAACCCTGCCGCCTCGCCGGTGCGGGCGACGTGGTCCTTGCTGGCGTCGACCACCCGACCCTCGAGCCTGGTCAGCCGTTCGCGCAGCGCCCCGAGCTCACCGAGCTTGGTGCCGACTTCTCGCCCGATGTCGGTCAGACGCTGCTCGATCCGCTCGAGGCGCTGCCGGAACTCGTCGGCGTCGAGCGTGTCGCGCGTCGTGTCCCGGGCGATGTCCGAGATCCGTCGCTCGGCATTCTGCAGCCGGACGCCCGCCTCCTCGAGACGCGCGAGCGCCACCGACGCCCGCTCGGCGGCACCGTTCGCCACCGTCTGCAGCGGCAGGACGAGCTCCCGCACGCCCTCCTTCGGGACGTCCGCGAGTCGGTTCTCGAGCGCGCGCACCCGCTCGCGAAGCCGCTCGGCGTCGCGGCGCAAGGTCACGGCGAGACCGCTCACCAGCTCGTCGACACGCGACGAGAGCTGCTTCTCGATGCCGCCGACGAGCCCGATCACCTGCGCCTCGAGCTCGCGACCGGTGTCGACGAGACGGCTCTGGAGCCCGTCGCGCAGCGCCTGCGCCTGGTCGACCAGCACCTTGCTGCCTCCCGCCAGCAGATCCTGGAGCGTCGCCAGCCGCCCGCGTCTCTCCTCCTTCACACGCGCCATCCTGTCCTCCTTCGCTACGTCCCCGGCCCCAGTAGAGTCAAAACGCCCGTGTATTGATGTAGCTGCAAGCCGCCCGCGCCCGGCGCGATCTCGGCTCCACTGAAGAAGCCGCCCACCGGCAGCGTCCCGAGGTGCCGGCGGATGTAGGCGGTATCGAGGCCCGGGACGCCGTAGAATCGCCGGCCGCGTCCCACGCAATTGACGTAGAGCGCGCCAGCCGGCCGTGCCTCTTCCCACGCCCGCGCCAGACGGACGAGAACCTGCTCGAACTGCTCGCGAGCCGCGTTCGGATCGCGCACGCCGAAGAAGAGCTCCTGCCCCTCCGCGACCTCGCCGGCGAGCGCGAGCGCGCCGCCGTGCGCGTCGAGTCCGGTCAGATGTCTGACGGCGAAGTCGTCGCCGCTGCCGGTCGCCGCCAGGACGACGGCGAGGGCCCGGCGCGGATCGGCGAGGAGCGGCGCCGGTACCACCGCGGCGAACGCCTCGTAGGCGGGCCGGCCGTCGAGCTCGAACACCACCTTCCCCGCCGCGCGGGTCACGCGGTGGACCCGGCCGACGCGCCGCACCGCATGTCCCACCCCGACGCTCGCGCGGAACTCCCCGCTGAGAAGCACCCCCGCGATGGCGTTCGAGGAGACCGCGTCGCCGGCGAAGACGGAGAGCTCACCGACGGTGCCGTCCTCCGACGCCCCGCCGCCGACGATTCGCAGACCCGGAAGCCGCCGGCCGAGTCCATGCAGGAGCGGCTCGGGCTCGAGGTTGTAGGAGTCGGCGAAGACGAGGAGCAGCCGTTCACCACCGGGCGGCGCGTCCGGCCAGCCGTCGACGAGGGCGGCGATCTCCTCGGCCACTCCCTCGGCGCGGGCGCGGAGCCCGGGGACGAAGAAGTAGCGGCCCGACACATCGCCGCCGAGCGCCAGAACCACCACGCCGGGGCCGTCCTCGAGCTCCTGATCGTCCGCCAAGACGCCGGCGGCGCTGCAACCGACGACCGCCCGGGTGCTGCACGTGGTTGCAACCGTCCGGGTCACGCTCGTGAAGCCGGGCCCGTGCGGCGTGGTTGCAAACGCGAGCGCCACCTCGGCTCTGGTGAGACCGGCAGAGTGTAGTGCGACTTCCGCCGCCTCGGCAGCAGCACGCTCCGAATCCCGCTCAGCCGACAGTCCAACTCCGACCCGGAGCACCGTCCCTCTCCGGTGTGAATGGGAAGACTCCTTAGAGCAAGTACGCCCGGGAATTGCAAGGGAAATTGCGATGGGAACGCGTCAGCGCGGGGGCTCGGCAGGGAGGGCGCGCAGCACACTGACCAGGCGCCGGACACCGCTGCGCAGGTTCTCGATCGAGACGCGCTCGTTCGTGCCGTGCACCGTCTTCTCCTCGTCCTCCGACAGGACGAACGGCACGAAGCCGTAGCTCGCGACGCCGTGTTCGCGAAGGTAATGGCTGTCGGTGAAGCCGGGCGTGACGCTCGGGACGACCGGCGCGCCGCCGAGCTCCTGGGCGGCCATGCGGCGGATCGCGGCCACGAGACCCGAATCGGCGTCCGAGGACGAGGCAGGAAACGAGAGCAGGGTTTCGATCGAGATGGAATCGTCGCCGACGACGTCGCGTAGCTGGTCGAGGAAGTCCGAAGGCTTCTCGCCGGGCAGCAGACGGCAGTCGAGGTGCGCGCTCGCTTCGGCGGGAATGACGTTCGTCTTCGGGCTGCCCTCGAGGACAGTCGGCGTGATCGTGTTGCGGATCAAGGCGTTCTGGCGCGGGTTGCGCGCGAACTCGGCGAGGAAGATGGGGTCGTCGAGCGACACGGCGAGATGCGCGAGCCTGGTGCGGAGGGGCTCCTTCTCCAGCGGTGCCAGGGCGGCGAAATAGGTCTCCACCGGCCGTACGAGGTGGATCGGCGTCCGGTAGCGGCGGATCTTGTTGAGCGCGCGGATGAGACGCGTGACCGCCGTTTGGGATGGAGGCGTCGAGCCGTGGCCGGCATCGCCGCGGGCCACCAGCTTGACCCAGAACGGCGTCTTCTCACCGACGCCCACCTGCACGACCTTGCGACCGTCGGCCAGGACGTGGATGTGGTCGCCCTCGTTGATGCAGTATTCGCCGTTGGCCACCACGTCGGGCCGGTGCTGTACGAGCCAGCCAGCGCCGGCCTTGCCGCCCGTCTCCTCGTCGGCCGTGGCGAGCAGGATCAGGTCGCGGTCGAGGGGCTCGCCGCTGCGCTTGACGGCGACCATCGTCATCAGCTCGACGGCGCCGATGCCCTTGCAGTCGAGCGCGCCACGTCCGTACACGAAGCTGCCTTCACGCGTCCCGGCGAACGGCGCCATCCGCCAGGTCCGCGCGTCGGCGGGCACCACGTCGAGATGGGACAGCAGGATGACGGGCCGCCCGGAGCCGCGCCCCGGCAGCCGAGCGTACAGATTCCCCCGCCCGGGGGCCGACTCGATCACCTCGGCGGCGATGCCTTCGGCGGCGAGCCGGCGGGCGAAGGCATTGGCCGCGGCGGTCTCGCTGCCCGGTGGATTGGTCGTGTCGATGCGGAGCACGTCGGCCAGCAGCTCTGCCGTCTGGTCGCCGAGCTTCCGCCAGTCGAGCTCGGCTGCCTGCGCCGATAGGGAGACGCTGACGCACGCTACGATCAGCGGACCCCAACGGAAGCTTCGCCCCGGCGCTCGGCGCACCGCGGGCAAATGAGGCAGCGAAGGCGTGAAGTCAAGCGAAGTCGCGACTGGCGCGCATTCCCGGCTCGCGTGCGGCGCTGCGCCGCGTCAGTCGCGGACTTCCGACGTGCCCGCGCCGCGAATCCGCGTCCTGCAAGGCTTCGCGAGCCGGTTACTTATCAACACCACGTCTGGCGCGGTTGCGCGCGCCGTCTCCCCTTTCATCGGCGCGCGAGGGGACCCGGGACGCTCCGCCACGGTGGAGACTTTCTCTAGAGGAATCGAGTGGTTGAACCGCCCGGGCGGCTAAGTTTAGCGAGATCACCCCCTAACGGGATGACAAGCCT
>VBLD01000092.1 GCA_005879205.1 Deltaproteobacteria bacterium
CGATCGTGTCGGTGGTGAGGACGCCGAACGCCACCGGGACGTCGTGCCGACGGGCAACCTCCGCAATGCCGCGCGCCGCCTCGCCGGCCACGTACTCGAAGTGCGGGGTCTCCCCGCGCACCACCGCGCCGAGACAGACGAGCGCGTCGTAGCGCCCCATCGCAGCCATCCGTTCGGCGCAGAGCGGCAGCTCGAAGGCGCCAGGCACCACCGCGACGTCGATCGCGTCGTCGGCCACGCCGTGATGGGCGAGCGCCTCCAGCGCACCCGCGAGCAGGCGGTCGGTCACGGCCTGGTTGAAGCGCGCGAGCGCGATGCCGATGCGGAGCCCGTCGCCACTCGGTTCGGCCTGCAGGGTGCGGGGCACGGCAAGTCTGCCGGGGGGCAGTTCAGGCGCTCCGCGTGAGCCCGGACAACAGGTGGCCGAGCTTCGCCTGCTTCGTCCGGAGGTAGTCGATGTTGCCGGAATGCGGCACTACCTCGAGCGGCGCGCGCGCCACCACGTCGACCCCGTAGGTCTCGAGCCCGACGATCTTCTGCGGGTTGTTCGTGAGCAGTCGCACATGCCGGATGCCGAGGTCGCGGAGGATCTGCGCACCGATGCCGTAGTCGCGGAGGTCTTCCTTGAAGCCGAGCTCGAGGTTCGCCTCCACGGTGTCGCGGCCCTGATCCTGGAGAGCGTACGCGCGGATCTTGTTGGCGAGACCGATGCCGCGCCCCTCCTGGTGGAGGTAGACGACGACGCCCCGACCGGCGAGCGTGATCTGCTCGAGCGCCTGGCCGAGCTGATCGCCGCAATCGCAGCGCTCGGACCCGAACACGTCTCCGGTCAGGCACTCGGAGTGCAGGCGAACCAGGACGTCCCCCTCGCCCTGCACGTCGCCGAGCACGAGGGCCATGTGCTGATGGCGGTCGATCGTGTTGTCGTACACGATGGCCCGGAAGGTCGGGCCCGCGCGCGTCGGGAGCAGCGCCTCAGCGACGCGGCGCACGAGGCTGTCCGAGCGCAGCCGCATCTGGATCACGTCGGTCACCGTGACCCGAGGCAGCGCGTGGTCGGCGGCGAGCGCGTCGAGCTCCGCAGGCGTGGCGAGGTTGCCGTCGCGACCGAGGACGGCGCAGAGACCCGCGGAGGCGCCCAGGCCGGCCAGACGCGACAGATCGCTCGCCGCCTCCGGAAGCGCGGCGCGCACCAGGACGCCGCCCGGCGCCCCTTCGATCGTCGTCACGTGGCCGGGCATCACCAGGTTCGCCGGCGTCGCGTCGTCGGCCACTGCCGCGCGCACGGTCGTCGCCCGGTCGGCGGCGCTGATCCCGGTCGACACGCCGTGCCGCGCCTCGATCGACGCCCCGTACGCGGGGAGCGGCCGGGTCGGGTCGGTCGGCATCACGGGGATGCCGAGTTGCCGCATCCGCTCGCGCGTGAGCACGAGGCAGACGAGACCCCGTGCGTGCGTCACCATGAAGTTGACCACCTCGGGCGTGACGCGGGCCGCGCTGCACGCCACGACGGCCTCGGGCGGCTCGCTCGCGCTGTCGACGACGAGCACCAGCCCACCGGCACGCAGCTGCTCGAGACACTCCGGGGTGCGATTCGACGCGCCCACGCGCGCACAGTACCGCGCGGCCTCCCCCGAGGCAAAGGGGTTTCTGCCCGCGATCACGGCCGTCGCCGCAGGCGCCCCTCGACGACCAGATCCCGTCCCGCGCGCCCGACCGCCACCGCGTCGACCCGGAAGGCGTCCGCCACGCGTCGCAGGCCGAGCGGGGCGACCGCGGGCACCCCGTCGCCAGCTAGCAAGAGCGGCGCCACGAAGAGCACGAGCCGGTCGACCACGCCGGCCGCCAGCACCTGCGCGGCGACGGTGGCTCCCCCCTCGACGAGCACCGTGGTGAGGCCCCGCTTCCCGAGCGTCCGCATGATCGCCGCGAAGGGGATACGCCCGCTGCGGGCCGGCTCGAGGATCACCTCGACGCCGCGGCGGCGCAGCGCTTCGACCCGCGCCGGCGTCGCCCGGGTAGGCGCCACGACCCAGGTCGGCGGCCCACCCGGCGTCAGGATGCGCGCGCCGCGCGGCAGCTCGAGCCGGCGGCCCGCGACCACGATGCGAACGGGGTTGCGACCACCCTTGAGCCGGCAGGTGAGCCGCGGATCGTCCGCCCGCACCGTACCCGCGCCGACCAGCACGGCGTCGGAGATGTCCCGCAATGCGTGCGCGAGTCGCCGCGCCGCCGGCCCGGTGATCCATTCGGGACCCGATCGTCGCTGCGACCCGCCGGCCGGCGCGATCCGGCCGTCGAGCGTCGTCGCGAGCTTCAGCGTGACCAGCGGGCGGCCGCGCAGCACCCGGGAGCGGTAGCCAGCGGTCAGAAGGCCTGCCTCCGCCGCACCCACGCCCAAGACGACGGGGATACCGGCGCGTCTCAGGCGCGCGAGGCCGCGTCCCCGGACCCGGGGGTCGGGGTCCGCGATCGCCACCACGACGCGCTCGAGCCCGAGCGGCAGGAGGGCATCGATGCAAGGGGGGGTGCGCCCGTGGTGCACGCACGGCTCGAGCGTCACGTAGAGCACCGCGCCCGCCGCGCGCCCACCTGCGGCGCGAAGCGCCTCGATCTCGGCGTGCGGCGCGCCAGCGCGCGTGTGGAAGCCTTCGCCGACCACCCGCCCGCGGCGTACGAAGAGGGCACCAACGGGCGGATTGGGAAAAGTCCGCCCGAGCCCTCGGGCGGCGAGCGCGAGCGCGCGCGCCATGAAGCGGGAGTCGGCCGCGGTGGGGCCGCCGGCCGCGCGCCTGGACGTCACGCGCTGCGGCGCCGTGCGCTGCGCGTCGCACGCCGGCGGCGCGGCGTCTGGCGTCGCTCCGCGATCAGATCTTCGAGCTCGCGCATGAACTCGTGGACGTCGCGGAACGACCGGTACACGGAGGCGAAGCGAACGTAGGCCACGGCATCGAGCGCGTGCAGCTCCCGCATGACGGCCTCGCCGATCTCGCGGCTCTTGAGCTCCCGCTCGCCGCGCTCCTGGAGCTGACGCTCGATCTTGTCGACCAGGGTCTCGATGGCGTCGACCGAGATCGGACGCTTCTCGCAGGCGCGCTTCAAGCCGTTCACGATCTTCTGGCGGTCGAACGGCTCCCGCCGGCCATCCTTCTTGACGACCATCGGCAGCACCTCGTCGACCCGCTCGTAGGTGGTGAAGCGGCGCGCGCAGCCGCCGCAGTGGCGGCGCCGGCGGATGACGTCGCCCTCCTTGGCGAGACGCGAGTCCACGACCCGGTTCTCCAGGCCCTGACAGAAGGGACAGCGCATCGCCGGTGGTCAGGCGCCTCGGCCGGGGTAGATCGGGAAACGGGCACAGAGGTCGCGCACTTCCGCGCCGAGGGCGAGGAGCGCCCGCTCGTCGCCCACGTGCTCCAGGGCCCGCCGGATCAGCTCGGCGATCAGGTCCATTTCCGCCTCGCGCATGCCGCGCGTCGTGACCGCGGGCGTCCCGATGCGGATGCCGCTGGTAACGAAGGGAGGACGCGGATCGAACGGCACGGCGTTCTTGTTCACCGTGATCCGGGCCGCGTCGAGCGTCTCCTGCGCCACCTTGCCGGACAGCTCCGTGCCGCGGAGATCGACGAGCAGCAGATGGTTGTCAGTGCCGCCCGTGGCGAGACGAAAGCCGCGGCGCACGAGACCGTCGCCGAGCACGCGGGCGTTGGCCACCACCTGTCGCTGGTAGGCGCGGAACTCGGGCGACGCCGCCTCCTTCAGCGCCACCGCCTTGGCGGCGATGACGTGCATCAGCGGACCGCCCTGGTTGCCCGGGAACACCGAGGCGTTGATCGCCTTCGCGTGGGCCTCGCGGAACAGGATCATGCCGCCCCGCGGCCCGCGCAGCGTCTTGTGGGTCGTCGTGGTGACGAACTCGCAGTGCGGCACGGGCGACGGATGGATGCCGGCCGCGACGAGACCCGCGAAGTGCGCCATGTCCGCCATGACCGTGGCCCCGACCTCGTCTGCGGCCGCCCGGAACGGGGCAAAGTCGATCGCCCGCGGGTACGCCGAATGGCCGACGACGATCATCTTCGGCCGCTCGCGCCGGGCCAGGTCGCGCACCTGGTCGAGGTCGAGGCGCCCGTCGGACTCGCGCACCCCGTAGGGCACCACGCGGAAGAAGCGCCCCGAGAAGTTGACCGGGCTACCGTGTGTCAGGTGGCCGCCATGGGAGAGGTTCATGGCGAGGATCGTGTCGCCCGGCTCGAGCTCGGCGAAGTAGACACACATGTTCGCCTGGGCACCCGAGTGGGGCTGCACGTTCGCACCCTCGGCGCCGAAGAGTGCGCGGGCGCGGTCGATCGCGAGCTGCTCGACCTGGTCGACGAACTCGCAGCCGCCGTAATAGCGCCTGCCGGGTAGCCCCTCGGCGTACTTGTTGGTGAGGACCGAGCCCTGCGCCTCGAGCACCGCCTCGCTCACGACGTTCTCCGACGCGATCAGCTCGAGGTTGTACTGCTGCCGTTCGGTCTCGCGACGGACGGCCGCGAAGATCTCCGGATCGATCCGTTCGAGCGCGCCGGGCATCCTATCCGTCTACTTGTGGCTCTCGATGTAGTTCACAACGTCCCGCACGGTGCGGATCTTCTCCGCCTCCTCGTCCGAGATCTCCATGTCGTACTCTTCCTCGAGCGCCATCACCAGCTCGACGATGTCGAGGGAATCGGCGCCCAGGTCCTCGATGAAGGACGCCTCGGGCGTGACCTCTTCCTCGCTCACGCCGAGCTGCTCACAGATGATCTCCTTCACCTTCTGCTCCACGCTCGCTGCCATCGTGCTCCTCCTGACCTGCCTCTCGCGCCCGGGCCGCCCGCGTCACATGTAGAGGCCACCGTTCACGTCGAGGACGTGGCCGGTGATGTACCCCGCGCCCGGTGAAGCGAGAAAGGCGACCGCCGCGGCGATCTCGTCGGCGGCGGCCATGCGTCCCGCCGGGATGACGCTCGTGTAGAAGCTCTTCTGCTCGTCGCTCAGCGTTCCGACCATGTCGGTCTCGACGAACCCGGGTGCGACGGCGTTGACGGTGATGCCGCGGCCGGCGACCTCGCGGGCGAGTGACTTCGTGAGACCGATCACCCCGGCCTTGGCGGCCGCGTAGGCGGTCTGCCCCGCATTCCCCATTTCGGCAACGACCGAGGTGAGATTGACGATGCGCCCGTAGCGCGCGCGGACCATCGGCCGGAGCGCCGCCCGCGTGCAGTGAAAGACGCCCGTCAGGTTGACCCGCAGGGTGCGCTCCCAGTCTTCTGCCTTGAGACGCAGGAGCAGGGCGTCGACCGCCAATCCCGCATTGTTCACGAGGATATCAATTCTACCTCGTTGGTCAACGACGTTTTGCATCGCGTGGTGCACGGCCTCCGCGTCGCCCACGTCGAAGCGCATCGCGGCGGCGGTTCCCCCTCGCGCGGCGATCAGCCGTACGGTCTCCTCGGCGGCCGCGTCGTTGGTGAGATAGTTCACCACGACCTCGGCTCCGGCCGCAGCGAGCGTGAGCGCCGACGCCCGCCCGATGCCGCGCGACGCCCCGGTCACCACCGCGAGCTGGCGGTCGAGGGCGCCGCTCACACCGTCCTCACGCGAGCAGCTCCCGGGCCCGCGCGATGCCGTCGAGGTCTCCGACCGGCACGCCAACCAGGGTCGGCTCGATCCGCCTCGTGAGTCCGCAGAGCACGCGCCCCGGGCCGACCTCGAGCGCGAGCCTCGCACCGAAGCGCACGAGCGCGCGAACCGTCTCCTCCCACCGGACGGGCGTCGTCAGCTGCCGCACGAGCAGCGAGGGCAGCTCGGCCGCACTCGTCACCACGCGCGCCTCGACGATCGTCACGACCGGGACCGCGGGCGTGCGAAACGACACGGGCGAGAGAAACCGCTCGAGCCCGGCAGCGGCCGGCGCCATCAACGCGCAGTGAAACGGTGCGCTCACTGGGAGACGCTGGACCCGGGCCCGCTTCGCCGTCGCGCGGTCGGCGAGACGCTCCACCGCCCGCGTGTGACCCGCAACCACGATCTGCCCCCCGCCGTTCAGGTTGGCGGGGGCGAGCACGTCGCTGCCGGCCACCTCGGCACAGAGCGACGCCACGGCGTCTGCCTCGAGCCCGAGCACGGCCGCCATCGCCCCCTCGCCCGCAGGGACTGCCTCCTGCATCAGCCGGCCGCGCTCGCGCACCGCGCGCACGGCGTCGCCGAAGTCGAGGGCATCTGCCGCGACCAGTGCCGACCACTCGCCGAGGCTGTGCCCGCAGACGGCCGCCGGCGAGAGCCGGGTGGTCTCGAGGAGCACCCGATAGACGCAGACGCTCACCGTGAGGATCGCGGGCTGCGCGTTTTCGGTGAGCTGGAGCACGGCCTCGGGCCCGTCGAAGCACAGGCGCGAGAGCGGGACGTCGAGCCGCTCGTCGGCTTCCTCGAACGTGCGACGCGCGACCGGAAAGCTCTCCACGAGATCGCGTCCCATGCCGACCCGCTGCGATCCCTGCCCCGGAAAGAGGCAGACGGCGGGCCCCGCCATCAAACCGCCCCCGGGGGTGCCGCGCTCACCCTGACCCTAGCCTTCCTCGACCTCGACCACCTTGCGGCCGCGGTACGTGCCGCAATGCGGGCAGGCCCGGTGGCGCTGCGTCGGCTCGCCGCACTGGGGGCAGGCAATCACGTGCGGGGCCTCGAGCGCGTCATGCGCGCGCCGCTTGTCTCGCTTCGTCACCGAGGTACGGCGCTTGGGGACGGCCATCGGGTCTCCTCCTCTTGCGGCGGCCTACTTGGCTCGCGGATGCAGGACGGGCTCGGCGGCCTGGGCGCATCCGCACGGGCCCTGGTTCAGGTTCGCGCCGCAGCGCGTGCACAGTCCCCGGCAGCCCTCGCCGCACAGCGGGCGCGTCGGCAGCGCGAGGATCGTCTCCTCGTAGACGAGGGGCGTCAGGTCCACCTCTTCGCCCGTGTAGGTACTGAGCTCGAGCTCCTCGGCGGAAAGCTGCCCCGCGGCGACACCCGCCGCGGCGCGCGGGGTGAGCACGACGGCGAATCGGCGGTCGAGCGGAAACGGGTATTCTTCGAGGCAGCGCGCGCAGCTTCCGACCACCTCGCTGCGCACGGTGCCCTGGAAGAAGAGATCCAGACCGGCGCGATAAAACTCCACCTCCACCGCCATTCCTCGTCCCACCTGGAAGTCCCGGACGCCGCGGGCGAGCCGCTGGTTCAGCTCCTCCACTTCCTCGATGTACCCGAGATGCTGCGGTGTGGCCTTGATGTCGCTGATGGCGATCTTCATGGCTTGGCGGCCGAAGTCACTGCCGAAGTCACTATAGCCCGGCGAGATACGCCGACAAAGGGCGGCCGCCCTGCTCACACGTCCCCGTCGGCGGACTCGTCCGCGGCCGAGATCCCGAGCGCCCGCTCCGCCCGGCGCAGGCGCCGGAAGAGGCCGGGTAGGCGGGGCATGCACGCCGATGCGCGCCGCCACTCGCGCACCTCGACGGCGGGATAGCCCGCGTACGTCCCACCCGCGGGCACGTCCCGACGGACGCCGGACTGGGCGCCGATTCGCGCACCATCACCGACGTTCAGGTGGCCCGCCGAGCCCGCTTGCCCGCCGAGCATCACTCGCGCTCCGAGGGTCGTGCTGCCGGCCAGACCCACCTGCGCCGCGATCAGACAATGCGGCCCGATGCGGCAGCCGTGCCCCACCATCACCAGGTTGTCGATCTTCGTGCCACGGCCCACGACCGTCGTGCCGAGCGTCGCACGGTCGATCGTGGTGTTGGCGCCGATCTCGACGTCGTTCTCGACCACCACGGTGCCGACCTGCGGGATCTTGCGGTTGCCCTCGGCGAGGGGCAGGAAGCCGAAGCCGTCGCTGCCGATCACCACGCCGGCGTGCAGCGTGACGCGGTCGCCGATGCGCACGCCTTCCCGCACCACCGCGTGCGCACGCGCCGTGAACGCGTCGCCGATGCGGACGTCTCGGTAGATGACGACGTGCGCATCGAGCACCGCGCCGCGGCCGATCTCCACGCGCTCGCCGACCACGACGTACGGTCCGATGGCGGCCTCGGGACCGATCGCGGCGCTGGCCGCGACGATCGCCGTCGGATGAATGCCGGGCGCCGGCCGCGACGGCGGATGGAAGAGCTCGACTGCGGCGACGAACGCGGCATACGGCTCGGCGCTGCGCAGCGAGGGCATCGGCACGTCGGGGGCGTCGGGCGGGAGCAGCACCGCGGCCGCGCGCGACGCGCCGAGCGCGCGGGCGTGGCGACGGTCGACCACGAACGTGAGCGTACCCGGCGGCGCGTCCTCGATCGCGGCCACGTCCGTGATCTCGACGCCACCGTCGCCTCGCACCTCGCAGCCGAGCGCCCGCGCGATCTCCGAGAGTTTCATGCGGGTCCTTTAGCCGACGCTCGTGGCATCGTCCAACTCTCGCCCGCACACGCGCGGCATGGTAGGAGCGAGGCATGCCGGAGCCCGACTTCGAGAAGCGCGGCGGCCTCGTGCCGGCGATCGCGCAGGACGCGGCGAGCGGCGAGATCCTGATGGTCGCTTACATGAATCGTGAGGCGTGGCAGCGGACGCTCGCCACCGGCAAGGCCACCTATTGGAGCACGTCGCGCAACGCGCTCTGGGTGAAGGGCGAGACCTCGGGCCATCTCCAACACGTGCGGGAGGTCCTGGTCGACTGCGACGCCGACGCCGTCCTCCTGAAGATCGAGCAGGTGGGCGACGTCGCATGCCACCTGGGCTACCGGAGCTGCTTCTTCCGCCGCGTCGAGGGTGAGGGCTGGCGCGTGATCGACGCGCCCCGCAAAGCGCCGCACGGTTGATGGAGGTCCTCCGGCTCGGCATCCCGAAGGGCAGCCTCGAGGCCGCCACGATCGAGCTCTTCCGCCGCTCGGGCTGGAAGATCAACGCCGATGCGCGCAGCTACTTCCCGACCGTCGACGACCCGAGCCTTCGCTGCCTGCTCGTACGGGCCCAGGAGATGGCCCGCTACGTCGAGAGCGGCACGCTCGACGCCGGCATCACCGGCCGCGACTGGGTCCTCGAGCACGACGCTGACGTGGTCGTCGCGCACGAGCTGGTCTACTCCAAGACGAGCCTCCGCCCGACGCGCTGGGTGCTGGTCGTCGGCCCCGAATCGTCCGCGCAGCGGCCCGAGGACCTGCGCGGCGGCCGCATCGCCACCGAGCTGGTCGGCTACACGCGGCGCTGGTTCGCCGAGCGCGGCATCGACGTGCAGATCGAGTTCTCGTGGGGGGCGACCGAGGCGAAGGTCGCGGAGGGGCTGGTCGACGCGATCGTCGAAGTGACCGAAACGGGCTCGACGATCCGCGCCCACGGGCTCCGCATCGTCTGCGAGCTCTTCGAGTCCGTTCCCCAGCTGATCGCCAACCGCACCGCCTGGGGCGGCGGGTGGAAGCGGGAGAAGGTCGAGCAGATCGGGCTCCTCCTCGCCGGCGCGCTGCGCGCCGAGGTCCAGGTCGGCCTCAAGATGAACGTTCCCGCCGGCCGGCTCCAGGAGGTGATCGCCCTCCTTCCCGCCATCACCGCACCGACCGTCTCGAACCTCAATGCGACGGATTGGTTCGCGGTCGAGAGCGTCATCGCCGAGGCCACGGTGCGCGACCTGATCCCGCGGCTGCTGCGGGCGGGAGCGGTCGGCATCATCGAGTATCCGCTCAACAAGATCGTCGGCTAGCGGCGCCCGGCGCTACCCGACGTCGGCGCGGGTGTCGGCAGCGGTTCGGGCGGGAGGAGGCGGATGTCGCACTGCGGAAGCGTCGGCGGGTTCAGACGGCAGTTGCCGCTCGTTCTCAGTGCCCTGCTCCTGGCCATCGACCTCCACCTTGCCGAGGTACTGGGCCTGGTTCTCGGGCGACGGATAGATGCAGTCGAACGGGCAGACGTCGATACAAACGCCACAGCCGTTGCAGTTGTCCGGGTGCACGATGGCGATCGGCCGCTCCTGGCGCTTCAGCACCTTGGTGACGTTCCCGTAGGTGTCGAGGATGGCCTCGTCCGGGCAGATGACGCCGCAGGCGCCGCAGTCGATGCAGAGAGCAGGCTCGATGAAGAACGCCTTCTTCGGGTCGCCGCTGATCGCATGGGTCGGGCAGCGCTTCTCGCAGGCCGTGCAGCCCGTGCAGTTCTCGGCGACGATCGTGAAGGGCATGCTTCAGTGGGTAGCAGAGGCGCGATGCACGGACAAGCAGAACTCGGGCCTACTGCTGCATCTCCTTCAGGACCTCGTCCTCGCGGCCCTGCTCGATGAGGCGGTCGTTGCGCAGCGCCTGGCGGAAGCCGACCCACGTGAAAAAGAGCACCAGGATCAGCATGCCGGCGATCGGGATGTTGTCGGGCTGCAGAAGGATGTGCAGGAACCGCCCGATCGCCTCCATGCGGCTCCCGTACAGCGGCGCTCCGGGAGTGTCAACCGCGGGCTTCCGCTTGCTCCGTCCAGGCCTTCGCGATAAGAGCCTCGCGATTCCGGGTCATAAATCGACGGATGAACGGTTGGCATTGGCCCGCCGCAATGGGCAGGCGCGGCGAGCGCCGGAGCGGCGGCCGCGACGGGTAGGAGGGTCATGCTGAGCTGGTGGCTTCCCGAAAACGTCTCGACCTACGGGCCGGACATCGACCGTCTCTTCTACGCCATCTACTACGTCACCAACGCCGTCTTCTTCGCCGTCCAGGGAACGCTGATCGCCTTCCTCATCCTCTACCGGCACCGCGAGGGGCGTCGCGCCACCTACACGCACGGCAACACCACGCTCGAGATCGTCTGGACGATCATCCCGGCGATCATCCTCGTCGTGCTCGCGTTCGTCAGCCGGGAGACCTGGGCCAACATCAAGGGTCGTGTCCCGCCCGGCGACGTACTGCTCCAGGTGACGGCCAAGCAGTTCAACTGGGAGGTCGCTTATCCGGGGCCCGACGGCAAGCTCGGCACCGACGACGACTTCACCCAGGACAACGACGTGCACGTCCCCGTCAACAAGACCGTGCGCATCATTCTCAAGTCGAAGGACGTCATCCACAGCTTCTTCGTACCGAGCCTGCGCTACAAGCAGGACGCCGTGCCGGGTCACGAGATACCGATCTGGTTCAAGGCGACGAAGCCGGGCAAGTACGAGGTGCCGTGCGCTGAACTGTGCGGCTTCGGCCACTCCGGCATGCGCGGCTGGCTCTACGTTCACACGCCCGAGGAGTACGCCGCATGGGCGCGGGAACACCATGCGGGGAGGACACCATGAGCGAAGCCGTCATCCCTCACGCCGAACCCGGGGCACACGCCGAGCACGAGGTCGGGTTCATCCGGCACTACGTCTTCTCCACCGACCACAAGATGATCGGCAAGCAGTTCCTCACGCTCGGCCTCTTCGGCCTCCTCATGGGTGGCGTCCTCGCGATGCTGGTGCGCTGGGAGCTGGCTTTTCCCGAGTCGCCGGTGCCGGGCCTCGGGTGGGTACCCGAGCCGATCATGTTCGGCGGCGTCATCCCGCCGGACACCTACAACGCCTTCTTCACCATGCACGCCACCATCATG
>VBLD01000093.1 GCA_005879205.1 Deltaproteobacteria bacterium
TGGACACGTAGTATTGGTCGAGCTGGCCGCCGAGGACGAGCAGCTCGTCGGTGACCCTCGCTCGCGCGTTCAGCCGCCGGAGCAGCGCCCGCACGGAGTGCCCGATCACCGGGCGGCCCGCCAGCTCGTAGTGGACCGCCTTCGCTGCCTTCTCCGCGACCTGCTGCGCAACGAAACAGGCCTGGGCGTAGAACCGGCCGCGGAGCGCGGCCCGGCCGAAGCGATAATCGTCGGTCGCTTGCCTGAGCCAGAGCCGGCCGTCCTCGCGTCGCACCGCCACCGCCGGGCTTATACCAGCGGCGCTGGGCCGCCGCATGTGATGCGCGTTACCCGGGGACGCGGACCGCCGTCTCCGAACGGGCAATGCATAGTCGTATGTAGGGGCGTGCCGCGGCGACCAGACGCTAGAAAGCATGGGGGCCTTGACATGTCTTGCGTATTCGCCTATTCTTCGCCTTGCCCATGGAACCGGCCGAGATCATCCCGCCCGCGCTGCTCGTCCCGCCCGACGCCTACTCGCGTGGCTTCCACCACGACGACGCGGCTCTCGTCCTCGACGGCTGGCTCCGCCGGCTGGCCTCGCAGCAGACCCGCTGCCGGGCGGTCCTCGGCCGCCTCGCGGGCGCGTTTCTGAAACGCCGCGGCCAGCACGAGCTCGGCTTCAGCCGGCTGGACGACTACGCGCGCGAGCGCTTGGGGCTCTCGGGGCGAGAGCTGCAGAGCCTCGCGACGGTCATGGGGCGGCTCGACGGTCTCCCCGCGCTCCGCGCGGCGTTCGAGGCGGGCGTGCTCTCGTGGGCGCAGGTCCGGCTGCTCGCCGGCGTCGCCACCGCCGAGACCGAAGGTGACTGGCTCGCCGTCGCGCGCAGCCGCACGGTCCGCGCGCTCGAGGCGCTGATCCGCGAAGCGGGGAGGACACCCGATACCGGCGATGAGGACGAGCCGCGCGCCCGCTTCCACCTGCGCTGCCCGCGGCGGCTCCTCGCCCTCTGGCGCGACGTCGTCGAGCTGGCCCGCCGCATGGCGGGCACCGAGCTGACGCAGGGGCAGGCGGCCGAGGCGATCGCCGCCGAGGGGCTGTCCGCCCAGCCGTCGAGCGGGGAGGCGTGGCCCGAGCCGCTCTGGTCTCCCGCCGCGCCAATCGCCGATCCCGTGGAGACGCGCTCGGCCTTCGCCGAGGACCTCGACTGGAGCGCCGTCGCCGAGGCCATCCCGGACGAAGTGGCGTGGATCGACCGCGGCGCCAACCACCTCGATCCCTTCGCTCTGGACGGCCGCATGCGGCGAGTCGTCGAGGCCATGCAGCGCATCGACTGGCAGACGGGTCGCCTGCTGCGCGTCTTCCTCGATCGGCGGCTCCACCGCGTGATGCAGTTCCCCTCCGGCGCCCGCTATCTTCGTGAGCGCCTCGGCATCTCGGCGCGGAAGGCGCGGGCGCTCGTCGCGCTCGAGCGGAAGACCTGGGAGGCGCCCATCCTGGGCGAGGCGTACCGGGCCGGAGAGCTGTCCTGGGTCCGGGCGCTCGCCGTGCTGCCCGTCGCCCGCGAGCAGACGGCCGCCGCGTGGGTGGCACGTGGGCGGGAGGTCACCGTCCGCCGGCTCATGGACGAGGTCGAGTGGGCGCTCGCCGCTCGCGACGGCTGCTCCCCGATCGCGCCGCCGCCGCTCGGCGCCACGCTCAGGGACCTGCCCGAGCGGCAGATGTGTGCGCGCGAGGGCTCCGAGTATCCCGACGCGGAGATCGTCTTCTCGGCGCCGGTCTCCGTCGTCGCCCTCTTCCGGACGGCCGTCCTCGCCTTCGCCGGTCCCGGCGACGCCCTCTGGACCGGCTTCGAGCGGCTCCTCCGCCACGTGCAGGCGGAGTGGGAGGCGCAGCCGCGGCATCGCGACCCGATCTTCGCCCGCGACGGGTGGCGCTGTGCGGTCCCGGCGTGCAGGTCACGCCGGAACCTCCACGACCACCACCTCCTCTTCCGCTCGCGCGGCGGCAACAATGGGCACGCGAACCGCATCACGGTCTGCGCCTGGCATCACCTGCGCGGCCTCCACGGCGGCCGCGTGCGGGCGTGGGGCGCGGCGCCGGACGACGTCACCTGGGAGCTCGGCGTGCGGAGCGGACGGGCGCCGCTCGTCCGCCTGCGGGGCGACACCTATGTCTGAGCAAGGAAGCCGAGCACCGCCTCGGCGAACTCCACCGGCCGCTCGATCGCGGGCAGGTGCCCGCAGCGCTCGAGCACCTCGAGCCGCGCACCGGGGATGCGCTCGCGGTAGCGCTCGCCGTACACCAGCGGGACGAGGCCGTCCTCTCGCCCCCAGAGGACGAGCGTCGGGGCCGTGACGCGTCCGAGACGGCCCTCGAGCTTCGGATCGTGGAGGTACGGATTCCAGCCCACCTTCGCCGCCGCTTCGAGCGCCTTCAGTTGCGTGTACGCGAAGTCCTCGGGCACGTCGGCGATCGACGTCATGGCGCGCAGCATCTGTGCCAGCGGGTGGTCCTGGTCGTGGAAGAGCATCCCGGCGAGCTCGGGAGGCGTGGAACCGAAGAGCTCGCCGATCGGGGCCGCGTCGATCCAGAGGCCGACGGCGTCGGCGAGGACGAGACGGCCGACGCGGTCGGGATAGAGCGCGGCGAGCTCCGCCGCGATCCAGCCGCCGAACGAGCTTCCAACCACCGGCACGGGGCCGAGCCCGAGCGCGGCCAGCAGATCGACGTAGTGGAGGACGAGGTCGAAGATGCCGTCGACCTGGTCGACGCCGGTCGACTCGGCGAAGCCGGGATGCGCGGGGAGATGCACGGTGAACCGCCGCGCGAGCCGATCGTGCGCCTCGAGCCAGTCGACGTCGGCTCCGACGCTGTGCAGGTAGAGGAGCGGCGGCCCGTCGCCCCCGACCAGGAGACGCACGTCCTTCGTCCCCACCCGTACCGTGCGGCGCTCGGGCATCGCCGTCTCCTCAGCCGACCGGCGCGGTCGCCGCGATGCCCGCCTCGACGTTCCGGGCCCCCTCCGCCCGGAGATGGGGCAGGACCTCGGACGCTAACGAGCTGGAGGAGCGTCAGCACGTTGCCAACACCGAGCCAGCGGATCATCTCGGCCATCTGGGCCCGCACGGTGGCCGGGCTGCCGACGATCGCGTAGGCGCCCTCGACGACCTGCTCCCATGAGGTGATGTTCAGCATGAAGTCGCCGAACGCCCCGAGCACCTTGAGAGCCGAGCGTGCCGACGTGTAGCCGGGGGGGCTGATGTTGATGCCTGGGAGGAGCTTGCGGGCGAAGTACCAGAGATGTGGCTCGAACTCGGCCCGGGCCCGGGCGTCGGTTTCGGCCACGTAGACGGGCACGAGCCAGCCCATCTGGTCGGGCGAGGCGGTGTACCCCTCCTTCGCGCACGCCTCGCGGAAGTAGTCGAAGTTCTTCTTGAAGATCCGCTTGTGAAAGTACGGGATGCCCATGTAGGCCCAGCGCCTCCGGGCGACGAAGTCCATGGTCTCGTAGCTGCCGGCGCCGGGGATCCAGATCGGCGGATGCGGCTTCTGCACCGGCGTCGGCCACGGGTTCACGTACCGGAGCTTGTAGTGCTTCCCCGTGTGCACGAAGGGGCCCGGCTCGGTCCAGCAGCGCAGGATCAGGTCGAGCGCCTCGCTGAACCGCTCGCGGGCCTCGGCCGGGTTGAGGCCGTTCGAGTAGTACTCGGGGCCACCCCCGACCACCATGCCCGCGATCAACCGGCCGCCGGAGATGCAGTCGATCATCGCGTACTCCTCCGCCACCCGGATGGGGGGGTTGTAGAGGGGCAGCGCGTTCCCGACGACGGCGATCCGCATGCGCTCGGTCTGGCGGGCAAGGATCGAGGCGATCAGGTTCGGGGACGGCATGTTGCCGTAGGCGTTCGCGTGGTGCTCGTTGACGCAGACCCCGTCGAACCCGAGCGCCTCGGCCCGGACGAGCTCGTCCAGGTACCTATTGTAGAGGTCATGGCCCCGCCGGGCGTCGTAGAGGCCGTTCGGGCATTTCACCCAGGCAGGCCCCTCGTACGTCTCGGGCAGGTGGGGCCACGGCATCAGGTGAAACATGAAGAACTTCATGGCGCGAGAACTACGGGCTGCCGCAGCGCGCTGTCAAGGTAAGGCGTCGGACCTTTCGACACCTGCCAGGCGCGGTCGTCGTCCTGCGAACGGGCGAGGCCCCCGAACCCGAGGCCGGGAGGACGTCTGCGCCGGCACGGCCCATGCACGAGGCAACCACCATGAGCACGCCCAGCCTGTCGGCCATGGTTCCGAGCGATCAAGCCACCGACGCGCTCGGAGAGATCATCCTGGAGATCCCCCACCGACGCTCCTGGACGCGTCACATCGGGGAGCTCCGCCTGATGGCGGCCGTCCTCGAGGACGCCCTCAACGTGCTGCGCAAGTGCCCCCGGAGCCGGGCGGGCCGCGAGGCGCGCGAGTGGGTCAACTCGCACGACGCCTCCTGGCCGTTCGCCTTCGAGCGCATCTGCGAGGCCTTCGAGATCGACGCCGGGCACGTGCGGCAGCAGCTGAACTCCCAGAAGACCATCCGCGTCCCGACCGTGCCGGCCGAGCTGGTCCAGCTGGCCGAAACCGGCAGCTGATCTCCCGGACCACGCGCTGGCGGCCCACCCGCGTCCCGAGGGGCGATTTTTACCGGTCTAGCGCACCGGGAAGATCTTCCCGAACCGCATCATGAACGCGAGGTCCCCGGAGACCTGATACTCACCGTTCATGAATGCGTCACGACCGCTCTTCTCGCCGCGGGCGATCGCCAGCCAGAGGTCGGAGTCCATCGTCATGGTGACCGTCGGCTCGATGGTCCGCCCGGGCAGCACGCGGCACATGTCGTCCTTGATGACCAGCGTCCACTGCCCCGGCTCGCGACCGGAGAGGTCGAAGAGGACGACCGCCTCGACGCCCGCCGCAGCCGCCGCTTCGAACAGCTGTGGAAGCCCCTCGACGGCCGCCGATGCCGTCGTCGGCTGGAAGGTGCTGACCATCACGCCTCCTTCCCCGCCGAGCGTAGCCGCTCACCCGGAGGCCCGCAAGCGACTTTCGCCGAGTGACCTTGCGTGCGACGGAGGCGCTGGGTTATCCTCCGCCGCGTGGTCGGATTGCGCAGCGATCGGAGCATCACCGAGCGCATCCTGAACGTCCTGCGGCCCTACGCGTCGAACTGGAACGGTACCCTCGGCCGCGGCGACCTGGTGATCCCGCAACGCGAGATCCCGCGCGTCATCCACGAGCTCCTCGATGCCCTCCACGACGACGCGGCGGCGCGCAAGGAAGCCGGCGACCGCGAGCTCTTCGACGTGCTCAAGGCCGGCAGGCGCAGCGAGTCCATCCAGGACCAGGCCAATCTCCTGCGCCGGCATTTCCTGATCCTGCTCCGCTAGCTTGGCCGCCGACGACGAGACGTACCGGCCGTCGAAGATCCTCGGCCTGATGGCGCGGTCGCTGCTGCTGCCCACCGCGGCGCCGCGCGGTCCGGGGGTGGCGGTCGAGCCGGGGGGCGGCATCAGCGTCACCTACGTGGGGCATGCCACCGTGCTCGTCCGGCTCGACGGCGTGACCCTCCTGACCGACCCTGTCTACTCGTCGCGACTCGTGCTCCCCAAGCGGCTGGTCGCGCCCGGCGTCGCACTCGACGCCCTGCCGCCGCTCGACGTCGTGCTGGTGTCGCACGGTCACATGGACCACCTCGACGTGCCCACCCATCACCGGCTCCCGAAGCACGGGACGGTGGCCGTGGTGGCCAAGAACCTCGGGAGCCTGGTCGCCGGCGCCGGCTATGCCGAGGTGATCGAGCTCGCGTGGGGCGAATCGACCACCGTGAAGGGCGTCCGCATCACGGCGCTGCCGGTGAAGCACTGGGGCACGCGCTATATCTGGCCCGACGAGCGGGGCTACACCGGCTTTCTCGTCGAGCACCGGGACGGCACCGTCTTCTTTCCGGGCGACACCGCGTATTTCCCGGGCTTCCGGGAGTACGGCCGGCGCTGGGCGATCGACGTCGCGCTGCTCCCGATCGGCGCCTACAGCCCGCCCTCGTTCCGGCGCGTCCACATGAATCCGGAGGACGCGCTCCGCGTCCTCGTCGACCTCGACGCCCGTCACATGGTGCCGATCCACTGGGGCACCTTCGTGGTGTCCTACGAGCCGATCGACGAGCCGATCGCGTGGCTCGCCGAGCTGGCGAGCGAGCGCGGCCTCACCGACCGCGTCGCCGTGCTCCATCACGGCGAGTCGCGGCGATTCCCGGGGACGAGCCTGCGCGCCGCCGACGCCCGGGCGTAGATCGTCATGCCGTCCCATCCGCTGCGCGGCGCGGCCGCGATCGTCGGGCTCGGGATCACGCCGCAGGGCAAGGTGTTCGACACCAATGCCATCGGCTTCGCGGTGGATGCGCTCGAGCTGGCGCTCGAGGACGCGGGGCTCGGGCGCGAGGACATGGACGGGCTTCTCTTGAACCCCGGCCTCGCCTGGAGCGACCTCGGGATGGGCTCGTTCCAGCTCCAGCAGGCGATGGGGCTCCGCAACCTCCGCCTCTCGGCCACCATGAACCTGGGCGGCGCGACCGCCTGCGCCATGATCCAGCACGCCACGCAGGCGATCGCCGCGGGGCTCGCCACCACCGTGGCCTGCGTCTTCTCCGACATGCCGCTGAAGCCGCCCGCGCCGAAGGCGGAGCGCACCTCGGGGGCGAGCGCGTACGGCTTCGCGCGCGGCTGGGAGCAGGCCTACGGCTTCTTCGGCGTGAACGCCATGTATGCGCTGGTCGCGCGCCGTCACATGCACCGCTACGGGACCACGCAGGACCACCTCGGCGCGGTCGCCGTCGCGCAGCGACGGTGGGCGAGCCAGAACCCGCTCGCCCAGCTCCGCGACCAGCCGCTGACGCTCGAGGACTACCACCGCTCGCGCTGGATCGTGGAGCCGTTCCACCTCTTCGACTGTTGCCTGGTCTCGAACGGCGGTCTCGCGGTGATCGTCACCGGCGCCGAGCGCGCCCGGAACCTCCGCCGCCCGCCGGTCTCGATCTGGGGGATGGGGCAGGGGCACCTCGGCGGCGACCCGTCCGACACCCTGACGTCCGGGGCCGTGCTCGCCAAGGAGCCCGCCTTCCGCATGGCGGACATCACGCTCCGCGACGTGGACGTGGTCGAGCTCTACGACTGCTACACGTTCACCGTCGTCGTCACGCTCGAGGACTACGGGTTCTGCCCGAAGGGCGAGGGCGGGCCGTTCGTCGCCAGCCAGGTGACCGGTCCCGGCGGCTCCGTCGCGGTCAACACCGGCGGCGGACAGCTCGCGAGCTTCTACATGTGGGGCATGACGCCGGTCTCCGAGGCGGTGATCCAGCTCCGCGGCGACGGCGGGGCGCGGCAGGTGCCGCGGCACGACGTGGCGCTGGTCTCGGGCAACGGCGGCGTGCTGTCGACGCACTCGACCCTCGTCCTCTCGAGGCTGCCGGCATGAGCGCCGTTCCGAAGCCGCTGCCCCAGATCACGCCCGAGATGGCGCCCTTCTGGGAGGCCGCCCGGCGCCAGGAGCTGGTCGTGCAGCGCTGCCGGGGCTGCGGGACCTACCGCTTTCCGGCGCGCGAGATCTGCAGCCGCTGTCTCTCGCGCGATGCCGCCTGGGAGCGCGTATCGGGCCGTGGCGCGGTGTTCAGCTTCGCGATCATGCACCAGGTCTACCACCCCGGCTTCGCCGACGCGGTGCCCTACGCGATCGTCGTCGTCGAGCTCGAGGAAGGCGCCCGGATGGTCTCCAACCTGGTCGACTGCCCCGTCGAGCAGATCGAGATCGGCATGCCGGTCGAGGCCGTGTTCGAGCCGGTGACTCCCGAGGTGACGCTCCCCAAGTTCCGGCCACGACGCGCCGCGGGGTGAGGGTTCGGCGGAAGCCGCATGGGGACGGCGGCACTGTGGCCGCCGCGGCGGCGCCTGCACTAGAATCCGCCCGGCGCCATGCCGTCCCCGCTTCCGCCCATGCCGAAGGCCGGCCGAACGAATCGGATGCCGCTCCTCGTGTTCGGCACCGGGGCGGCGATCGGCCTCCACGTCGGCCTGCTCCACTTCATCATCTGGCGGTCGCCGTGGTGGCTCGTGATCCTGGTCAGCTCGAGCCTCCTCTTCGCCGGCATGACCTACGCGCTCTGGCGCTGGGTGTTCCCGCGACTCGGTGGCCGCTCGTTCCCGGCCGCGATCGCCCTGCAAGCGGGCGTCTCCTGCCTCGCCTTCGTCGCCGTGTCGCTGCTCGTCGGCGGCATCCTCCACACGCTCGCGGGCCGGCCGCTCTTCGGGGCCACCGCCGGCCACGACGTGCACCTCACGATCACGCCCCGCGTCCGGCAGATGTTCGTCCTCGTGCCGATCGTGCCGGTGCTGCTGCTCACGCTCCTCGGCTACCATCAATACTGGTGGCGCATCCTCGTCCTGCAGAGCCGCGAGCGCGAGCTCTCCGAGCTGGCCGCGACCGCCCAGCTCGAGGCGCTGCGGGCGCGGATCAACCCGCACTTCCTGTTCAACAGCCTCAACTCGATCGCACAGCTGATCCGCGCCGACCCCGACAAGGCGGAGGCCTGCGTCGAGGGGCTCGCCGAGATGCTCCGCTACATCCTCCGGCGCGGCGACAAGGAGCTCGTGCCGCTCGCCGAGGAGCTCGAGATGGCGCAGGCCTACCTGGAGATCGAGCGCGCCCGGTTCGGGGACCGGCTGCGCGTCGAGACCTGCGTCCGTCCCGAGGGTCTGTCGCATCCGATCCCGAGCCTCGTCCTGCAGCCCCTGGTGGAGAACGCCATCAAGCACGGCCTCTCACCGAAGCTCGGGGCGGGCACCATCCGCATCGACGCCGAGGTCGCGGGCGGGCTCCTCCTCCTCACCGTCGGCGACGATGGACCCGGCATGCCGGACGCCGCCCTGGCGCGCGTCTACGAGCGCGGCATCGGGCTCCGCAACCTGCGCGACCGCCTGGTCCGCCTCTACGGCGCCGCCTGCCTCCCCGAGATCTCGAGCGCGCCGGGGATGGGCACGCGCGTCCGGCTCCGCCTCCCTGCCCGTCCGGTCGAAGCCACCGCGTGATGGCCGAGACGGGCATTCGCACGCTCGTGGTCGACGACGAGCAGCTCGCGCGCGACCGCCTGCGCCGGTTCCTCGCCGAGCTCGGCGACGTCGACGTGATCGGCGATGCGGCGAACGGTGTGGAAGCGGTGCAGTTGATCGCCGAGAGGCGACCGGATCTCGTATTTCTCGACGTGCAGATGCCGGGCATGGACGGCTTCGAGGTCCTGAAGGCGCTCGGCACGCCGCCGCCCCACGTCGTCTTCGCCACCGCTCACGACGAGTATGCGATCCGCGCCTTCGAGGTGCAGGCGATCGATTACCTGCTGAAGCCGTTCGCGCGGGCGCGCGTCCACGAGGCCGTGGCGCGGGTGCGCGCGCGGCGCGCGGCCGCACAGCCGGCGACCGATCTCGACGCAGTGCTCCGCCGGCTCGAGGAGCGGCGGCGCATCCAGGTGTCCCAGGTGCCGGTCCACAGCGGCCGGCGCATACTGGTGCTTCCGGTGAACGACATCCTCTGGTTCGGAGTCGAGCAGCGGCTGGTGTACGCGCACACAGCCGAACGCGGCTTCATGACCAACTACACGCTGCGCGAGCTGGAGGAACGGCTCGACCCCGAGACGTTCTTCCGTGCCCACAAGTCGAGCCTGGTGAACCTCGAGCACCTGAAAGAGATCCAGCCGTGGTTCGGCGGCCGCTACAAGCTCGTCATGCGCGACCAGGCGCGCAGCGAGGTGGCGCTCAGCCGCGTCCAGGCGCGCGCGCTGCGGGCGCGGCTCCGATGGTAGACGACGCCGGCACGCGTCCCCGCCCCCGCCGCCTGCTCGCCGCGATCGCGCTCTCGGCGCTGGTGCACGCGCTCTTCGTGGTGCTCGTCGTCTTCGACGTGCTCGGCGCCGGCGGCGGCTTCGGGATCGGCATCGGGCCCGGCTTCGGGGTCGGGTCGGGCGGTGGCGCCGGGCTCGGTCAGGCGCAGCGGCGCGAGATATTCTCGCTCCAGGACGTCCCGCAGCCGGTACCGCCCACCGACCCGGCGGCCGACAAGGCGCTGAAGGAGCTCCTCGCCCCGGCCCGGCCCGAGGCGGTGGCCATCGTCCACGAGGCGCCGGCACACGCGACCACTCCCGTCGTCCGCTTCGCGCGCCCGGCACGGCCGCTCGGCTCCGGCGTGGACCTCGGGTCTCGCTTCGCGTCGGCGGGCGCCGGCGTGGGCGGGTTCGGCACGGGCGGCGGGGGCGGCGCCGGATGGTCGCTCGGCTCGGCCTTCGGGAAGTACGTGGGCGGATTGCGCAAGGTCGGTCTCGACGTCGCCATCGTGGTCGACGCCACCGGCAGCATGCAGAGCATCATCGACGACCTGAAGCGGCGCATGGACGACCTGGCCGCGACGCTGCAGCGGCTCGTGCCGACGGCGCGCGTCGGCGCGGTCGCATACCGCGATCGCGACGAAGGCAAGGGACCGACCGGGCCCCGCCAGAGCGAGGACTTCCTGGTCAAGTGGACCGACCTCACCTTCAACGTGAAGAAGGTGCAGGCGTTCTTCAACGGTATCGTCGCGGAGGGAGGCGGCGACTGGCCCGAGGCCGTCCGGGCCGGCCTCGAGACCGCGATGCGGCAGATGAAATGGCGGTCGGACGCCAAGAAGGTGATCATCATCGTCGGCGGCTCCCCCCCGCACGAGGAGGACGTGCCGGTCGTCCGCAAGCTGGTGACCGAGTGGCACGCCAAGGGCGGCGTCATCAGCACCATCGACGTGAGCCTCCGGCTGCACGAGGAGCACGAGCGCATGATGCATCGCTGGCTCTACGGCGAGGAGCTGAAGCAGGTCTCGCCGCTCCCGGCATTCTACAAGGAGCTGACGGACAGCTTCGGCGAGATCGCCCACCAGGGCGGCGGCGAGCTGCTCACCCTCGGCCAGGACACCGCCCTCGTGCGCCACCTCCTGGTCCTGGCCTTCGGGCCGCAGTGGGAGAAGGACGTGGCGCGCATCGCGCGAGGCATGTAAGGAGCGCCGGATGGAGAACGTGAACCTCGACCTCGTCCAGCTCATCAAGCAGGGCGCGATCTCGACCTATCCGCTGCTCGCCTGTTCGATCGTCGTGCTCGGCATCGTCCTCGAGCGGCTGTGGAGTCTCCGCGGCACGGTGTCGTCGACCGTGTCGCTCACCACGCAGGTGGTACCCGTCCTGGCCCGCGGCGACCTCAAGGGCGCGGGTGAGCTCATCGGACGCCACCGGCCGTGTCCGGCGCGGCGGGTGTACTCCGACCTGCTCGGCGCCTCGCCCGAGGCGCCGCTCGCGGAGCTCGAGCGGGTGGCCGACGAGCGGCAGTTCGAGGCGGTCCAGGGCTGCGGGGCGTATCTATGGATGCTCGGCACGATCGGCTCGGCCGCGCCGTTCATCGGCCTCTTCGGCACGGTGATGGGCATCATCCGCGCCTTCCACACCATGGCGATCGCCGGCACGGGCGGCTTCGCCGTGGTGGCCGGCGGCATCTCCGAGGCGCTGATCGCGACCGCGCTCGGCCTCGCCGTCGGGATCGTCGCCGTGGTCTGCTACAACTACTTCCAGGCGCGCGTCGAGCGCATCGACGCCGCGCTTCGCATCGGCAGCGCGCGCGTGCTCGAGGCGGTCGCCGCGGCGCGGAGGACGAATGGCGTTCTTCGGTAGGGCGCACACCCGCGGCCACATCGTCGCCGAGATCAACGTCACGCCGCTCACCGACGTGTTCCTGGTGCTCCTCATCATCTTCATGATCACCACCTCGGCGATGGTGAAGCCCGCGGCCGACGTGGACCTGCCGAAAGCGGCCGCGAACGAGGAGGAGGCGAAGGGCGTGCTCGTCACCATCACGCCGTCGCGCGAGATCTACGTGAACGAGCGCCCGGTGGCGGGCGACGACGCGACGATCGCGAGCGTGCTGCGCGACACGCTCGCGCGCACCCAGGACAAGGTGGTGATCCTCGCCGGCGACAAGCAGGTGATCCTCGGCGAGGTGGTGCGGGTGCTCGGGCTCGCCAAGGAGGCGGGCGCGACGGGG
>VBLD01000410.1 GCA_005879205.1 Deltaproteobacteria bacterium
TACAGCTACCTCTCCTTCAGCGGCTACAAGCGGGCACAGCGCATGCTCGACGGCTACTGGGAGCGACGGGCGGCGCGCGGCGCCGATCCCAACCCCTACAGCGCGGCCTTCTTCCAGCAGGTCTGCCTGAGCGACACCGACGCCGCCTGCGAGCGCGAGTGGTGGCCGCACGTCGATTACTTCTTCAACAAGTGCCTGCACCTCTACCCCGGCATGACCGGCGCGCCCGGCTACATGAGCGAGGCGTCGATGCGGGCGGGCATCGTCTCCCAGATCGGCAACACGACACTGAACCTCGGGCGCGACAAGAGCTGGAAGGAGCTGTGCGACGAGCGCTACATCGTCGCCGGCTCCCCCGCGACCGTGCGCCAGCAGCTCGAAGAGCTGTCGCGCTCGCTGCGCGTCGGCCATCTCCTGCTCGGCCTCCACATCGGGTCGGCGCCGATCGAGCTCGTGAACCGGTCCACGTATCTCTGCGCCAACGAGGTGCTGCCGCACCTCCGGCCCATGTGGAAGGAGTGGGACGATCGCTGGTGGCCGAACGCCCTGCCCGCGGCACGGCGTGCCAGGCCGGGCAGCCGAAACGTCGAGGCCAGAGCGCATGCGGAGCGCCCGGCAGGCGACGGCCGCGGGGCGCGGCCGTGAGCGCGCCGTTGGCGCGGCTCATCGAGCTCGGCCCCGCCCGGCCGCGAATCGAGGTCCTGGAGGCGGGCGACGGCCCGCCCCTCCTCTTCCTCCACGGGGCAGGCGGCATCCCCGCGTGGGAGGGCGCGCTGCCGCTGCTCGCGCGCGCGTTCCGCGTCCATGCCCCGCTCCTCCCGGGCTTCGGCCAGTCGACGGGACTCGAGCACCTCGAGGACGAGCTCGATCTCTTCCTGCACGGCTTCGACGTGATGGAGGCGCTCGGGCTCGAGCGTCCGTACGTCGTCGGCGAGTCGATGGGCGGCTGGATGGCGGCCGAGATGGCGGCGCTCCGGCCGAGAGAGATCGGCCGCCTCGCGCTCGCGGCGCCGATCGGCCTCTGGCGCGACGAGGCGCCGGTCCCCGACATGTTCGGGATGATGGTGCACGAGGTCGTCCCCTACCTCTTCCACGACCCGACGTGCCCGGCCGCGACCCGCATGCTCGCCGTGACGCAGCTCTTCGGCACGCGGGACGATCGCACCGACGAGCAGGTGGAGCTGCTGCTCTCGCTCGTGCGCGGGTTCCGGACGGCCGCCAAGTTCCTCTTTCCCATCCCCGAGCGCGGGCTCGAGCGGCGGCTCTGGCGCATCACGGCGCCGACCCTCGTCGTGTGGGGGGCGGAGGACCGCTTCGTCGCGCCCCTGTACGGCCGGCTCTTCGCGGAGAAGATCCGCGGCGCGCGCCTGGAGACGGTTCCCGACGCCGGCCACCTGATCGGCCTCGAGCGCCCCGAGGCGTACGCCCAGGCGCTCGTTCGCTGGGGACGGGAGAGTCGCTAGCGCACAACGCTTGCATCTCGAGCGCGACGCGCCGTAACTTCCGCCCATGGCCGTGGCGACGAGCCCCGTGAACGGCTTCTCGGTCGACGTCGAGGACTGGTACCAGGTGGCCGACTTCGACGCCGTCGTCGCCTTCTCGGACTGGGACCGGTACGAGTCCCGCGTCGCGCGCAACACCGACCGAATCCTCGCGCTGCTCGACGAGGCCGGGGTCACGGGGACCTTCTTCATCCTCACCTGGAACGCCGAGCGGCATCCCGACGTCGTGCGCCGGATCGCCGCGGCCGGGCACGAGATCGCGAGCCACGGCTACGCACATCGCCTGATCTACGAGCAGACACCCGAGACCTTCCGCGCCGACATCTCGCGCGCCAAGGCAACGCTCGAGGACATCGTGGGCACGCCCGTGCTCGGTTACCGGGCGCCCAGCCTGTCGCTGACCGGCCGCTCGCTCTGGGCGCTCGATGTCCTCCTCGAGTGCGGCTTCCGCTACGACTCGAGCGTCTTCCCGATCCGCGATGCGCTCTACGGCCTTCCCACGGCGGAGCGCTTTCCGCACGTGATCCATCGCGAGAACGGCCGGGAGCTGGTCGAGTTCCCGATCACGACGACGCGGCTCCTCGGCCGCAATCTGCCGCTCGGCGGTGGAGGGTGGCTCCGGGTGTTCCCGTACGCCTACATGCGCTGGGGCATGCGGCGCGTGAACCGCGAGGGACAGCCGGCCGTGGTCTTCATCCACCCCTGGGAGGTCGATCCCGAGCAGCCACGCATGCGCACCGCCGGCCGCCGCGGCTTCAGCACCCACTATGTGGGCCTCGGCGGCACCCAGACAAAGATCAGGCGCCTCTTCCGCGACTTCCGCTTCGGCCCGATGCGCGACGTGCTCGGGCTCGGCTGATCTCCGCCCCCGCGACCCGACCGTTTGCCCCGGCAGCGGGCTCAGTCGTCGTGATCGTCGTGGTCGTGATGGCCGTGGTGCTTGAACCAGCCGCGGTGCTTGCCGTGGTCGCACCCGCGGCAGGGATGGAAGCTCTCGTAGAACGGGTAGTAGTGATGATCGACCTGGTACACGTGCTCGTGCTCCACGACGTAGTGGTGCTCGACGTCGACGTGCGGCCACGCCGCCCAGTGCCAATGGTACACGGGGGCCCCGACCA
>VBLD01000094.1 GCA_005879205.1 Deltaproteobacteria bacterium
CCCTCCCGCCCATAACTGCGGCCGACGTGCTCGCGGTCGACGGCTCGTTCAAGGCGCCGTCGCTGCGCAACGTCGAGCTGACCGGCCCCTACATGCACAACGGCGGCATGCTCACTCTCGACCAGGTAGTGGAGTTCTACACCCGGGGCGGCGACTTCCACGAGGCCAACGCCGCCAACCTCGACGCCAAGATCGCCGGCGTGGGCCGCCTCGTCGGATCGCCGACTCGCAAGGCGAACCTCGTTGCCTTCCTGAAGACCCTCACCGACGACCGGGTGCGCTTCGAGAGCGCGCCCTTCGATCACCCGCAGCTCTTCATCCCGAACGGCCACCCCGGCGACGCTGCGGCCGTCACCAACGACGGGACGGGCAAGGCCACCGACACCCTGGTGGAAGTCCCCGCGTCGGGCGCCGCCGGCTCCTGCGTCGGCGTCGACGGGACGGCGCACTTCGCCTGCCCCGTGTGCGGCGACAACAAGGTGAACCAGGCTCTGTCCCGGGGCCTGCCAGGCGAACTGCACCTGCCCGCCCCCGCCGCCTCCGCCGCCCGTCTGCGGCGACAACCAGGTGAACCAGGCGAGCGAGCAGTGCGACGGCACGGCCGATGCCGCTTGCCCCGGCCGCTGCCAGCCCGACTGCACCTGCGCCCCGGCGCCGGTCTGCGGCGACAACGTCGTGAACCAGGCGAGCGAGCAGTGCGACGGCACCGACAGCGTCCTCTGCCCGGGCGCGTGCCACGCCGACTGCACCTGCCCACCCCCGTTGGCGGTCGTGGGCACGGTCGAGGCCGACGCGCTCGTGAACGCCGCGGCTCCGACGACCAAGTACGGGACCAAGACCATCCTCGAGGTCGATGCCAGCCCGGTGAAGCACACGTTCGTCCGCCTCCGCGTGAGCGGCGTCGGCGCACGCCAGGTCACGTCTGCCCTGCTGCGGCTCAAGGTCTCGACGGCCGCGAACTCCCAGAGCGTGGCGGGCGGACGCATCCACTCGATCACGAATTGCAGCTGGAACGAGCTGACCATCACCGCGAAGACGCAGCCGGCGATCGACGGGCCGGTGCTCTCCACGGTGGGCTCCGTCCTGCTCGGCCAGCCGGTCGACTTCGACGTCACCAGTGCCATCCACGGCGACGGCGTGTACTGCTTCGCGATCGAGAGCTCCTCGGCCGACGGCGTGCGCTACAACTCCCGCGAGGCGGCGACCGGCAAGCCCGAGGTCGTCCTCGCCGTCGGCGGGTCGGCGCCGGCCACTACGACCACCACGACACCCCCGGCACCGACCACCACCACCACCCTGCCGCCGGCCGCGACGGCGGCCGGCGCGGTCGTGGCCGACGCCTCCGTCGCCAACGACCTCCCGACGACCAACTTCGGGAGCAACGCGCTGCTGGCGGTGGACGCGGGCTTCGCGACGAAGCCCGGCGGCTTGGAGCGCACCTTCCTCCGCGTCAGCGTGACCGGCGTCGGCACGAGCCACGTCTCGGGCGCCCATCTGAAGCTCCAGGTGGCGACCGTGACCAACGCCGGTAGCGTCTCTGGCGGCAGCATCCACGCGATCACCAGCTGCACGTGGAGCGAGTCGACGGTCAACTGGAACACGCAGCCGGCGATCGACGGGCCCGCCCTGGCCACGCTGGGCGCGGTGACGGCGGGTCAGGTCGTCGACTTCGACGTCACCTCGGCCATCCCGGGCGACGGCACGTACTGCTTCGCGATCGACACGGCCTCCACCGACGGCGTGGACTACAACTCCCGCGAGGGGGCCGGGCAGCATCCCGCCCTGGCGATTCAAGTCACGCCGTAGGCCTTCAATCCAGATCGGCGAGTCGACGGAGGGACGACACTCTCGGGTGTCGTCCCTCCGTCACGTTGAATGCAGAAGGCCGCTCATACGCGTTATCCCCAATTGGATGCGGAACAACCCCAAGGGTAATGAGGGTGATCACGTCCGCACAGTTCGCTGCAGGCAATGAACGATAGAAATCACGCATCCGTGCGCTTTTGCGCATCGATTCCGGACGCCGGACGTGAATGCAAGGTTCGCAGCCGACGCGTGGACGGGTTTTTCGCGGAATCTGAAGGGATTCGCCGGAGCAGAATTTGCTATCGGCTTTGCGGTCCGCAGAGAGGAGACACATGAGCAGTCGCACCCTTTCACAAGCAGCAGGCCGGCCGTCGCACGGTCGCGCTCGGTCGCATCACTCGACGTCGGCGGGTCTTCGTCTGCTCCTGGCGCTCGCGCTCGGCGCGGGTGCCGCTGCGGTGGTGACCGGAACGGCCCGGGCGGACGTCCTGGACCTCGCCCCGGTCGCCGACACGTCCGTCGCGTCGGGCACGGAGGCGGGCTGGGATCACGGCGCGGCGGACCAGCTCGAGGTGGAGCAGTCCCCGGTACGCATCGCATACCTCAAGTTCGACCTGTCCGCGGTGCGGGTGCCCGTCGTGCGGGCGACCCTGACGTTCTTCTGCACCGATGGCTCGCCCGACGGCGGCTCGATCTATCCGGTGTCGGATTCGAGCTGGGTCGAGGGGAATCGAACGGGCAAGAGCAGCACGAGCGCGGCTGGCCCGGGCCTCAAGTGGACGGACCTCGACACCAATGGCGACGGAAAGCTCGACGCGCACGACACCTCGCCCTTCGTGCCGAACTTCACGCGGTCGCTGGCGGCGCTCGGGAGCGTGACCCTGGGCCAGCCCGTCAGCGTCGATCTGACGGCCGCCCTGCAGGGCGGCGCCAGGATCTATTCGCTGGCCATCAAGAGCGGCAGCACGAACCACGCGAGCTACGTGTCGCGCGAGGGTGCGGATCCCACCCAGCGTCCACGGCTGCATCTCGAGATCGGCGCCCAGTCGAGCACCACCACGACGACGATCACGGTACCCGAGCCCACCACGACGTCGACCACCGTACCCGCGACCACGACGACCACGTTGCCCGGACCTTCCCTCACCACGACGAAGCCGGCGGGGACGCTGCACGTCCTCGCCGGGCGAACCGGCGCCTGCCGCCTCGTGGCCGCGGTCACGGGATGGAGCGGGCCGGGCGGGGTGGTACGGTGCACCGACGGCGATTCGTGCGATGGCGACGCGGCGGCCGACGGCAGTTGCATGGCGGCGGTGACGCTCTGCCTCGAGGGCAGCGCCGCGTCCGCCTGCGGACCCGACGTGCTGGCCGTGTTGAAGCTGTCGTCCGACCCGCGCCTCCAGGCGCTCTCCGACGCGTTCGAGGACATGAAGGCGCACATGCCGGCTGGAGCTTCGGAGGTGTGCATGCCGGTCGTGAGCCTTCCGGTCGCCAAGGGCCGCCTGCCGCTCAAGCTCCAGCGACTGGGCAAGGGCCCCCGCAAGACCCTGGCCCTCGTATGCCGCCCGCCGCGGCGCACGCACCTGCCTCGTCCCACGGGCGGCGGGACGACGTACGCCACCATCCAGAAGAAGATCTTCGACAGCACCTGCGCCACGCCTACCTGCCACGGCTCGGCGGCGGCGTCGGGCGGTCTCAACCTGGCGGCCGGTTCATCCTACGGCAATCTGGTCAGCGTGCCCGCCGAGAACCCCGCGGCGCAAGCCTCCGGCGCGCTGCGCGTCGTCCCCGGCAACCCCGACGCGAGCTTCCTCTTCGAGAAGCTCCTGGGCAACATCAAGCCCACCGAAGGAGTAAAGATGCCGCTCGTCGGCCGGCCGCTCTCGGCCGCGGAGCTCGACCTGATCCGCCGCTGGATCGCGGCGGGCGCGCCGGAGACGGCACCCTTCTAGCGCGGAGACGATGATGCGCCCGAACGTCGCTCGCACGCTCAGGAACCTCCGCACGATCGGCCGTCCGGCGTTGCGTACTCGCGGTGTCCCGGAGCCGTGGACGGCGCGCCGGGTGGTGGGATGGGCCGCCGTGCTCATCGCGCTCGCCGAGGGCGCCTGGCTTCTCTATCCGTCGGCGCGCGCGGTCGTGCTCTCGCTCGAGGAGACGCCCGCGGTGCGCGGCTACCGGCTGGCGGCCGGGGCGGGCTGCTTCTCCTGTCACGGACCCGGCGGTAACGGCGGCACGAAGAATCCCGGCAGCGAGGAGGGGGAGGTGCCTGCCTTCGGGGAACAGACCCAGATGATGTACGTGAAGGCGGAGGAAGATCTCCGCGAATACGTCCTGGACGGGGCGCCGCATCGCAAGCGGGAGGACGCCGACTACCGGGCGAAGGTCGAATCCGCCGCGCTCCGCATGCCCGCGTACCGCAACTTCCTGAGCTCGTCCCAGGTCGATGACCTGGTCGCCTACCTGCGCGCGACCTCCGGGCAGATCCTTCCCGACGAGACACTTGCGGCGCGCGGTGCCGAGCGCGCCGCCGAGCTCGGCTGCTTTGCGTGCCACGGGCCGCTCGGCGCGGGCGGCGTGCCCAACCCCGGATCGTTCAAGGGCTACATCCCCGGCTTCTGGGGCTCCGACTTCGACGAGCTGGTGCGCGACGACGGCGAGCTGCGGCAGTGGATCGCCGAGGGTGGCATCCCGCGCATCTCCGAGCATCCGATCGGCCGCATCTTCGTCCGCCGGCAGGTGATCAAGATGCCCGCCTTCGGCCACGGCCACCTCCAGTCGCCGGAGGACATCGACGCGCTGATGGCGTACGTCCGCTGGATCCGGGCCGGCAGCTGGCGAGGTCTCGCCCGCATGGCCGCGCGCTGATCGTCTGCTCTCGGGCGCCACGTTGTCCCGGCCCGCCTGCGGGAATAAGGTGCCGCGGGCCGTTTCACCGTGCGCTTCGTCGAGCACGAGAAGCTCAACACCTGCGTACACTGCGGGCTCTGCCTCGCCGCGTGCCCGACGTATCTCGAGCTGGGCACCGAGACCGACTCCCCCCGCGGGCGCATCCATCTCCTGCGCGCGCTCGAGGACGGTGCGCTCCAGCCGACGCCGGCGGTCGTCCGGCACCTCGATCTCTGCCTCGGCTGCCGCGCCTGCGAGCCGGCCTGCCCCTCGGGTGTGCCCTACGGCTCGCTGATCGAGGCGGCGCGCCCGTTCGTCGAGCGGCATCGGCCGTGGGTCCGCCGTCTCGCCCGGCGTGCGCTGGCCGCGGTGCTCACCACGCGCGCCATCCGGATGGTCGCCGTCGGCCCGCTGCGACTGGTCGGCGGCCGGCAGGTGGTCGGCCGCCTCGCGGCGCGCCTCTCGAGCCGCTGGCTCGCGCTCGCGGCAGCCGTCCCACGGGAGCCGAACGGCTCGCCTCTGCCGGCAACGATCGACCCGCCCGGCCCCCCGCGCGCAACCGCGGCGCTGGTCACCGGCTGCGTCGCGGAGAGCCTCTTCTCCGCCACGAACCGGGCGACCGCCGGGCTCCTCGTGCGCGCCGGCGTGCGGGTGCTCGTGCCGCCACGACAGGGTTGCTGCGGCGCGCTCGCGCTGCACCTCGGCGCCGCCGAGCGGGCGCGTGCGCTGGCCCGGAAGGCGGCCTACGCGCTGGCCGCGACGGGCGCCGACTGGGTGGTGTCGAACGCGGCGGGCTGCGGCGCCGTGCTCCGCGACTACGGCCACCTCCTGCCCGACGACCCCCACGCGGTGGGCGTTGCCCGCCGCGCGCGCGACGCGCTCGAGCTGCTCGCCGAGCTCGGCCTGCCGCCCGCGGAGCGGCCGCTCGAGGCGCGCGTCGCGGTCCACGATCCCTGCCACCTGGCGCACGCCCAGGGGGTGCGTTCGGCCCCGCGTGACCTCCTGGCCGCCATCCCGGGCATCCGCCTCGTCGAGCTCGAGGAGCACGACACCTGCTGCGGGAGCGCCGGTACCTACAACCTCACCGAGCCCGCCATGGCCGACCGCCTCCTGGCGCGAAAGATCGAGCGCATCGCCGCCAGCGGCGCCGACGTCGTCGCCGCCGCCAACCCCGGCTGCCTCCTCCAGATCCGCGCCGGCCTGATCGCCCGCCGCCTCCAAGTCGCCGTCGAGCACCCCATAGACCTGCTCGCCAGAGCCCACCGCGTGGCCTGACAACGAGCAGGCGCCGAGCGAGGCTTTGCCGAGCTCGGCGCGGGGTCCGGGGGCATCGGAAGCGCGCAGCGCCCGGAGGGCGCGAGCACTGGACGGGCCCCCGGATGATTTAAACGACGAGGCCGCCGTTGGGCGACAGTACCTGCCCCGTGAAGTAGCTCGCGCCAGGCCCCGCCAGGAACAGCGCGGTCGCCGCGACCTCGCGTGCCTCGCCGAGCCGCCCGAGGACGGTCTGGAGAGCGATCAAGGCCGTCTGGGTGGCGCGTTGCTCGCCGAGGACGTCGAGCAGCGGCGTGTCGATGTAGCCGGGCGCGATCGCGTTCACGAGGATCCCCTGGCAGCCGACCTCGCGGGCGAGCGCCTTCGTGAAGGCGATGATCCCGCCCTTCGCCGCCGAGTAGTGCACGGCGCCGGCGATGCCCGTCGTGCCGGCGATGCTCGCCATGTTGATGATGCGGCCGCCGCCGCCCGCCGCCATGAGCGGGAGAGCGGCGCGGGTGCAGAGGAAGGTGCCCGTGAGATGCACCGCGAGCATGCGCTGCCAGCGCTCGTCCGTGAGCCGGGCGGTCGCCTCGAGCGGCGTCGTCACCCGGCCGCCGGCCATGAGCTCTTCCACCTGCCGCGCCAGGCGCGCCTGGGTTTCGGGATCCGTGTCCGCGTGGCCGGCGTTGTTGACCAGGATGTCGAGCCGGCCGCCGGTGGCCGCGGCGAGCTGCTCGAACCAGCGCTGTACGGTCGCCGCCTCGGCGACGTCGCCGACGAGCGGGCCGCAGGCGACGGTGGCGCCGAGCGTGCCGAGCTCGGCGTCCACCTCGGCGGCCGCCGCCGCACGGAGGTCGCTCACCGCGACGCACGCCCCGGCGCGCGCCAAGGTGAGGGTGATCGCTCGGCCCAGGCCCGAGCCGGCGCCCGTGACGAAGGCGATCTTCCCGTGGAGCTCGGCCATCGCCCGGCCGATTAGCATGCTGGCCGCGCGCCGCGCGAGCCGGGGCGCGAGCCGGGGCGCTTGACGCCGCCCGTCGCCGAGGGCTAAGCCGCACGCATGCACATTCGCGTGGAATGCGCCGCCGAGCGAGGAGCGGACCCCCTCCGTTTCGTGCTCGGAGACCACACCGTCGAGGTCGACGATCTCCTCGACCGCTGGTACGGGGACGACGCCGACTACTTCCGCGTGCGCGGTCGCGACGGCCACCTCTACGTGCTGAAGCACCTGCGCGGCCACGATCGCTGGGAGCTCACCTCGTTCACGCGTCGCGGCTCACGCGGCACGAGCCTGGGCACGCGCGGTCCTCGCGTGCTCCACTAGGAGCGCGACCCAAGACTTCTTGGGTCGCGCACAATGGACACGCGCCGTTCGAGAGGTCCCGCGGCGCTCATGTTGATCCGGCGACAATTGGGCCTGTCCGCGGCGGCTGCAGAACCGGGCGTGTTCGTTTGCCGCGCTGGCTTCGCCAGCCGCGGCAGGACAGACGGGCGTGATCCCGACGGAACCCCCTCGCGTCCGGTTCGCGACCCAAGATGTCTTGGGTCGCGCTCCTAGCCCTTCTTCGTCGCGGCCCGCCGGGCGTCGTCGATCATCGTCTTGAAGGTCTCGAAGGAGCGGTCCATGACGCGCCGGCCGTTCACGAAGAAGGCCGGCGTGCCGTCGACGTCGGCTGCCTTCCCCGTCCGCAGGTCCCGACTGATCGCCTGCTGGACGTCCAGGGCCTGGAAGTCCTCCTCCCAGACGACGACGTTGAGCCCGATCTTTCCCGCGTACTCCTTGAGCTTGTCGTAGGAGAGATCGCGGTTGTTCGCGAACAGGATGTCGTGCATCTCCCAGAACTTGTTCTGGTGGCCCGCGGCGACGGTCGCCTTGGCGGCAGACACCGCGTTGTCGTGGATGGAGCTCAGGGGAAACTGCTTGAAGACGAGCTTCACGTCGGCGGGATAGGCCTTCAGGACCTGCTCGAGCAGCGGCTTGGCCTCGGCGCAGAACGGACACTGGAAATCGGAGAACTCGACGATGGTGACCGGCGCGTCCTTCGGCCCGCGCACCGGCGACTTGTCGAGCGGGATGTCGTAGACCTTGCTCGGGTCTGGCGTCGGCTCGGCGGCGGGGGCCGCCGCCCCCTTCGCCCGGTCGAGCGACTTCTGGACGGCGTCGATCTTGGCGAGGATCTCCTTGTCGCCGCGCTTGAGTTCGTCGACGTCCGGGCTGCAGCCGCAAAGGGCGGCGAGCATGACGCCGGCCCACACGTATCGCCTGCACTGCATGGACGTTCCCCCCGGAGCGCCAGAATTGGACCGCGAAATTAGACCGGCAGCCTTTTTCCCTGTCAAGCGCCGCGGCGCTCAGACGGCGTCGCGCTCACGACGCCGCCACACTCGGGAAGCGACCCGGCCGGAAGATGACCTTTCGGTCCTTCACGACGAGCTGGTCGTTCAGGTAGAGCTCCACCGCGTGCGTGAGGACCTTGGCCTCGAGCGCGCGGCCGCGCCCCTTCACGTCGTCCAGCGTGTCCTCGCCGACGCGGATGTGAAACACGTCCTGGAGGACGACGGGCCCCGCATCGAGCTGCTCGGTGACGAAGTGCGCCGTGCACCCCGACACGCGCACCCCCTCCTCCCACGCCTGCCTGTAGGCGTTCGAACCCGGGTGGTACGGCAGCAGCGACGGGTGGATGTTGATGATGCGGAAGGGATAGCGGTCGATCACGCGCTTCGACAGGATCTGCATGTAGCGGGCGAGGACCACGAGGTCGGGCCGGTATTCGGCGAGGCGTGCGAGCAGGAAGTCCTCATGCGCCGTCTTGTCCGTGGACGGGCTCCAGGCGAACGGGATGCCGTGCTGGCGCGCCACCGGCTCGAGGTCGGAATGGTTCGAGAGGACGACGCCGAGGTCGCCGTTCAGCGTGCCCGCCTCGCGCGCGCGCACCAGCTCCTCGAGGCAGTGCGCCTCGCGGGTGACCAGGACGGCGACGCGCTTGCGCTCCGGAGGTCCGCCCGCCAGGCGGACCGTCACCTCCATGGCGATCTCCTCGCCGATCCGGCGGAGCCCGAAGACGAGCTCGTCGAGCGTCGTCGCCAGGTCCGAGAGGTCGACGAGCATCGTCATGATGAAGAGGCCCTCCATCACGCGCTGCTCGATGTCCTCGATGTTGACGTTCGAGGAGGCGAGGTAGGTGGAGACGCGCGCGACCACGCCCTTCTGGTCGCGGCCGATGACCGAGATGACGGCGCGGTTGCGGTCGCCCATCGTCATCCACTTAGCCGCCGCGCGCCGCGGCGCGCAAGGGCGGCTACTCGGGCAGCCGGCCCGTCCGCCGCCACCAGCGCACGCTGTGCCCCGGCGCGTGCAGGAAGATGCCGCCGTCCAGGTAGAGCACCTGCCCCTGCATCCAGCTCGCCTCGGGCGAGCAGAGAAACGCCACCAGGGCCGCCACCTCGGCCGGCTCCCCGACGGCGCGAAGCGGCGTCGACCCCTCGACCTCCTCGAAGAACGCCTGCCGGCTCGTCTCGTCGCCGAAGTAGAGCGTCACGGAATCGGTGTCGACGTAGCCCGGGTTGATCGAGTTGACCGTGATGCCGCGCGGCCCGAGCTCGACCGCGAGATAGCGCGTGAGGGCCTCGAGCGCCGCCTTGGCCGAGGCGAGGACGCCGTGCCCGGCGACGTAGCGGTGCGTGTCCATGCCGGAGATGGTCACGATCCGCCCGCCGGACGGCATGCGCGGGGCGACGCGCTGGACCATCTGGAGAAAGGATCCAATGGTGATCGCATACGTCTTCTCGACGTGATGGGGCTTCACCTCGAGGAGCGGCTTGAAGGCGGTCGCCGCCGCGTTGGCGACGAACACATCGACGTGGTCGGTCTCGGCCTCGAGGCGATCGAGAGCGGCCGCCACGGAAGCGGGCTCGCCGAGGTCGGCCTGGAGTGCCAGGCAGCGCCGGCCGAGGGCGCGAATCCGGGCTTCGACGTCCGCGGCCGCCGTTGTGTCGCGCCGGTAGATGAACGCGACGTCGGCGCCGTCGCGCGCCAGGCGTTCCACGGTGGCGCGGCCGATGCCGCGTGAGCCGCCGGTGACGAGAGCGAGTCTCATACCGTCTCCTCCCGTGGCATTCTTGCCCGCTGGCCTGTACGGGATCAACGTTGGCGCCGTTGCCCGGATTGTGAGTGAGAGCGGGGGACTCTGAAGAGGTTCGGGCAGATCGGGCACAAGCGACGCCTGCGGCAGCCGCGCGTATCG
>VBLD01000411.1 GCA_005879205.1 Deltaproteobacteria bacterium
GCGACGCCGTCACCCTGGCACGGGGTGACGACGGTCGTCACGGGCAACTGCGGGTTCACGATCGCGCCCTGCCGGCCGGAGGACCGCGAGACGCTCATGCAGCTCCTCCTCTTCGTCGAGGGCATGCCGCTGGAGACGCTGCGGGCGGGAATCCGCTGGGCGTGGGAGGATTTCGCCGGCTACGTCGACGCGCTCGAGGCTCTCGGTCCGGGCGTCAACGTCGCGCCGTTCGTCGGTCATTCGGCGATACGCTTCCACGTCATGGGCCGCGCCGCGGTCGAGCGCGCCGCGACGCGCGACGAGCGCGCGCAGATGGCCGCGCTCGTGCGGGATGCCATGGCGGCCGGGGCGATCGGCTGGTCGACGTCGCTGTCGCCGACGCACTTCTTCGGCGACGGGACGCCGGCGCCGAGCCGGCTCGCCGACGCCGAGGAGCTGCTCGAGCTCGCCGCGGCGCTCCGCCCCCTCGAGCGGGGGGTCATCGAGGTGGCGCCGCGGAGCTTGATCGGGTCGCCCGACGACAAGCTCGAGGAGCAGCGCTTCTTCGCGCGGCTGGCGGAGGCCAGCGAGAAGCTCGTTTCGTGGGCGCCGCTCCTCGACAACCCCTTCGCGCCCGGGAGCGCCGCGCGGCTCCTCGCCGAGGCGGCGGAGCTCCAGGCGGCGGGACGTGCCGTCGTCCCGCAGGTCGGCTGCCGGCCGCTCGAGGTGCGCTTCGACTTCGCCGAGCCGGCCTTCTACCTGGAGAACAACCCGTTCTGGCGGCCCCTGATGGCCAGGGCGCGCGAGGAGCGGCGGCGCCTCTTCGCCGACACGGCCTTCCGGGCCGAGCTGGCGGCCCACTCGTTCGTCGCGGCCATCGCCCCGAGCTGGGATCGTCTCGTCTTGCGGATGCCGGCGAGTGCCGGCACCCGCGCCTGGCAGGACCGGAGCGTCGCCGAGATCGCCGCGGCCCGCGGCGAGGCGCCGGTCGACGCCTTCTGCGCGATCGTCCTCGAGGACGACCTCCGGGCGCAGTGGGGCGTGGTGCTCATGAACCACGACGAGACGGCCGTCGCCGAGGTGATCCGCCATCCCGCCGCCGTGCTCGCGCTGTCCGACGCGGGCGCCCACGTCGACACGCTCTGCGACCAGGGCTTCACGACCTATCTCCTCGGCCACTGGGTGCGCGAGCGGCGCGCCCTGAGCCTCGAGCATGCGGTGCGGCTCCTGACCGGCGTGCCCGCCGAGCGCTACGGGCTCCGGGGGCGCGGGCGGCTCGCCCCGGGCTATGCGGCCGACCTCGTCCTGTTCGACCCCGCGCGCGTGGCGACGCGTCCGACCGAGATGGTCCACGACCTGCCGCGCGGTCAGCGCCGCCTCCTCCAGGGCGCCGAGGGTGTGGAGTGGGTCTTCGTCAACGGCGCGCCGGTCGTCGAGCGAGGTGTGCCATCCGGCCGTCGCCCGGGTCGGGTGCTGCGCGGCGGGGGCTGAGCGACGATGCGCACCGACGCCGAGGCCAGGGACGAGATCGTGCAGATCACGAACGAGCTCTTCTCGATGGGGCTCCTCACGCCGACCGGCGGCAACATCAGCGCGCGCGGCGCCGACGCGGACTGCGTCTGGATCACCCCGAGCCGGCTCTACAAGGGCGGTCTCGCCGCCGAGGACCTGGTCTGCATCCGCTCCGACGGGACGGTCGTGGCGGGTACGAACACGCCGTCGGTCGAGTATCAGATGCACTGGGCGTCGTACGCGGCGCGTCCGGAGTCGACGGCGGCCGTCCACACGCACGCGCCCGTCGCCACCGCCTTCGGCATCACCAACCAGACCTTCCCGCCGATCAACACCGACGCGATCTTCCTGGCCGACACGAAGACCGTGCCGTGGTTCATGCCCGGCTCGAGCGAGCTGGCCGAGGCCGTCGCCGAAGCGCTCAAGGCGAGCCGCGGGGCCATCCTCCAGTGTCACGGTCTCATGACGGTCGGGAAGACGATGCGCGACGCCGCCACGCGGGCCATGATGCTCGAGGAGACGGCTAAGATACTCCTCTACTGCAAGCAGTTTGGCGGCGAGCTGGCGCTCATCCCGAACGACTGGGTCGAGCGGCTCGCCCAGCTGTCGAGCTTTCTCTAGCTAGTCCTGCGCGGCCCGGACCGGCCGGTCAGTACGCGCCGCCGAGCTTCCGGTGATCCCAGCTCGATACCCGCTCGGGTCGGACCCGGATGAGCACCCGCTTCGACGCCTGGTGGCGCATCGCGTCGCGGAGACCCGCCGCGGGGCCCCGGTTGTACTTCTCGTGCACGCGCTCGAGGAGGTCGAGCACGCGCTCCGTATCGGCCTCGAGGGTGGCGCGCCCGCGGACCAGAAGCCCTTTCAGGTCCTTGTATTTCCGGCCGCTCTCGACGAGCAGGCTGCAGCGGGGGTCGCGACGGAGGTTCAGGGCCTTCTGCGACTTGGCGAAGGTCGTCATCAGTACCGTACCGTCGGGATCGACGACGTACCACATTGCCACCGAGTGAGGGTACCCCTGCCGGTCGAGGGTGGAGAGGATGATCGTGTGGGATTCCTCGAGAAATTGCTGTTGTTCCGCGGGGGTGAGGGCGGCTGCATGGGCGACCTCTAGTACGGGCGCGGGGCGCCGACAAGTCTCGCATTGGGATGTTTTTTTTCATTGACGGTCAATTCAGGGCCGTGGTAGGCCCAGGCCGGATCGTAGAAAGCCAAGGAAGGAGAAGCTCGCCATGAGGACTGCCGCGCTCTTGTTGGCTGCGTTCGCCGTCACGGTTGCTTCCCGGGCACCGGCTGGCGTGATCCCGCCGGCCAACGGCTACAAGTCGAGCATCACGAAACCCACCAGTCCCACGGGGACGGACTGGAGCCTCACCAAGGCGTCGCAGACGCAGGTGAAGCTATCGACCGGCAACGTCTCCTTCACGGTGAAGCTGAACGGTGTGCTCGACACGATGACCAGCACGCCGGTCAACCAGATGGGCAACACCTTCGAGGTCCAGTTCGTCGTGCCGAACGCCATGGGCGGAAGCACGACCCACACGAAGGACTTCGCCTTCGACCTCGTGGCCGGCAAGACGATCAACACCCAGACGAAGTTCAATGTCGGCACGGGCGACACCGCGACCTGGGGAAAGGTGCTCTCCCCTGGCGACGCGATCGAGATGCGCGCCGTCCGGGTGATCCAGGGGGGCAGCGGTCTCGGGGCCGGC
>VBLD01000412.1 GCA_005879205.1 Deltaproteobacteria bacterium
CGTCGTACGCCCGCCGGCTTCCCCAGTACTGGACCAGCGCGTACAGCAGTTCGACCGCCGGTGCGCGCTGGGCTTCGAGCGACCATTCGAGCGCCGCCGCGAGGTCCGGCGCGTCGGCGTCGACCTCCTCGAGCACGGCAAACGTCGCCAGCTCGCGGTCGAGCCGCCACGTCGCGGCACGGCGCCGAAACCAGGCGAGATGTCGCGTACGCAGCGCGGCAAGCTCGCCCGCGTCGCCGGCACGCTCGAGCGCGAACTGCCGGTCTTGTCGACCAGCCGGGCCAGGACATCGCGGACATCGCGCGGGTCGAGATCGTCGCCCGCCGCGATCGCCTCCGCCGCGTCGAGGTCGAACGGGGCGGCGAACACACCGAGGCGGCGGAACGACACGCGCTCAGACTCGTCGAGGAGATCGTGGCTCCACTCGATCGACGCCAGGAGCGTCCGCTGGCGTGCGACGGCCGTCCGTGCGCCGCCCGTGAGAAGACGGAAGCGGTCGTCGAGCGCGTCGGCCAAGCGATCGACGGAGAGTGCCCGGACGCGCGCCGCCGCAAGCTCGAGCGCCAGCGGCAGGCCGTCGAGGCGCCGGCAGATCCGCGCGACCGTCGTCGCGTTGTCCGCTGCTAGACGAAACGTCGGAGCGGCGGCCCGTGCGCGCGCGACGAACAAGCGGACCGCGTCGAAGGCCCCGACGCGCTCCAGATCGCGCTCGCCCTCCGGCGGCAGCGCGAGCGGCGGGATGCGCCAGGTGACCTCGCCCGCGACGCCGAGCGGCTCGCGCGCGGTCGCGAGCACGCGGATGTGCGGCGCGGCGCGCAGCAATGCGTCAGTGGCCTGCGCGCACGCGTCGAGGAGATGCTCGCAGTTGTCGAGGACGATGAGCGTCCGCGTCTCGGCGAGTGCGCGGGTGAGGAGGTCCATCGTGGCAGCGCCGGGCACCTCGCGCAGTCCGCACGCGGCGGCGACCGCGCTCGGCACTTGCACGCCGTCCGAGAGACGTGCCAGGTCGACCCATGCGACGCCGTCCGGGTAGTCGGCGGCGATGTCCTCGCCGACGGCGTACGCGAGCCGGGTCTTCCCGGCGCCGCCGGCGCCCGCGATCGTGACCAGTCGATTCTGCGCGAGCAGCGCTGCGACCTCCTCGCGCTCCGACACGCGCCCGACGAGCGCCGTCGGCCACGAGCCGATGCCGGTCGACGATGGACGGCGCAACGTCCGGATGCCGGCGGGCAGATCGGGATGGCAGAGCTGGTGCACCCGCTCGCGATTGTCGAAGCCGTCGAGCCGCACGCTGCCGACCTCGGCGATCATCACCCCGGGCGGCAGCGCGCCGGCCGCCACCTCCTTCGTTGCCGTCGACACGACCACCTGTCCACCATGCGCGAGGGCGCGAAGCCTGGCACAGCGGATGATCGCCGATCCGCCGTACGCGCCGGCCGTCCGCAACGACGCCTCGCCAGTATGGATCGCCATCCGCACGAGGACGCGAGCGCCGTCGGGCCATGGCTCGGTCGAGAGCGCACGTTGCGCGTCGAGCGCCGCGGCGACGGCGTCACTCGCTCGCACGAACGCCGCGACCGTCGAGTCGCCTTCGCCTTGCTCGAGCGGCTGAACGCCGCCATGGCGCGCCACCGCCGCACCGATCAGCTCGCCGTGGCGGCGCATCACCGCCGCGGCCTCGGTCGATTCCCGCCATAGTCGTGTCGAGCCTTCGACGTCGGTCATCAGAAACGTGACGACGCCGACCGGCAGCTCAGGCGCAGCGTGTGACGTGTCCGGCGGCCGGCTCATGCGGCGGAACTTAGCACCTCGCCGGCCTGGGGAGTACGAGGCCTGCGCCGTCACGGCGGCGCTACGCCGAGGGCGTAGCGCTCAGGCGCTCAGATGCACCCGTCGAACAAGTCGCGGGGTGGAGGTCGCGGCGCTTTCCACGGCGAAGGTGTGGCGGAGGCACATGCGGAGCCGGGGTCTGTACGCCTCGCCAGGCCTGCGACGCGTCCTGGCAGGGCACGACGACGAACGGGCGGCGCGCGGCGGGTTGATCCTCCGTATCGCCCCCGTCGAACAGCTCTGTCCCGAGCTGCGGTTCGAACCCGGCCCCGACCACCTGACGGCTGGCCGCTGAGCTCACGGCGCGGCGCCGTGCTGGAGCTTCCACGCGGCGACGGCATCGTCCCAGACGGCGCGGTCGTTGGTGACCGTGAAGCACGGAGGCAGCGGCGCCGGATAGGGCCCTGCACCGAGCCATACCATGACGTTGTTCGAGCAGCTGACGAGGCTCGCCGGGACGCCCATGGTGTCCGCGCCGCTCTGTCCGACCTGCTCCGCCATGAACACGTTGTTGTCGAGCTCGAGCTTGGTCGCGAGGCTGCTCCACTTGAAGAACTGCCCGTTCCCGAGATCGGTGGCGAGCCCACCGCGCGGGCCGGGCATCCGCCCGAGCCGCAGGAGTGAGTTCTGGATCGTCATGAGATCGTTGTGGCCGTCGAACCCGGACGCGGCGATGGCCGGCGACGGGCGCTCGCTGATCGCCACGTAGCAGCCGTCGAACCGCGAGCCGTCGATCAGGCCGGGTTGGACCAGCCGCGTTTTCGCGCGCCTCAGTCGCTCGTCGGCGCGGTCGCGGTGGCGCGGCGACTCCGGTAGAGCCCAGAAGGTGGGAAGCAAGGGGAAACCCTACAGGACGATCGTCGTCGAGGGCTTCGAGATCCTCGTCGGCAAGGGCGACGCCGAGAACGACGTGCTGACGTTCGACGTGGCGGCCCCGGAGGATCTCTGGCTGCACGTCGGTGGAGGGATCTCCGGCAGTCATGTGGTCGTGCGCAATCCCGAGAAGCATGCCGATCTTCCGAG
>VBLD01000413.1 GCA_005879205.1 Deltaproteobacteria bacterium
ATCCAGATCTATGACTGGGTCCGCAAATTCCACCCGCCCCGGGTTGCGCTGCGGCCGAAGGGGTTCACCGACGATGTCGCTGAGGGTGTCGTCCCCGTCCGCGCGCCGGAGCTCGTCGACAGCGGGCTGACCCCGCACTCACCTGGCCCTGAGCACCCTCGCCGTCGAGAGGTCGAGCAGCTCCGATTCGTCGATTCTCGCTTCGCGCATCGCACCGTCCAGAAAACGCATCGTCGCGAGATGCGTCCCCTGCGAGGCAGGGAGCGTGTCAGAGTCTAGTGGCGTCCGCGGCGACGGGAGGCGATGAACGGAAGTCGGGTGACCTGTAACTCACTCTCGCGCACGAAGCTGTCCCGGGATGGAAGGACCGCCGCCCGACGTATATCTTCCGCGCATGGCGACGACGGGCGATAGCTTCAAAACTCGCGGCAAGCTGGCGGTCGGCGGGACCGAGTTCGTCATCTACCGGCTCGACATCCTCGGCGAGCGAGCCGCTCGCCTTCCCCTCTCCCTGAAGGTGCTGCTCGAGAACCTGCTCCGGCTGGAGGACGGCCGCACCGTCACCCGGGCCCACGTCGAGGCCCTGCTCGCGTGGGACCCGAAGGCCCGGCCGGAGCGCGAGATCCCCTTCATGCCCGCGCGCGTGCTGCTCCAGGACTTCACCGGCGTGCCCGCCGTCGTCGACCTGGCCGCCATGCGCGAGGCGATGCAGCACCTGGGCGGCGACCCCGCCCGGATCAACCCGCTCCAGCCCGCGGACCTGGTGATCGACCACTCGGTGCAGGTCGACGCCTACGGCTCCCCGACCGCCTTCCGCACCAACGTTGACCTCGAGTTCGGCCGCAACCGCGAGCGCTATGCCTTCCTGCGCTGGGGGCAGCAGGCGTTCCGCAACTTCCGGGTCGTGCCGCCCGACACCGGCATCGTGCACCAGGTGAACCTCGAGTACCTGGCCCCCGTCGTGTTCCAGGCGGGCCAGAACGGCATCCAGCTCGCGTACCCCGACACGGTGCTCGGCACCGACTCCCACACCACCATGGTGAACGGCCTCGGCGTGGTCGGCTGGGGGGTGGGCGGCATCGAGGCCGAGGCGGCGATGCTCGGCCAGCCGACGGTCATGCTCATCCCGCAGGTGGTCGGCTTCCGCCTCCATGGCCAGCTCGCCGCCGGTGCCACCGCCACCGACGTCGTGCTCACAGTCACGCAGATGCTCCGCAAGCGGGGCGTGGTCGGGATGTTCGTCGAGTTCTACGGGCCGGGGCTCGCGAGCCTGGCGGCGGCCGATCGCACGACCATCGCCAACATGGCTCCCGAGTACGGCGCCACCATCGGCTTCTTCCCCGTCGACGACGAGACGCTCGCCTATCTCCGGCTCACCGCCCGCGATCCGGCGCGTGTCGCGCTGGTGGAGTCCTACACGCGCGCGCAGGGGCTCTTCCGGATCGCCGACGTGCCCGACCCCGAGTTCAGCGACACGATGGAGCTCGACCTCGGCTCCGTCGAGCCGAGCCTCGCCGGCCCGCGGCGTCCGCAGGACCGCGTGCCGCTCGGCAAGGTGAAGACGGCCTGGGGCGAGGCGCTGCGGGAGTTCGTGCCGGACACGGCTGCGCGGGCGAAGAGGGTGCCGCTCGAGATGGGCGGCGACCGGGGCGAGCTGCGCCATGGCTCGGTCGTCATCGCGGCGATCACCAGCTGCACGAACACCTCCAAC
>VBLD01000428.1 GCA_005879205.1 Deltaproteobacteria bacterium
ACGAAGACGTCGAGGGGGGCGCCGAGCGCGCGCCCCACCTCGTAGCCGACGGGGACGCCGCCGCGCGGCAGGGCGAGCACGATGACGTCGGGGCGGTGGCCGTAGCGAGCGAGCTCGGTCGCGAGCAGACGGCCCGCGTGGGCGCGATCATGGAAGCGCGTCGTCAGCGACCGGAGCACTTGCTCAGGAACCTTGCCAGCGCGTCGTTGAATACGTCCGGCGCCTCCAGGTTCGTCAGGTGCCCGGCCGAGGGGATGACGACGGCACACCCGCCGGGGATCTGCGCGGCCATCTCGCGCGCCACGTCGGGCGGGGTGAGCACGTCCTCCTCGCCGGCCAGGCACAGGACGGGACAGCCGATGCGGGCGAGAAGCGGCGTGGAGTCGGGACGGGCGGCCATCGCACGCAACGCGGCCGCGACGCCCGCCGGCGTGTTTTCCCGGATGATGGCATGCACCCGGTCGAGGAGTGCGGGCCGCAAGCGCTGCGTCGTTGGGCCGAGGAGCTTAGTAAGGAACGCGCTCGCCGCGGCGTCGACGCCACGGGCCTCCACCTCGGCGGCGAGCTCGTGCCGGGCGGCGGCACCCGACTCCGTGTCCGGCGTGGCGCGCGTGTCGGCCAGCACGAGACCGATGAGGCGCGGGCCGAGCGCCTCGATCAGCCGGAAGGCGAGGTAGCCTCCCATCGAGAGGCCGACCACGATCACCCGGCCGACCTCGAGCAGGTCGAGGACGCCGAGGATTTCCCGGGCGTACTGATCGAGCGTGGGCGCCACGCGGGGCGGTGGGCTCAGACCGAAGCCGGGCAGGTCAGGTGCCAGCAGGCGAGTACGCGCCGCCAGCGTGTCGAACTGTGGCTCCCACATCCGGCCGTTCAGCGGAAACGCGTGCAGGAAGAGGACCGGTTGCCCGCCACCCCTGTCCCGCGTGTGGAGCGGGGCGGAGCGCGCCCGGATGGCACGAGTCGGCGGGAGTTCTTCCACCGGCATGCGGCACCTCCCGTCGAGCCGTGAACCGATCGATCCCTCGCGTCAATCCTCCGTCCGAGGGGCCGGCGGAGGGGATTGAAACGGATGCCGTGCCGGGCCGACGATGAGTCCATGGCCCAGTGCGAAGTGTGTCGCAATCAGTACGACAAGAGCTTCCAGGTGATCGCCGACGGCAGGACCCACGTCTTCGACAGCTTCGAGTGCGCCATCCAGGCGCTCGCCCCGACCTGCGCCCACTGCGGCTGCCGGGTCATCGGCCACGGAGTCGGGGGAGACGGCCGCGTGGTCTGCTGCGCGAACTGCGCCAAGTCGGAGGGCCTGGCCGGCATCCGCGATCGACTCTGAGCCTGGCGACGTCGTCACGCGTTGTGCCGCGCCGCCGCGCCGTGCTACCTCGGCGCGCTTTCCCATGCGGCGGCTCGCGGTGTTCCTGGGTCTCCTCGCGGCTGCCGCCCTCGTGCTCGTCGTCCTCGCCGAGTGCGGCGTTCGCGGCCTCTATGCCTACGCGATGCGGAGGACGGAGCGGTTCCCGCTGCTCTACGAGCGGGTCTACTGGGACGTTCCGCCGTGGGCCCGCTACATGTCAATTCTCTATGCGGACCGCGACCTCGGTCTCTGGATGCGCCCGAACACCACGCGGACGTACATCAACCTGTTCGGCCCGATCGGCGACCTGCGTGACGTCGACCAGATGTTCAGCGCCCTCTTCCCGGCCATCCCCGCGTGGGCGGAAAGCCGGGGCGTCTGGCACCTGGCGACCAACTCCCTCGGCATCCGCAACGACGAGGTGAGCGCCGAGAAGTCTCCCTCGACGTTCCGGGTGGCGGTCCTCGGCGATTCGTGG
>VBLD01000429.1 GCA_005879205.1 Deltaproteobacteria bacterium
CACCCCCCAGCAAGGCCGGTACCAGGGGCCCTCCCCCGGAAGACGAGCCTTGCGTGGCGTCCTCCGGTGTGGCAAACCGCCCCAGGCCGTCGCCAGTCTGCGCTCGGAAAGTTCCCGGCGATCGGCTCTTGACTCGAGCAGGGGCGATTTTATTTTTGTCGCCGCCGCGGCGGGGTCTCCGCCGACGTCCGATTCACTTCACAGTTTATGGGAGGGTTCAGAACCATGGCGACGCGTGTTCGTCCGCTGCAGGACCGGGTGATCATCAAGCGGGTAGAAGAACGGGAGGAGAAGAGCGTCGGGGGGATCATCATCCCCGACACGGCCAAGGAGAAGCCTCAGGAAGGCCTCGTCGTGGCGGTCGGTCCCGGCCGGCGCGAGGACGGCAAGGTGGTGGCACCCGACGTCAAGAAGGGCGATCGGGTGCTGTTCGGCAAGTACACGGGCAGCGAGATCAAGCTCGACGGCGAGGAGCACCTGATCCTCCGCGAGGAGGACCTCCTCGGCGTGGTCGAGGCGTAGGAGGACATCGATGGCAGCCAAGCTGGTACGGTTCGGCGACGACGCAAGGGCCAAGGTCATCCGCGGCATCAACATCCTGGCGGACGCGGTGATCGTCACCCTCGGGCCGCGCGGCCGCAACGTCGTGATGGAGAAGTCCTGGGGGGCCCCGACGGTTTCGAAGGACGGGGTCACGGTGGCGAAGGAGATCGAGCTGGCGGACAGGTTCGAGAACATGGGCGCGCAGATGGTGAAGGAGGTGGCGTCCAAGACCTCCGACGTCGCGGGCGACGGGACCACCACCGCAACGGTGCTCGCGCGCGCCATCTTCACCGAGGGTGCCAAGATGGTCGCCGCGGGCCATCACCCGATGGGCCTCAAGCGCGGCATCGACAAGGCCGTGCCGTTGGTCATCGAGTCCCTCAAGAAGGCGTCCAAGGAGACGAAGGGGCGGGACGAGATCGCCCAGGTCGGCACGGTGTCCGCCAACGGCGATCGGACGATCGGTGACATGATCGCCGAGGCGATGGAGAAGGTCGGCAAGGAGGGCGTGATCACGGTCGAGGAAGCCAAGGGCCTCGAGACGACGCTCGACGTGGTCGAGGGCATGCAGTTCGACCGGGGCTATCTGTCTCCGTACTTCGTCACGGACCCCGACCGCATGGAAGCCGTCCTCGAGGACGCCTACATCCTCATCCACGAGAAGAAGATCTCGGCGATGAAGGACCTGCTGCCGCTGCTCGAGCAGGTCGCGCGGTCGAGCAAGCCGCTCCTCGTGATCGCCGAGGAGGTCGAGGGTGAGGCGCTGGCAACGCTCGTCGTGAACAAGATCCGCGGGACGTTCGCGTGCTGCTCCGTCAAGGCGCCCGGCTTTGGCGACCGCCGCAAGGCCATGCTCGAGGACATCGCGATCCTCTCGGGCGGACGCCTGATCGCCGAGGAGCTCGGTCTCAAGCTCGAGAACGTCGGCCTCAAGGACCTCGGGCGCTGCAAGCGCGTGGTGGTCGACAAGGACAACACGACCCTCATCGACGGGGCCGGCAAGCGGAGCGACATCGAAGGCCGCATCAAGCAGATCCGGGCCCAGATCGAGGACACCACCTCGGACTACGACCGCGAAAAGCTGCAGGAGCGGCTCGCCAAGCTGGTGGGCGGCGTCGCGGTGATCCGTGTCGGCGCGGCCACCGAGGTGGAGATGAAGGAGAAGAAGGCGCGCGTCGAGGACGCCATGCATGCCACGCGTGCTGCGGTGGAGGAGGGCATCGTGCCGGGCGGGGGTGTCGCGCTGGTGCGCGCGCAGAGCGCCCTCGATTCGCTGAAGCTCAGCGAGGAGGAGATGGCTGGCGTCCGGATCATCCGGCAGGCCCTGGTCGAGCCACTGCGCTGGATCGCGCGCAACGCCGGGGCGGACGGCTCGGTGGTCCTGGAGAAGGTCAGGGAGGGCAAGGGAGCCTTCGGCTTCAACGCCCAGACCGAGACCTACGAGGACCTGTTGAAGGCCGGCATCATCGATCCGACCAAGGTGGTCCGCACCGCGCTGCAGAATGCGGCGTCCGTGGCCGGCCTGCTGCTCACCACCGAAGCGATGGTGGCGGAGAAGCCGAAGGAGGAGAAGGGGGGGGCGACGCCGCAGATGCCGCACGGCGACGACTTCTGAGGGCAGGCGTCGGCTGCACGGTCATGACGG
>VBLD01000430.1 GCA_005879205.1 Deltaproteobacteria bacterium
GAAGCTCGCCAACCCTCACCGCCTCCAAAGGGGGTTCATCCTTTCATTCACCCGAAGATAGCAGTCGCGCGGAATGGTCACCATGTGGTCACCACTTCATTCGGACTCACCCCGCTTCACCCGGCGCGACCGCTGGCGTGCAACGAGCGATTACGCCGGGATGAGCGGGATGGAGTCGGATGGCGCGCCTCGGCCTCCCGCTAGGAATCAGAAGGTCGGGTGTTCGAATCACCCTGGGCGCACGGAAAAACCAGCCTCTTACGGTGATAGCTGCGCGCCGGTCGGGCGTCGGGGTAGCAGCGGCCGACAACCGTACGGCGCGTGGCCGTATCACACGCGTCCTTCACGCCGACGGCGCGACTTGAACGCGAGTACATCCGCCCGCCGATAGAGCGAGCTCACCTCCGCCCACCACCACGCCGCCGTCGCATCTTACGCGTCCCGTAACACCTGGGTACGCATCGGAGCCGTCAAGCGATGATCGCGGCCGAGCCTCGATCACGGATGAGGGAAACCCCCTCTGGACGGCGCCCCGGTGCGAGGGCTACTCGCGTGGCCGTGGCATCGCCCTACGTGATGAGCTTGGCCCACGCGCTCGTGCTGCGGCGCATCTCCGACCACCCCGACGCCGATGCCGTCACCATCTCCGCGGCGCTCCGCTGGCCGCTCGTCGTCGTCGAGCAGCTGCTGGCCGACCTCGAGCAGCAAGGGATGATCGCGCCGCCGACGAGGCACTGAGCGGCGACGGGTCCGGCGGACCCAGCGCGGCCCGCCGTGCCTGGCAACGGAGACGTCATACACGTGGAACCAGGCCGGCCCGGCGGGACCCCCGGGGGCACCGGGTGCTCCGGGAGCCGAGCGATGTAGCGAGGGCGGCCTCCCCGACACCGCGAGCGCCCCTATGCGGCACGGGCTGAAGGGCTAGCGCGTCAGCTTCGGCGACCGCGCTCCGCGTCCTCGAGCGCCCGCATCAAGAGGCGCCGGAGGAACGGCGAGAGCGGTCGGTCGTCGGCATCCGCCAGCGCGTGCGCGAAGGCCGCCGCCGGAAGGCGGATCGTCACGACATGCTCCATGCGCTCGCGCCCGACCGGCCGGGGGGCGCGGACGCGACGCCGGCTCGCGGTGACGCCGTTCTCCCGAAGGTAAGGCGGCGGGGCGCCGTCACGCTCGTGGCAGACGGCACCGAAAGTGACAGGCCGCATGCGGGCATTCGAGCGAAGCAACGCCACAAAGGCGGCGGCATGCGCTTTGCTCCGGGAGGAGCTGCCAGTCGCGCCCGAGCGGGCGCAATCGACTAGTTCCACGGAGGACGGAATGAAGAGGAGTCTCGCTATCGCCCTCGCGGCCGCCGCGATCGCCATTGCCATGCCCGTCTGTATGGCGGAGGCGGGCACCTGCGAATCGGTATGTGGCGCGGCCAACAGTACCTGCCAGCAGGCCGCAGTCGCGGCCTTCCGGATGTGCCACCTCACCCCCCGGAGCGCTGGGACGCATCGTCGCGACGCCTTCATCGCTTGCCGCGGCGTCTTCCGCACCGCGCATCGGGACTGCGTCAGCGCGCTGCGGGATTGTGCTCAGGCCTGCGGTGCCCCACCGCCCGCCGGCTCGTGCGAGGGTGACTGCGCCAACGCCGCGCAAACATGTGTGCAGGGTGTGGTCGCGAACGGCCGAACCTGCGTGCAGGCGTGCCCGGCCGGCCCGGGCCGGCTCGCGTGTTTGTCCGGTTGCCTGTCCACCGCACAATCCGGGCTCACCGACTGCAAGACGATGCTTCAGTCGTGTCGCGAGAACTGCGGGGCGCCGCCTCCGCCGGCCTCCTGCCGCAGCGACTGCGTCACCGCCGGGCGGACGTGCGGGCAACAGGCCGTCTCCAAGTTCAACGGATGTCTCCAGGGCTGTGCCTCCGGACCCGGCAAGCTGAGGTGTGTGGCAGCGTGTGCCATCACGGCGCACTCGGACCTGGCCGCATGTCAGTCGACGCTCCAGAGCTGCCTCGGCGGGTGCGGTGGCTCGCCGAGCGGCGCGTTCATCTTCACGCCATAGGCGTCATTCACGGGGGCTTCGTCGGTTCGGCGAAGCCCCCGGTTAACAGCCGGCGCGCCGCTCGACGCGAACCGCCTCACGGCACGGCCGGACACGCGACGGGCGCTGGTGTCCTCGGCTGCGCGACGAACCGGCCGACACGGTCGTTGGCGGCCGTCGACGGCGGGTTACCGCTGGCCTTCGCTGGCGCCTCGGCGCACCAGGGCCGCCCGCTACGCCTACATCGGCGACGTCTTCTGCACGGCCATCGAGGGGGTGGGCTACACCGCCCGGTAGTGGGTGAGCGCCCCCTGATCGCGATCACGGCGGGCCTACCGGCGTGCCGGGCGGCTGCGGCGCGCGGCGGAGCACCCGAACGAACTTCGCCTCCACCACATCGTGCATCGATTCCCCACCTACGACGATCCGGTCGTGAAACACACCGCGGACCTCCACGAGGTCGTTGGCCGCCACCTCCTGAGTGCCCCACGCGATGATGCCGACGCGACCGGTGCCGTCGATGACGGTGAAGGACGTGTATGAGTTCCCTTCGGGCGGCGTCGGGACGCGCGGGTCCCGGACGAGCCCGGTCAACACGACCTGCTCGCCGGCGTGCATCGCGGGGGCCTCGAGGAGCTGACGTGCGGTCGTCACGTTCCGCGGCTTCTGACACGCCACGCCGAGCCCGAGCGTGACCGCCGCGGCGACGGCGGTGGCCCGCAGGATCAGGGACGTGAACCGCCTCACGGCACGGCCGGACATGCGACGGGCGCTGGTGTCCTCGGCTGCGCGACGAACCGGCCGACACGGTCGTTGGCGGCCGTCGACGGCGGGTTACCGCTGGCCTTCGCTGGCGCCTCGGCGCACCACGGCCGCCCGCTGCCGAGCGTCAGGCGAACGGCGATCCGGCCCTGCGAGGGCTCGTCGAGGGTGAAACCCCAGCCGGGGCCGCCACCCGCGAGCGAGATGCGGTCCGCGGTGACCGCGACGCGGGAGACGGGCGCGCCCGCATTCACGTCCCGGAAGCGGTAGGCGCGTTCTCCGAAGAAGGACCAGTGCGAAGGCGGCAGGGCGACGGTGACCTCCTCGCCGCTGCCTCCGGTGTTGTAGACCGTGAGCGTCCCGCCCCCGGACGTCGGGTCGCCGGCGCTGCCGATCCCGGGCGGGACGATGCGATTGACGGCCGGGTCGTGCCGCGTGGAGGACCGGAACGACACCCGGCGCGCCGCCGGGTCGATCGGGGGCGTGCTGTCGTCGGTGAGCTTCAGGGCGGTGGTCTGGATCGTGACGTACGGCAGCGTCGTCGTCGTGCTCGTCGTGGTGGTGGTCGTCGTCACCGTGGGGC
>VBLD01000095.1:0-1736 GCA_005879205.1 Deltaproteobacteria bacterium
AGGCGCTGGCCGCCGCGCGCTTGCGGTTCTTCGAGCCGGGGGGGCGACCCGGCCCTCGGCGGCCACGCCGACGGCGCCGCCGCGCAGTCTTCTGGCCTCTGCCACCCGTACCGCCGAGGAGGCCCGAAATCGCCTTGCTGATCTCCTGACGGACGAGATCTCGGATCACCGTGATGAGACTCTTCTGGCGCGGCATGCGGCCACCTCCTTGGAAAGAGGTTTGCTCCTACTCCAAGGCCTCGGCCGGAGCAAGAGTTTATTTGCTGATTTCCGACGGACTCGGACCGGAAACCGGCATATCTTCGAGATGTAGCCTTCCCACGTCGACGAATTCCATGTCGCCAAGGCGGCGTCGCATTTCGAGAACGCCCGGAAATGCCCCGGCAATACGCCCCGATGCCCGATAAATGTAGTCGTGCACCGGCGCATACAAATCCACTCCTCGCGCTTCGGGGTGCACGTCTTCCGACTCCTTCAGATTCTCGACGCGCGTGTCCTCGGGCACGGCGGTGCGTAGCGCGTGCCGCAGGCCGTCCGCCTGCGTGCGCGAGAACATCTCGGCACGGAAGGTGACGCCCGCAGCGCGCACCTCTCGCCGGTGCTCGAGCCTCACGCCGACCGCCGGACCGCCCTCGACGAGCGCGGCCGCCAAGGCGTCCGCGAGCGGCTGTGGGGCGAGGAGAATCGCGTGCGCCCCCGCCACGAAGAGCTCCCGCACGCGCTCCCCGAGCGATTCCGGCTCGAGGTCGAGCTCCGAACCGAACAGCACCGACCCCTCCCGCTCGCCGCGCGCGGCCAAGAATCCAGCGACGAAGGCGCGCACGACATCCTCGCGCCCGTGCACGGCGACTTCGTTCCAGGGTGTCACGCGTACCTCATTCGAAGAATAACCAGGTGGCGAGCCCAAACACCGGAATCAGAACCGGGAGCGAATAGCGCGTGATGTAGCCGAAAAACGACGGCATGGACACCCCGGCTTCCTCTGCGATCGACTTGACCATGAAATTCGGCGCATTTCCGATGTACGTATTCGCGCCCATGAACACGGACCCGGTGGCGATCGCCTGCAAATATGCGTGGTGTTCCCCGATCAGCCGCGGGATTGCGGCTCCTTCGACGACGCCCGGGTACAGCCGGCCGAGCGCGGTCGAGAGGAAGGCCAGATAGGTCGGGGCGTTGTCGAGAAACGAGGAGAGGATTCCGCTCGCCCAGAAGAAATGGGCGGGCTCACGCACGGCGCGTACGACGAACGCCATCGCCCCGTGCTCGCCGGCGCGCAGCATCGCGAGGGCGGGAATGATCGTCGTGAAGATCGCCGCGAACAGGATCGCCACCTCGCGGATCGGCGCCCACGAGTATTCGTTCTCCTGCCGGATGCGCGCTGGCGTGGTGAACCAGGAGCCGGCGAGCATCGCGAGCAGGACGCCATCGCGCGCGAGGTTCTGCACCTGCTGGCGCACGCCGAGGACGCTGACCTCGCCGCCCGACCAGACGCCGGACAGGATCACCGCGCCGAGCACCCCGGCCAGGAAGAGAAGATTGTGCCAGCCCTGGATCGCGAGCGGCTCGCGCGGGCCCTGGGGCGGCTCGCGAATCACCCAGTCTTCACGCCGCCAGTAGTAGACCTCGTGCAGTGCGTAGATGCCGAGGACCGCCAGCGCCACCAGCGTCGTCTCCTTCCACATCGTGAAGGTCCAGAAGAACGGCACCCCATGCAGGAACCCGAGGAAGAGCGG
>VBLD01000095.1:1782-7229 GCA_005879205.1 Deltaproteobacteria bacterium
CGCCCGGTACCGGCGCGCGCGGTTGGCGCGCAGCAGGGGGCGGATCATCACCATCGCGGCGCCCGTCGTACCCACCCACGACGCGAGCACCGCCCCGAGCGCCATGAGCACGCAGTTGGTCACGGGCGATCCGCGCAGCCGGCCGCCCACGAATATTCCCCCGCCGATGGTGAACAGGGTGGCGATCAGGATGATGAACGGAACGTAGTCGGCGACCGCCACGTGCGCCAGCTCGTGCACGGCCGGCTCGCCATACGCGAGCACGAACGGTACCACCAGCATGGCCGACCAGACGGCCGACACCTTCGAAAAGTGATGGTGCCAGAAGACCGGCGCGAGGAGCGGGAAGAGCGCGATCGAGAGCAGCACCCCGACGAACGGAATGGCACTCCACACGGGGAGAATCGAGCCGAGCTCTTCCACCGGCCGCGCTCAGGGCTTGCCGCGGCCGACCGTCACCCGGTCCGCCACGCGCCGCAACTCGGCCTCGGTGAGGATGTGGCGCTCGACGAGATCGTGCGCATCCTCGTACGGCCGCCCCTCGACGATCCGGCGCGCCATGCTCGGCGTGATGCCGGGGAGCTTCTCGATCGCACCCCGCGACGCCGTGTTCAGGTCGACGGGACGCGGCGCGGCCGGCTCCCGATGGCGGTGGAAGAGCCCGCATGCCGGCACGAGCAGGGCCGCCGCCAGGCAGACGGCCGGCGCCGCATGACCTCTCACCATGAGCGCCGGAGCCTATACTCTCGCGCCGCGCTCATCGAAAGAGCCGCCCGACCCAGCCGAACAGGCGCCGCCCCCCCGTCTCGATGGCGCGCCCGCCGCCGCGCAGCGCGTCGCCCACGCCGGTGCCGACCGCGGTCCACAGCGCGCGGTGCCGATCGCACGGACGCTGGGGCTCGGTGCCGGCGAGGAAGGGCTCCCGCCGCGTCTCCGGGCAGCCGGCCGTCGCGAGGAGTCCCGTCGAGGGATCCACGTCGCGCCAGACGACGTCGTCCGGGACGTCGAACGGGCGCGTCGCGCCCGGCCCCGCCGTCGCCCGCACGAAGTCGATCCACACCGGGAGCGCGCCCTGGGCGCCGGTGAGGCCGGTCGGCGCGCCGTCGTCGAAACCCACCCACACGCCCGCGATCACCTCGGGCGTGAAGCCGATGAACCAGGCGTCGCGGGTGTCGTCCGTCGTGCCGGTCTTGCCCGCGGCGGGCCCCTCGATGCCGGTGCGGCGGGCGGCGCGCGCCGTGCCCGTGTCGACCACGCGTTCGAGGAGGTGCGTCACCAGGTAGGCCGCACCCGGGTCGAGCACGCGCGTCTCCTCGGCGTGCGCCGCGTACAGCGTCTCGCCGGCCGAGGACGTGATCGCCACCACCAGGTCGGGCGTCCGCTTGACGCCGCCGCTCGCGAACACGCCGTACGCCGCGGTGAGGTCGAGCAGCGACGTCTCCGCCACGCCGAGCGCGAGCGACGGTACGAGGGGGAGCGGCCCCCCGATACCGAGATCGGTCGCGGCACCGGCCACCGCTTCGAGGCCGACGTCGAGCGCCAGCCGCGCCGTCGCGGCGTTGAGCGACTCGGCGAGCGCGTCCTCGACCGGCACGCTGCCGTGGAACACCCCGTCGTAGTTCACCGGGCGCCACACGTGCGCGCCCGCCGGCACCTCGAGCGGCGTGTCCTCGAGCGGCGACACGACCGTGCGCGCACCGCCGTTGGGACTCCGGGCGGGGTCGAGGGCCGCGAGGTAGACGAAGGGCTTGAAAGCCGACCCCGGCTGGCGGCGCGCGCGCACGGCTCGGTCGAGCGGGCTCGACCCGTAGTCGCGCCCGCCGACGAGCGCGCGGATCCGGCCGCTGGTGGGATCCAGCGCGATCAGCGCCGCCTGCAGACGCCGCGTCTCGCGGCGGCGCTGACCGCGCGCGCGATCGAACGCCTCCAGGTGGCGGCGCACGGCGTGCTCCGCCTCGCGCTGCGCGTCGGCGTCGACGGCGGTGAAGACCGCCAGGCCGGGCGCGCGGGCCGCCTCCGCAGGCAGCAGCCGGCCGAGCTCGCGGGCCACCTCGTCGGCGACGTAGAGCGCGCCGACGGCGCGCGCGTGGGGCGGCGCCAGCCGGAGCGGCTCCGCCCGCGCGCGCTGGCCCGCGGCGGCGTCGAGCGCGCCGTCCTCGATCATCGCCGCGAGGACCCGGTTGCGCCGGGCGAGCGCCTCGGGCCCGTGCTGGCGCGGCGCGAGCCCGTTCGGCGAGCGGATGATGCCGGCCAGCAGCGCGCACTCGGCCGGGCCGAGGTCGCCGAGGGGCTTGGCGAAGTACGCTTCCGCCGCCTCGGCGAAGCCGTGGATCGGGACCGCGCCGTCCTCGCCCAGGTAGACCGAGGCGAGATAGCGGCGGAGGATCTCCTCCTTGGTGGCATGCGCCTCGAGGAGGAGCGCGAGCATGGCCTCGCGGACCTTGCGGCTGAGGGTGCGGTGCGGCGTCAGGAAGACGTTCTTGGCGAGCTGCTGGGAGAGCGTGCTGCCGCCCTGCCGTCGCCCTCCCGCGCGCAGGTCCGCGAGCAGGGCGCGCGCGACGGCCGACGGGTCGATGCCGGGATGGTGGAAGAAGCGTCGATCCTCGGCGGCGAGCACAGCGGCCCGGCACACGGGCGGCGCGGGATCGGCTCCGGCGTCGAGCGCGCCGCCGCCGCGGCCGAGCGTCGCCAGCACCTCCGGCTCGAGCTCGAGCTTGTCGAGCGGGGTGCCGTCGTCGGCGCGGATGTCGGCCACTTGCCGTCCCTGCAGCGCGACGCGCGCCGGAGTCGGGGCGGGCGCCCAGGGCGCCGGCGACGGGCGCGGCGCGATGTCGACGCCGCCGCCCGCCGCGCGGTAGGTACCGGCCGCGAGCGCGCCGCCCTCGGCCTGTCGGTAGCCGAGGCGGGCGAGCTTGCGCGCAAGCGAGCCTCCGGGAACGGGCGCGCCGCGACGAAGCACGGTAGGCGCCGCATAGACGCGCACCGCGCCGAGCGCGGGACCCGCGAGGTAGGCTCGCACCTGGCGGTCGAGCCGCGCGATCGCGACACCTCCGATCGCCACGATCGGCACGGCGGCCAGCGCCAACACCCGACGGAGCCTCGGCATCGTGTCCACGATTCGTAGCATACGGCGGCGCGCGGTCCACCTCGAGTTTTTTTCCGCGGGCGGCTTGTCAGCGTCGTCGGGCGGCGCTATGAGGCGAAACGTATGCAGGAAGTCGTGCGCCGGCCGCATCCCCGGCCGCTGCAGAACCAGACCGATCAGTTCGACTCGATGGTTCAGGGGCTGCGCGACAGCGCGGACCTCCTCGAGCGTCTCGGCCGCGACGTCGCGGTGCGCTCCATCCTCGTCGACGTGCTCGCCGACCTGTTGAACGGCTCGATGGCCACCGTTCGCTTCGTCGCGAGCGCGCTGCTCGGCTGACGTCCCGCGCGCATTTGTCTCGGCGCCCTGGACCCTGGTAAGCCATGCGGGTGGAGGGAGGGAGCCGGTGAACCTCACCTACAGCGCGGAGTACGAGCGCTTCCGGACCGACGTGCGTCGCTTCCTCGCCGAGCACTGGGGCGAGTCCGGAGGCGCGGCGGCCGACACCATCGCCGACCTGACGGGCGCCAGCGTCCGGACGGACGCGCGCGCCACCGCGTTCCGTCTGCTGGCGATCGAGCGCGGCTACCTCTACCGGCACGTGCCGCGGCGGTACGGGGGCGCCGAGCAGCCTCCCGATCCGCTCAAGTCGGCGATCATCGCCGAGGAGTTCCGTCGCGCGCGCGCGCCGTTCGAGATCGTGGGCCAGGGGCCGAGCATGCTGGTGCCCACGCTGCTCGAGCACGGCACCGAGGCGCAGAAGGATCGGTTCATCCGCGACACGCTGCTCGGGACGGTGCGCTGGTGCCAGGGGTACAGCGAGCCGGGTGCGGGCAGCGACCTCGCGTCGCTGCGCACGCGCGCCGTCCTGGACGGCGGACACTGGGTGGTGAACGGCCAGAAGATCTGGACCTCGAACGCCCAGGACGCCGACTGGATGTTCGCTCTCGTGCGGACGGAGCCCGAGAAGCCGAGACACGACGGCCTGAGCTACTTCCTGATCGACATGAACACCCCCGGGATCGACGTGCGCCCGCTCCGTCAGATGACGGGCGACGCCGATTTCAACGAGGTCTTCCTGGAGAACGTGCGCGTGCCGGAGGACTCCGTCGTCGGCAGGCGAGGTCAGGGCTGGGTGGTCAGCCGCTCGACGCTGAAGCACGAGCGGGCCCTGATCGGCGGCGCGCACCTGACGCGGCGGACGTTCGACGGCCTCGTGATGCTCGCGCAGGCACTCGAACGCGACGGACGGCCCGCCATCCAGGACCCGGTCATCCGCAACCGCCTGGTCGAGCTCGAGGCGCGGCTGGTCGCCGCCGAGCATCACGGCCACCGCCTGCTCACGATGAGCGCGCGCGGGACGGAGGCGGGCCTCGCGAGCCTGGTCACCAAGCTCTACTCGACGGTGCTCGGCTACGACATCGCGAAGCTCGCCATGGACGTCGCGGGCGACCGCGGGCTGCTCGCGCCGGGCGAGGCGAGTGCCCCGGCCATGGGCATGTTCGGGCTCGCCTACATGTGGTCGCTCGGCGTGCTGATCGCAGGCGGGGCCGCCAACATCCAGCGCAACATCATCGCCGAGCGGGGTCTCGGGCTGCCTCGCGATTCCCGGAAGTAGGCCCGGACCGCGCGCGCGACATGGATTTCGGCCTCTCCGACGACCAGCTCCTCCTGAAGGACACGGTCCGCCGCTACCTCGAGAGCGAGTGTCCGACGACGCGCGTCCGGGCGATCATGGAGAGCGAGACCGGACACGACCCGGCCCTCTGGCAGGGTCTCGCCGACCTCGGCGTCGCGGGGCTGGCCATTACGACCGCGCACGGAGGCTCGGGTCTCGAGCTGCTCGAGCTCGCGCTCGCCGCCGAGGAGCTCGGGTGGGCATGTACGCCGGCCCCGTTTCTCGCCTGCGCGATGGCGGCCGCGGCGCTCGTCGCCGGCGGAGACGCGGACGCCCAGTCGCGCTGGCTCCCGCCGCTCGCCGCCGGGCAGGCCATCGTCACGCTGGCGCTCGCCGAGGAAGGCGGGGTGTGGGACGCGGCGCGGCTCACGACGCGCGCGCGCGACGGCCGGCTCGACGGCCGCAAGCCATTCGTCCCGGCGGCGTCCATCGCCGACGCCATCCTGGTCGCGGCACAGGACGAGGGCGGACCCGGCCTCTGGCTCGTCGCGCGGGGCGCAGCGGGCGTGGACGTCGCACCGCTGCGCGGCACCGACATGACCCGCCGGCTCGACACCGTCGGCTTCACCGCGACGCCGGGCACGAAGCTCGCCGCGGGTCGCGCGGCGATCGACCGGGCGCGCGACGCGGGCCTCGTGCTGCTCGCCGCCGACGCCTACGGCGGCGCGCGGCGCTGCCTGGACA
>VBLD01000095.1:7246-12186 GCA_005879205.1 Deltaproteobacteria bacterium
ATACGCGCTTTCGCGCGAGCAGTTCGGTCAGCCCATCGGAGCCTTCCAGGGCGTGAAGCACCAGCTCGCGGACCTCGCCACCGAGCTCGAGCCGGCGCTCTCGCTCTGGTGGTACGCGGCGCATGCGCACGACCACGTCCCGGAGCGCGCCGAGCGGCACGCCGCGCTCGCCAAGGCGCACCTGACGGATCTCTACGACCGCGCGACCCGCGTCGCCACCGAGCTGCACGGAGGCATCGGCTTCACCTGGGAGTACGACCTGCACCTCTGGTTCCGCCGCGCCGTCTTCGACCGCTCCTTCCTGGGAGACGCCGAGTCGCACCGCCTGCGCGCCGCGGACCTCGCCGGCTGGTGATCAGGCGGCCGACTCTTCGGCGACGACGCCGTCCTTCAGGGTGATGACGCGCGTCCCATAGGCGGCCGCGCGGGGATCGTGCGTCACCAGGATCACCGTGCAGCCGCCGTCGGTGTTGGCGCGGCGGATGAGCCCGAGGATCTGCGCTCCCGTGGCCGTGTCGAGGTTGCCGGTGGGCTCGTCGGCGAGGATCAGACGGGGGTCGATCACGAGGGCGCGGGCGACCGCCGCACGCTGCATCTCGCCGCCGGACAGCTCGTCGGGCCGGTGGCGACCACGGTGGGCGAGCCCCACCTGCTCGAGCGCCGCGAGCGCGCGCGGGCGCGCGTCGCGGGCGCGCACGCCGTCGAGGAGGAGCGGCAGCGCGACGTTCTCCTCGGCCGAGAGCGTGGGGAGGAGGTTGAAGAACTGGAAGACGAAGCCGATCCTTCGCCGGCGGAACACGGTGAGCTCGTCGTCGCTCAGGCGCGACAGCGGCGCGCCGTCGATCCGGATCTCGCCCGCGCTCGGGACGTCGAGGCCGCCGATCAGGTGGAGCAGCGTGCTCTTGCCCGATCCGCTCGGACCGCGAACGGCGACGAACTCGCCGGCGGCGACCTCGAGCGACACGCCGGCGAGCGCGCGCACCTCGGTCTCGCCCTGCCGGAAGATCTTGTGCACGTCGGAGAGTGCGATCATCGGCCTCGTGCACGCGTCCGTACACGATGGGAGCCGACGTGTCACCAGACACCGCCGAGCGGCGACGGCGACACGGGGAAACCCGCGACCCGCGCCGCGCCGGGCAGGTGCGCACCTCCGCAGAGTGCTTGACGGGCTCGCGTCTTTTTTGAGATCGTCCGACCCGCGCTGACCGCTTCGAGCGCGAGGAGAGACGAAGGTGGCTGACGTCGACGATCTGAAGGACACGAAGAACTACCACCTGGACGTGCCGGTCAAGCCGGCGGCCTTTTTCCTGAAGGGCGCGGGCGCCCTCGACTGGGGCATGCAGAACCGCCTCGCCCGGGTCTTCAGCCCGGCGTCCGGGCGCACCGTCATGCTGGCGATCGATCACGGCTACTTCCAGGGTCCGACCGCGGGCCTCGAGCGGGTCGACGTGAACATCGTCCCGCTTCTCCCGTATGCGACCGCGCTCATGTGCACGCGCGGCATCCTGCGCACCACCGTATCGCCCACGTTCACGAACGGCGTCGTGCTGCGCGCGAGCGGCGGGCCGAGCATCCTGAAGGAGCTGTCGAACGAGCAGCTCGCCGTCGACATCGAGGACGCCGCTCGGCTCAACGTGGCCGCGATGGCCGTGCAGGTGTTCGTCGGCGGGGAATTCGAGACCCAGTCGGTGCACAACATGACCCGGCTGGTCGACCTCGGGCTGCGCGCCGGCATCCCCACCCTGGGCGTCACGGCCGTCGGCAAGAACATGACGCGCGACGCCCGCTACTTCCGCCTCGCCACCCGCATCTGCGCCGAGCTGGGGGCGCACTTCGTGAAGACCTACTACGTCGACGAGGGCTTCGAGACGGTGACCGCCTCCTGCCCGGTGCCGATCGTCATGGCGGGCGGCAAGAAGCTCCCCGAGCTCGACGCGCTCACCATGGCCTACCGGGCGATCTCCGAGGGGGCCGCCGGCGTCGACATGGGCCGGAACATCTTCCAGTGCGAGGCGCCGGTCGCGATGATCCAGGCGGTTGGGGCGGTCGTCCACCAGCTCATGAAGCCCGAGCAGGCGTACGACCTGTACCAGACCCTGCGGCACGAGCAGCCGCGTAGTGGCCGGCGCGTTGCCGTCTAATACCCTCGCCCGCCTCGCGAGCCTCGCGCCGACGCTCAGCGTCGGCATCCTGACGGCGGATCTGATGGCGCTCGGGGCGGACCTCGCCCGCCTCGACGGCACCGGGGTGCCGCTCCTCCACTTCGACGTGATGGACGGCTGCTTCACGCCGATGATGACCCTGGGGCCGCCGCTGGTGAAGGCCGTGCGCACGCCGCTCCTGAAGGACGTGCATCTCATGATCGAGGAGCCGCTCGAGAGGCTCGGCGACTACGTGGCGGCCGGGGCGGACGTCGTCACCGTGCACGCCGAGTCGTGCACGCACATCCACCGCGTGCTCCAGCGGCTCGGCACGATGGAGAACGCCAACGACCGGGCCCGCGGCCTCGTCCGCGGCGTGGCCCTCAACCCGGGCACGCCGCTCGAGGTCCTCGAGCCGCTGCTCGACGAGGTCGACCTGGTGCACCTGCTCGCGATCAACCCCGGCTGGGGTGGGCAGAAGTTCCTCCCGGCCACCATGGGTCGGATCGCGAACGCGCGCCGCCTGCTCGAGCGCACGGGGCGCCGCATCCTCCTCGGCGTCGACGGCGGGATCACGCGCGACAACATCGGCACGCTCGCCGGCACGGGCGTGGACCTCGTCGTCACGGGGAGTGCGGTGTTCGACGGCAAGGCTCCCGCCGAGAACGCGCGCGCCATGCTGGCCGCCCTCCGCGGCGGGTAGCGCGCGATGCGCTCCCGCTGGTCGGACGAGGAGGCGGCCGCCGTCGTCGCGCGCTACGGCGCGCGCTGGGGCGAGGAGCTGGCGCTCCGCACCTACACCAGCCGGCTGCTCGGCGCCGAGGACCGGCTCGTGCTCCACGGCGGCGGCAACACCTCGGTGAAGGGAATCTTCACGAATCGCCTCGGGGAGGCGATCGCGGCACTGTACGTGAAGGCCTCCGGCCACGACCTGGCGACGCTCGAGCCCGAGGGCCTCCCCGGCCTCGACCTCGGCTACCTCCGGAAGCTCCGCGCCCTCGAGGCGCTCGACGACGAGGCGATGGCCGGCGAGCTCCGCACGCATCTCTTCGACGCGCGCAGCGCGACCCCATCGCTCGAGACGCTGGTGCACGCCTTCCTGCCGGAGAAGTTCGTCGACCACACGCACGCCGACGCGATCCTCGCGCTCTCGAACCAGATCGGCGGCGAGCGGCTGGTGCGGGAGGCGCTCGGGGACGACGTCGCGGTCCTCGGCTACGTCCGCCCCGGCTTCCAGCTCGCGCGGGCCGTCGCCGACGCGTACGAGGCGAACGCGGGCTGCCGCGGCATGGTGTGGATGCGTCACGGCCTCATGACCTGGGGCCCGACCGCGCGCGCCTCGTACGAGACGATGATCGACGCAAGAGCGGCGTACGCCTGCCCGCGGCGGCGCCGATGTCCGTCGGGACGGCCCTCGCACGCGTGCGACAGGTGGCGCCCGTGCTGCGCGGCTGCCTGGCCGAGCCGAGCGGCGACCCGGACCGGCCGCACCGCCGGGCGATCGTGCTGCCGCTCGTCACCCCGGAGGTGCTGGCGTTCGTCGACGGCGACGGGGGCCGCGAGCGGGCGCTGACTCCGCCGCTCACTTCGGACCACCTGATCCGGACGAAGGCGTTCCCGCTGTGGATCGAGCGGCCCGCATACGACGAGCCGGCGCGGCTCGCCGCGCAGGTGCGGGAAGCCGTCCGACGCTACGGCGCCGAGTACCACGCCTACGTCGAGCGCCACGCGTCCCGGCTGCCCGAAGGGCTCGGCCGCTTCGACGCCCTGCCGCGCGTCGTCCTCCTGCCCGGCCTCGGCGCACTCTGCGCCGGGGGCGACGTGCGGGCGGCCGGCATCGCGCGCGACATCACCGCCCACACGCTCGCCGTGAAGGCCGAGGTGGGCGCGATGGGCAACTACGAGGGGCTCCCGGAGGCAGAGCTCTTCGACATGGAGTACCACAGCTTCCAGCACGCGAAGCTCGGCGCAGGCGAGGCACCGCTCGCCGGCGAGGTGGCGATCGTGACCGGCGCCGCCGGCGCGATCGGCTCCGGGATCTGCCAGGCGCTCCTCGACCACGGCTGCCACGTCGCGGCGACGGATCTCCCCGGGAAGCCGCTCGACGAGCTGGTCGCCGAGCTCCGCGCGCCGTACGGGCCCCGAGTCGCCGGCGTGCCGCTCGACGTGACCGACGCGAGGTCGGTCGCCGACGCGTTCGCGAGCGTCGCGGCCACCTGGGGCGGGGTGGATCTGGTCGTCGTCAACGCGGGCCTGGCGCACGTGGCCGGCCTTCCCGAGCTGGACCTCGAGGCTTTCCGCCGCCTCGAGCGCGTGAACGTGGAGGGCGCGCTCCTCGTGATGGCCGAGGCGGCACGGCACCTTCGGCTCCAGGGCACCGGCGGCGACATCGTCCTGGTCTCGACCAAGAACGTGTTCGCGCCGGGCGCCAAGTTCGGCGCCTACAGCGCCACCAAGGCGGCCGCGCACCAGCTCGCCCGCGTCGCCAGCCTCGAGCTCGCCGAGATCGACGTCCGCGTCAACATGGTGGCGCCCGATGCCGTCTTCTCGCATCAGGCGCGACGTTCCGGCCTGTGGGCCACGGTGGGTCCGGACCGCATGCGGGCCCGCGGCCTCGACGAGGCCGGACTCGAAGACTACTACCGCGGCCGCAACCTGCTGAAGGCACGCGTCACCGCCGAGCACGTCGGACGCGCCGTACTGTTCTTCGCCACCCGCCAGACGCCGACCACAGGCGCGACCATTCCCGTGGACGGCGGCCTCCCCGACGCGACCCCGCGGTAGCAGGACAGCAGAACC
>VBLD01000095.1:12280-23712 GCA_005879205.1 Deltaproteobacteria bacterium
AAGCGGCCGTCCGTGCACGGAGGCCGCGACCGTGAGCGCACCCGTGACGGTCGCAGGCACCCGGAACGCGACGCGCGCCAGGCGGCCGTCCGTGCACGGAGGCCGCGCGCGTGAGCGCGCACGCCGGCCGACGGGGGTCTGGGGGCATCGGAGGAGCGCAGCGCGGCGGAGCCGCGCGAGCACCGCACGGGCCTCCAGACGGAATGGTCGCACGTGGACTCGAACCACGGGCCTCCTGCATGTGAGGCAGGCGCTCTAACCAGCTGAGCTATGCGACCAGGAGCGCGGTCGGCTCACCGCACGGACGGCCCGCTCCTACTCGAATCATCCCGGAGCGTCAAACGCGGCTTGTGACTCGCGGGCCCGCGCCGTACCTTCGTCCTGTGCGGGTTCACGCGGCACCGTTGCTTCTCGTCCTCGCGGCGGCGTGGCCGTGTTGCGCTGTTGAACCGGCACCGAACGTCGACGCGATCGTGCCGGTGCCACCCGTGGAACACGAGCGGCTCCACTACTTCGGACGGCGCTACCACCACCTCCTCCCCGGCACCGTGACCATCGACCGATCGCCGTACGCCTGCGACGTCGACGGACGCCGCTTCACGCAGGGTGACGACTTCGTGGCCCACCTCCGCGCCGCCCACCACGCGTCGCCCGCCGACATCCCCGACCTCCTGATCGTCCGCGACGGGATCGTTCACTTCCCCGGCCGTTGACGGAGCGAGCGCTCGTCGCGCTTGCTGGAGGTCGTGGCTCTCAGTAGAGAGGTGAGGCTCCACAGCATGCCTCCCGCCCCTCACCAGCATTGCGTTCTGGTAATCGAAGACGATTACGCGACGCGCGACAGCATCACCCAGGCGCTGGCCAGCGAGGGCTTCCGGGTCCTCGGCAGCGGCGACGGCGCCGACGCGCTCGCGAAGCTCGCCACGGTTCAACCCTGCCTGATCCTCCTGGACCTCATGATGCCACGGATGGACGGGTGGCAATTCATGGAGGAGCTCCGCGTTCATCCGGGCTTCTCCCGCATTCCCGTGGTGGTGGTCTCCGCCTACGGCACCCGCGACGGCGTTCGCTCGGTCGGCGCGGCGGACTATTTGAGAAAACCCTTTGAATTCCCCGTTTTACTCGATTTCGTCGGACGCTATTGCCGGCTGGGGTGCGAGACTTATTGACACATAACGCACTGCGTAGTAGCCACACGTGTTCACCCCAGCCCCTTTACAAGGAGGATAGGCGTAATGGCAGAAGCCATGCCGCGCAGTGCGCGTATCTCGCTGAAGGACGTTCGCGCGTCCGTGAAGCGCATGCAGACTGAAGGCGAGCGTCTCGTGGGCCGCATCCGGCGGGACGCCCAGACGCTGATCTCGCGCACGCGGCGCGAGGCCGTGACGGATCTTCTCGGCGATGCGCGGAAGTTCGAGCAGGCGATTCGCAAGCGGGCAGAGAAGACCATCCAGGACATCGAGGGTCGGCGCGCGCGCATCATCGCGTCGCTCGAGGAGCAGGCGAGCCGCCTCGTCGAGACGGTCGTCAAGCGCCTCAACCTCGTGACCGAGGACGAGGTGAAGGATCTCCGCAAGCGGATCGCCCACCTCGAGCGGCGGCTCGATCAGCTCGCAGCAGGCAAGGAGAAGGCGGCCTGACGATCAGCGACGACGCCGGGGGCGGCCGAAACCGCCGCCGCCGGGCGTCTCGATGCGAAGGCGATCGCCAACCTCCACGCTGAAGCTCGCCTTGGCCGCGATGCGTCGGGCGCGGCCGCCGCGAATGAGCAGATCACGACCCGGCGCGCCCGCTTCACCGCCCGCGAGCCCGTAGGGCGGGATGCGCCTGCGCTCGGCCAGGAGGCTCACCTCGGCGGGCGCGAGGAACTCGAGCTCGCGCACGACGCCGTCTCCACCACGATGGCGACCACGACCACCCGAGCCGCGCCGCACGGCTTGCCGCCGGACGCGTAGCGGGTAGTAAGCCTCGAGCGCCTCGACGGGCGTATTCATCGTGTTCGTCATGTGCGTGTGCACGGCCGACAGACCGGCGCCACCGGGACCCGCGCCCGCGCCGCCCGCCAGCGTCTCGTAGTACGCGAAGGAGCGGCCCTCGATGACGCCGCCGAGCGCCAGGTTGTTCATGGTGCCGGCGCTCGCCGCGGGAATGCGCGCCGGCAGCGCGCGCGCCAATGCCCGCAGCAGGACGTCGACGATACGCTGCGAGGTCTCGACGTTCCCGCCCGCCACAGCCGCCGGGAAGCGCGCGTGAACGATCGACCCCTCGGGCGCGACGATGCGGAGCGGCCACGCGAGCCCTTCGTTCGGCGGGATGGGCTCGGGCGCAAGCGCGGTGAAGACGTAGAGGACCGCTGACCGGGTGACCGCGAAGTTCGCGTTCACGGGTCCTCGCGTCTGCGACGCGGAGCCCGTGAAGTCGACGCGCGCCTTGCCCCGCCCGATCGCGATCGCCACCGCGATCGGGATGCGCTCCGTGCCGAGACCGTCGTCGTCGAGCAGGTCGCGCGCCCGGTAGACGCCGGGCGGAATGCGCGCCAGGCTCGCCCGCATGAGCGCGGCCGAATACGTCTGGAGCGCCGCCATCTGGCGGGCGAGGCGGCGGACCCCGCCGGTGCGCGTCACGAGCGCGCCGAGCCGATCCATACCGACGCGCAGCGCGGCCCACTGCGCCATGAGATCGCCCTCCCGCTCCTCGCGCACGCGCGTGTTCGCGAGGAAGAGCGAGAGCACCTCGGGCTGCGGGCGCCCGCCCGCGATCAAACGGACCGGGGGCAGCCGGAAGCCCTCCTGGAAGATCGAGGTGGCGAGCGGCATCGAGCCGGGGGCCATGCCGCCGATGTCGGCGTGATGAGCGCGGTTGGCGACGTACGCGAAGGGGCGGCGGGCCGCGGGCAGGAAGACCGGCGCCACCACCGTCACGTCGGGCAGATGCGTTCCGCCTGCGAACGGGTCATTCAGAACCGCGACGTCACCGGGGCCGAGCGGCACGCTCGCGATCGCCGCGCGCACGGAGAGCGGCGTCGACCCCAGGTGGACGGGAATGTGCGCCGCCTGCGCGACCAGGTTGCCGCGCGCATCGAAGACCGCGCACGAGAAGTCGCGGCGCTCCTTGATGTTGGGCGAGAGCGCCGTGCGTCCGAGCACGACGCCCATCTCCTCCGCGACGGCCGCCAGACGTTGATTGGCGATGGCGAGCGTGACGGCGTCCATCAGGTTCGCTCCAGCACGAGTCCCGCGGTCCGGTCGACGTGCAGGCGCCAGCCCGGCGGCACGACCGTCGTCGCGCTGTACTCGCACACGATCACCGGGCCGCGCACGGCCCAGCCGACCGCCAGGTCGGCACGCCGGTAGACGGCCGTCGGCGCCGAGCCTTCGGGGAAGACGACGCGCCGCGTGGCGATGGACGACGGCCGTCGGGCTCGCCGCGGCAGCGGGTCATCGGGTGGCCGCCGCGCTCCGCCACGCACCCGGACCCGGAGCGCCACCACCTCCAGCGGGCGCCGAGCGTCGGCGTGACCGAAGAGCGCGGCGTGCCGGCGGCGGAAGGCCGCACGCCATCCCGCACCGTAGGGGACCTGGACCTCGTACGCCTGCCCGACGTAGCGCACGTCGAGGGCACGCTCGAGGACCCGCCGCGCGAGAGCCTCGCGTCGGACCTCGCGGGCGACGGTGCGCTCCAGGCGACGGAAGTGGCGGCCGACGGCGGCCTGCGTGGGTTCGACCGCGCGCAGCGTCACCGTGAAGTCGCGGATCGTCTCCGCCGCGAGCACACCCCAGGCCGACAGCAGTCCCGGATGCCGTGGCACGTAGACGCGCGCGAGCCCGAGGTCCGCCGCCAGCTCGGCGGCATGCGCGCCGCCCGCGCCGCCGAAGGCCACCAGGGTGAAGTCGCGCGGGTCGTGCCCGCGCTCGATCGTGATCACGCGCACCGCGCGCTCCATGGTGGCAGTCGCGACGCGCACGATCCCCGCGGCGGCGTCCTCGATCGAGCGGCCGAGACGACGGGCGAGCGGCGCGATCGCCGCCACGGCGCGCCCGCGGTCGACGCGGAGCGCGCCGCCCAGGAACTCGGTCTCGACGAGCCGACCGAGCACGAGGTTGGCGTCGGTCACCGTCGGTCCGGTGCCCCGACCGTAGCACGCCGGGCCGGGATCGGCGCCCGCACTCTCGGGGCCGACGCGCAGCGCGCCGCCGGCATCCAGCCGCGCCAGCGAGCCGCCGCCGGCGCCCACCGTGTGGATGTCGAGCGCCGGGACGCGCACCGGCAGGCCATCGATGCTGGTCTCCGCACGGTAGGCAAGCCGGCCCTCGACCAGGCTCACGTCGGTCGACGTGCCACCCATGTCGAGCGTCACGATCGGCCCGAGCCCGGCGCGACGCGCTGCCGCCACGGCGCCGACCACGCCGCCCGCGGGGCCGGAGAGGATCGTGCGCACCGGTTCCGCCGCCGCCGTCCGGGCGGTCACCAGCCCACCGCTCGACTGCATCACGCGGAGTCCACCCGACGCGGCGCGGGCGAGCGTCCCCAGATGACGCGTCATCGCCGGGCCGACGTAGGCGTTGACCACCACCGTCGCGGTGCGCTCGTACTCCCGGTGCTCGCGCACCAGGCGATGGGAGAGCGTGAGATGGACGCCGCGGGCAGCGAGCGCCCGCCCGATGAGCCGTTCGTGCCGCGGGGCGGCGTAGCTGTGCAACAGGCTCACCGCGACCGCGTCGGGGCGGCGCCGCAGCACCGCCTCGACCAGGCGGACGACGGCACGGCGGTCGAGCCGCCGCTCGACCCGGCCGTCGGCGAGTATCCTCTCCGCCACCCCGAGCCGCCGTGTGCGCGGCACGAGCGGGGGCGGCCGACGTGGCTCGAGGTCATAGAGCGACGGACGCACCTGCCGGCCGATCTCGATGACGTCCTCGAAGCCGGCCGTCGTGACGAGGACGACGCGCGCGCCGCGGCGCTCGAGGAGCGCGTTGGTGGCGACCGTGGTGCCGTAGTGCAGGCCGGCGGTTCGCCGGTCGATCGCGAGGGCTCGGAGACCGTCGCGAACCGCGCGCCCCGGGTCGTCGCGCGTCGAGTGGAGCTTGGCCACCCGGATGCGGCCACCGACCAGCGCCACGAGGTCCGTGAAGGTGCCTCCCGTGTCGACCCCGATCACGGCGAGGCGCGCGGCGCGCTGCCGGCTCAGGAGCTGTTCTTCGCCGGCGTGTCGCCCGAGGAGCTGGTCTTTGCCGGGGTGTTGCTCGACTCGGTGCTCGTCGTGTTCTTCGACTCCCCGCCGGCGTCGGACGCACTCCCCGAGCCCGAGGCGGCGTCGGACGATTCCTTCTTCGGGGGGCCGTTACCCGAGCCGGCGCGGGCGTAATCCGTCGCGTACCAACCCGTGCCCTTCAGCTGGAAGCTGGTGCTCGAAATGAGGCGCCGGACCTTTCGCTGGCACTTCGGGCACCGCTCGAGCGGAGCATCGGTGATGCGCTGCATCTCCTCGAAGATGCCGCATTGCTCGCAGCGGTACTCGTAGATCGGCATGGCAGCCGTCTAATCATGCCTCGTGGGGCAGTCAACGGAAAGTGCGGCACCCAACCGGGCGCGGACCGCCTCCGGGTCGAGACCCTCCACACGCACCCGCTTGTCGCGACCGCGGGCGCCGGCGGCGATCGCGACCGCCGCGGGCCGCACGGCGAGTGCGCGGGCGATTACGGCCACCAGCTCGCGGTTGGCCGCGCCCTCGACGGGCGGGGCGGTCAGCCGGACGGCCAGGGCGTGGCCCCGCACCCCGGTGATCCCGGCCCGGGCGGCGCGAGGCGTCACGCGGACGGCGAGAACGGTGCCGGAGGCGTAGGCCCGAGCCCAATCGTCGTCGTCAGACGCCATGTAGATGCCCGGATATCCCGCCCACCCGCAGGGACAGATCGAAGAGGCTCTTCACCACCAGCATCCTGGTGAATTGGATGCCGATCATGAGCACGAGCGGCGAGAGGTCGAAGCCGCCGGCCACCACGAAAGGGAGGCGGCGCCGGATGTGATAGAGCACCGGCTCCGTCACACCGTAGAGGAAGCGGACGATCGGGTTGCGCGGGTCGGGGTTCACCCACGAGAGGAGTGCCGAGATCAATACGATCCAGAAGTAGATACTCAGCAGGCTATCCAACGTAAAGGCGATCGCCTGGATGAAGTTCTCGAGCAGGAACATCGCCGTCCGCTACGCCGCCGCCAGCTCGCGCGCGCGGCGCGTGGCGGCCTCGACGGCGGCGATCAGGCCGTCGCGGAAGTGATGGGCGTCGAGGGCGCCGAGCCCGGCCAGCGTCGTGCCGCCGGGCGATGTCACCATGTCGCGCAGCTCGCGGGGCGAGAGCCCGCTCTCCGAGAGCATCGCCGCCGCTCCTCCGATGGTCGCGTATGCGAGCTGCGCGGCGAGCGGCTGCGGCAGCCCGCCGCGCACACCACCCTCGATCAGAGCCTCGGCGAAGCCGTAGACGAAGGCAGGGCCGCTGCCCGAGAGCGCGGTGACCGCATCGAGCAGGTCTTCGCCGGTGATCGACACCGCCTCACCGACGGACTTGAAGAGCTTGAGGGTCTGCTTCAGATCGGCCGGCGTCGCCTTCGAGCCCGCCACGGCCACCGAGATGCCGCGCCCGACCAGCACGGGCGTGTTCGGCATGACCCGGACCACCCGCGCCTGCCCGCCGAGCCCCGCCTGCAGCCGGCGCAGCGGAAACCCCGCCGCGATCGAGATGAAGAGCTTGCGGGGATTCACCTCCGCACGCACCTCGTCGAGCACGGCGGCCATCACCTGCGGCTTGACGGCGAGGATGATCGTCTGCGAGCGCCGCACGAGCTCGCGGTTGTCGCGCGTGACCTCGATCTTGTGGGCCCGCTTGAGACGCCGCAGCTGTGCGTCGACGGGGTCGCTCACCCAGAGGTCGCTGGCGCCGTGCTGACCCGCGTGGAGCAGTCCGCGGATGAGGGCGCTCGCCATGTTACCGGCGCCGACGAAGCCGATCTTCTTCATGAGCCCTCCCGCCATGTCCCCCGGCCGCGGGGTCCGAAGAGTGCGCGTCCGAGTCTGAGCAGGGTCGCACCCTCCTCGACAGCCACCGCAAAATCATCAGTCATTCCCATAGATAGGTGGGGTAGTTCAACCCCGAGGCGGGATGCCACGTGGTCGCGCAGGGCTCGCAGGGCCTGGAAATGGGGCCGCGACGCCTGGCTTTCGGCCGTAAGGGGCGGAATCGCCATGAGCCCCTGGAGGCAAAGGGCCGGGAGGGACAGGACCTGCAAGGCCAGGCCCTCGACCGCCCCGGGGGCGAGACCCCGCTTCTGCGGCTCCCCCGCCACGTTCACCTGGATGAGGACCATCAGCCGGCGGCCGGCACGGGTGGCCTCCGCGTCGAGCGCGGCGGCCAGGGGCAGCGAGTCGACCGTGTGGACCCAGTCGAAGGTGGCAACCGCGGCCCGGACCTTGTTGCGCTGCAGGCTGCCGATCAGGTGCCACGTCGCGGTCCCGCCGGCCGCTGCCCGCTTGGCGCTCGCTTCCTGCACGTAGTTCTCGCCGATGTCGCGGATGTCGGCCAACAGCGCCGCGCGCACGGCCGCCGGGGGGAACGTCTTCGTGACCCCGACGATCCGGATGCCGCCCGGGTCGCGGGCCACCCGCCGGGCCGCGTCGGCCACCGCCACCCGCACTGCGGCGGTGCGGCCCGCGACATCATCCTGCAAGAAGCCCGGCCTCGGCGAGCGCGCCCTCGACCTCGCGCAGCGGCAGCCCGATCACGTTGGTGACCGAGCCGTCGATGCTCGAGACGAGCGCCGCGCCGCGCCCCTGGATCGCATATGCGCCCGCCTTGTCGAGAGGCTCGCCGCTCTCCGCGTAGGCCGCGATCGCGGCCGGACGGAGCGGACGGAAGTGGACGCGCGAGACCACGACCTCGTCGGCCCGCACCGTCCCGCCGGGCGCCAGCAGGACGAATGCCGTGACGACACGGTGCTCGCGTCCCCCGAGGCGGGCGAGCATCGTCGCCGCGCCCGCCGGGTCCGCCGGCTTGCCGAGCACGTCACCGTCGATCTCGACCACGGTGTCGGCGGCGAGCACCCATGCGGCTCGCTGTCGCGCGGCGGTGGCGCACGCCTTCGCGGCGGCGAGCCGCCGGACGAGCTGCTCGGCGGATTCCGACGGCAGCGGCCGCTCGTCGACGTCGGCCGCGTCGACCACGAACTCGACGCCGAGCCAGCCGAGCAGCTCGCGGCGGCGGGGTGACGCGGAGGCGAGGACGAGGCGCACGCGCCGGATGGTCGCGGCCGGGTGGCGTGCTGTCAAGTTGTCGGGGTGCAGGGTGCGTGGTACCACCGCCGCGTGGGGCGCGGCGCGTGGGCTGTGCTGGTCGTGCTCGCCGCCTGCCTCGGCCGGCCAGGACCCCTGGGATCGGGTCCGCCCGAGGGTGCGCGCGTGCCCGGGACCGAGCCGCTCGGCTCGGCCCTGGTCGCGCTCGCGGCCGGCGACGGCGCCCACGCAGCGCAGCTCTTCGCCGACGCCGCGCGCCGCTATCCGGCGCTGGCCGATTACGCCCTCTACTTCGGCGCACGGGCGGAGACCTCGGCGCGACGGCCCGACGACGCCCGCGAGCTTCTCGCCCGGCTCCTCGCCGAGCACCCCGACAGCGTGTGGGCGAGCCGGGCGGCGCTGCTCGCAGGCGCGCTCTCGCGCGCGGGTGGTGATCTCGACGGCGCCCGCGCCAGGCTCGCGACGGCCCGCGGGGGGCTGCCTGCGGGAAGCGACCGCTGGGTGTGGGCGACGGTCACGCTCGCCGAGATCGCGCATCACGCCCGCGACGACGGCACGGCGCTGGATCTCGCGCGCGCGGTGCGCCACGCCCGGCCGCACTCGCTGGCCGACAGGCGCGCGCGCCGCCTCATCGAGCGCATCCGCCGGGCGCATCCGGATCTCCTGGCGGGCGCCGAGGCGGCGGCGGACGAGGCGGAGATGCGGCTCGGCGAGGGCGATGTCGCCGGGGCGCGCGCCGCGGCGTCCGCCACGCTCGACGCAGGTCCCGCCGGGCCGATCCGCGCCCGCGCCCTCTGGGTGCGTGGACAGGCCGAGCACGCGCTCGGCCGCGCGGCCGAGGCGGAGGCCACGTGCCTCGCCGTCGCCGAGGTGGGGACCGAGCCGCTGGCGCCACGCGCGCTCGCGGCCGCCGCGCGCTGGCGGTGGAACGCAGACGAGGACGATCAAGCGCTGCGACTCTTCCACGCGGTGGGCCGTCGCTTTCCCGCCAGCGCCGCGGCGCCCGAGGCGCTCTACGCGATCGGTCGCATTCACCAGGAGGCAGGCCGCTACGGCGCGGCGCACACCGCCTACGTGGAGCTCGCCGCCCGGTATCCGCGTGCGCCGCTCGCCGCCGACGCCCGCTGGCGGGCGGGGTGGGTACGCTATCTGGCCGGCGACTTCCAGGGCGCCGCGACCTGGTTCGGGAGGCTCGCCGAGCGGAGCGCGCGCAGCCTGCGCGTCGCCGCCGAGTACTGGCAGGCACGCACGCTCGAGCGGCTCGGGCAGGAGGAAGAGGCGCGCGTGCGATTCGTCCACGTCACGGAGCGCCACACGACGTCGTACTATGCGACGCTCGCCGAGGCGCGCCTCGGGCGCCCCGCTTCCGGGCCCGTGCCACCGCCGGCGGAGCGGACGCCCTTCCCTGCCGACCTGGGTGGCGCGCACGGCGAGCGCGCCCGCCTGCTCTTCGGACTCGCTCTGCCTCACTTCGCGCGCCTCGAGCTCGACGCCCAGCAGCCGATCGCCGCGGGGCCGGGCGAGCGCCACCGGTTGCTCCAGGCCTACCGCGCGATCGGCGCCCCGGGTGCCGCGCTCAAGCTGGCGCACGAGATGCGACCGCGCTCGGCGGGCGCGCTCCGCGGCTACCTCTACCCGCTCGGCTACTGGAGCGAAGTGCACGCCGAGAGCGCGTCGCGCCGCCTCGATCCGTTCCTCGTGCTCGCGCTCATCCGCCAGGAGAGCCTCTTCGAGCCCGAGGCGGTGTCGCCGGCCGACGCCCACGGGCTGATGCAGCTGATGCTCGCGACGGCTCGCGACCTGGCGCACGGCGCCGGCGGGCAAGCGCCCGATCGCGCGCAGTTGCACGAGCCGGCGCCGAACATCGCGCTCGGTACCGCGCTCCTCCGCCGCCTGCTCGATCGATACGACGGATCGGTGGTGAAGGCACTCGCCGCCTACAACGCCGGCGAGGATGCGGTCGCCAAGTGGGAACGGCGCTACGGACGCCGACCCGAGGACGAGTTCGTGGAACTGGTGAGCTTCCGCGAGACGCGCGACTACGTGAAGGCCGTGCTCAGGAACTACCGCATGTACGTACGGATCTATTCCCCGACGGGCCGCGCCGATGCGTGGCCCTACCCGTCGGGCGGGCGGGCGCCGAGCGCCTCGGCCACCAGGGCGGGCAGGCCGCCGAACGCACCGTTCGACATGACGGCGATGACGTCGCCGGAGCGCGCCGACTCGACCAGGTAGTCGCGGATCGCGGGCGCGCCGGGCATCAGGCGGGCGGGCACACCGCGACGCACGAGTTCTGCAACGATCTGCTCGGGGTCGAGACGCTCCTCGGCGGGGATCGGGTCGCTCGCCTTGGTGAACGGCTCGGCCAGCACCACGTCGTCGGCGGACGCCAGCGCACGGCAGAAGTCCTCCTGGAAGACGCGTCGCCGACTCGTGTTCGAGCGCGGCTCGAACACCGCGCGCAGGCGCCGCTCCGGATAGCGCAGGCGGAGCGCGGCGAGCGTGCCGGCAACCGCCGTCGGGTGATGCGCGAAATCGTCGATCACCACGACGCCGTGCGGCTCGCCGACGGAACTCCGCGACTGCCGCCGCCCCTTCCTCCCACCCGACTCCGACCTCGGCCGCCACGAGGAGCACGCCCAGTGCATTGCGCGCGTTGATCGCTCCGGGGACCCGCAAGGCCACTTCCGCCACCGCGCGTCCGTCCTCGCGCGCCGTGAAGCGCGTCATGCCGTCGTCCCGGAGGTCCGTCACCCGCCAGGCATTCCCGTCCTCCAGGCCGAAACGCACGACGCGCGCGTGCGTGCCCCGAACGACGTCGTGCACGTGCGGGAAATCACCGCAAGCCACCACCGGCGCGCCCTTGGGAAGCAGCGTGAGCAGCTTGCGGAACGCATCCTTCACGTGTTCGACGTCGCGGTAGATGTCCGCGTGGTCGAACTCGATCGCGTTCAGGAGCAGCCGCTCGGGACGATAGTGGAGGAACTTCGCTTCCTTGTCGAAGTAGGCGGAGTCGTACTCGTCGCCCTCGACGACGAACCACGGACCGCTGCCGAGGGCGGCGCTGGTACCGAGATCGCGCGGCAGACCGCCCACCAGGAAGCCGGGCGCGCGTCCGGTCCGGGCGAGCACCCAGGCGAGCATGGCCGACGAG
>VBLD01000095.1:23754-29985 GCA_005879205.1 Deltaproteobacteria bacterium
CGCGCAACCCGCGCGCTTCCGCCGCCTCGGCCTCGGGATTCGTCCGTCGCACCGCATTGCCGCAGACCACCAGGTCGATGCCGTCGAGCCGCCCCGGGTCGTAGCCGGGCGCGACCGGGATGCCGAGCTCGGCGAGGAGCGTGCTGGCCGGGGGATAGACGTGCTCGTCGGAGCCCGTCACCTCGTGCCCGGCGGCGCGGAGCAGCGTCGCGAGCGCGCTCATGCCGACGCCGCAGGCGGCGATCAGATGCACCCTCATGTGTCGAGCCCCTCCCACACCGCGTCGTGGACGGCCGGCCGGAGTGCCTTGATCGCCTCGTTGTCCCGTCGGGGATGGACGCGGTTGGTGAGCAGGATCACGTGGGCGTCGCGTTCGAGGTCGATCCAGAGCGACGTGCCCGTGAAGCCGAGGTGGCCCACCGCGCGGCCCGAGATGCGGTGGCCGGCGCTCGAGACCTCCGGCGTCGGCGTGTCCCAGCCGAGCGCCCAGGTCGACTGCGGCACTCTCGGATGGCGCGTCCAGAACTCTCGCACGAGCCCGGGCGCCACGAAGGTATCCTCGCCGCGCCAGCAGGCGCGAAGGCGGCAGACGAGCGCGTCGATGTCGGCCGCGCTCGCGAAGAGTCCGGCGTGGCCCGCCACGCCGCCCATCGCGTAGGCGTTGTCGTCGTGGACCTCGCCGCAGAGCACCTTCAGGCGCCACGGACAGCGCTCGGTGGGGGCGATCCGATCGACCAGTGGGGCGACCTTGCGCGCGCGCAGCTCGGTCAGGTCGACGAAGCCCATGGCGCGCAGCCCGAGCGGGCGGAAGATGCGCTCGCGACAGAAGCGGTCGAGCGAGCCGCGCGTGAGGAGCTCGACCAGCTCGCCGAGCGTCATGAAGCCGAGGTCGCTGTAGAGGCTGCGCGTTCCCGTCTCGTACTCGGCCTTTTCGCGGTGGATCTGCTCGTAGACGAACTCCTTGGCGCCGCGGCTGGCCAGGAAGTTGAGGCGACCCTCGCGATCGCGGCGCGCGATCTCCCGGAAGTACGGCCGCCAGGCCGCCAGACCCGAGCAGTGGGCGAGGAGATGGCGGAACGTGACGTATGTCTTCCCGTGCACGCCGAAGTTCGGGAAGAAACGCGTGACGCGGTCGTCGAGTTGCACCTTGCGGTCCTGAACGAGCAACATGAAGGCCGTCGTCGTCGCCAGAGGCTTGGTGAGCGAGGAGAGGTCGAAGGTCGTGTCGGGCTGCATCGGCTCGGGTGGATCGGGCGTGCGCGACCCGAACGCGGCATGGTGCACCACCTTGCCCGCACGCGAGACGAGGATCACGGCGCCGGGGAATGCGCCCGCCTCGACCCCATGGCGCAGCAGGTCGTCGGCCGCCGCGAAGTCCACGTCAGACGACGGCCGGCTCGAGCGCGGCGAGCCGGCCGTTCTCGGTATCGATGGCGACCCGCACGCCGAGCGGCAGCGCGTGGTTCCGGCGTTCCCCGGGCGCGGGATCGTGCCCGGCGGGAACCCCGATGCCCACGGGATACGGCGCGTCGGAGAAGAACTCGCGCACGACGTCGAGTGGATGCACGCCCGCCACCCCGCGGCACGCAGCCATCGTCCCGAACACGATCCCCGCGAGACGGTCGAGCTTCCCGGCCTGCCGGAGCTGCGTGAGCAGGCGATCGACACGATACGGGAACTCGTGGGCGTCCTCGAGGAAGAGAACGGCGCCGGCGGTGTCGAGCGCGTGCGGGGTCCCGAGCATGGCGACGAGCACCGAGAGACAGCCCCCGACGAGCCGCCCCACGGCCCGTCCGGGGCGCACGGTTTCCGGGACCTCGTCTTCCCACACGTAGTCGGGATCCGACAGCACGGCCCACAGGCGCTCGGCAGAGCCTGCGGTCACGCCGCTCGCCAGGTCGTCGGCGACCATCGGGCCGTGGACGGCGACCGCGCCCGCGCTCACCGTGGCGTTGAGCAGCGCGGTCGCGTCGCTGTAGCCGACGATCGCCTTCGGCTGGCGCGCCAGACCATCGAGGTGGAGCAGCGGCAGGAGACGCTGGCTTCCGTATCCGCCGCGCGCGCAGAAGATGGCGCGAATGTCCGGATCGTCGATCATGCGCTGGAGATCCGCGCGTCGGGCCTCGTCGGCGCCTGCCAGATAGGCGTGGCGGGCGCGCACCGAGTCACCGAGCATCACCCGCAGCCCCCACCCCTCGAGCACGCGGACACCCGACTCGAGCCGCGCTTCGTCGACCGCCCCCGATGGCGCGATCACGGCTACCACGTCGCCCGGCCGGAGCCTGCGAGGCTTCGCGATCGCCACGGACTCCAATCGTCTGCGGATAGCGGCTTCGTCCCCGCAAGTCAAACTTGCAAAAGCATCGGGTGCCGCCTAAAGCATGTTCATGCGGCCGTCTGCGGCGCATCTCCAGCGGGTGGCCGAGCTCCTCGTGAAGCGGCTCGTCGCCGCCGACGTCCTCACGCTCGACGTGCCCGAGGAGACCGTGCACACTCGATTCGCGGCGCTCCTCGCCCGCAACTTCGAGGAAGAGGCCGAGATCGAGCGCGAAGCCGAGGCCGAGGCCGAGCGCGTGGTGCGCCGGGGCGCCCCCGGCGTCCGCCGCGAGGATCTCGATCTCCGTCGCGTCGAGCAGCTCGTCAAGCAACGGATCGCGGAGCGCCGGGGATTCGTGCTGTGACGCTCTCGGAGGGCCGGCTCTCCTTCCTGTCGCACGCCATCCTGAAGGCCGTCACCGCCGACCGGCTGGGGCGGATCCGGAGCGAGCGGCTCTTCCTCGCCGAAGCCAAGCGCGTCCTGTCCGAGGGCTTCTCCCTCGACGAGCGCCTCGACCAACTGGCGCGGGGGCGGATGCCCAAGCGGGTCGTACCGGGCAGCCGCGAGTGGGACGTGCTCTACCGCCGTTACTACGAGGAGGAACGGCGGAAGCTCGGCCGCTGAGCCGTCTCGCCCTCCACCTTGACAGCGGGGGCCGCATGGTTACTGTTGGCGCCCAAAATCCCTCACCCGTTTCGGTTACGAAAGGAGCCGCGGGCATGAAGATCAGGCCACTTCAGGACCGGGTACTCGTCAAGCGCCTCGAGGAAGAGATCGAGAAGACCAAGGGCGGCATCATCATCCCCGATACCGCCAAGGAGAAGCCGCAGCAGGGGAAGGTCATCGCGGTCGGGAAAGGCAAGGTCGGCGAGAACGGAAAAGTGATCCCGCTCGACGTCAAGGCCGGCGACACCGTGCTGTTCGGCAAGTACTCCGGGTCCGAGATCAAGCTCGACGGCGAAGAACATCTGATCATGCGCGAGGAAGACATCCTCGGCGTGGTCGAGCGCTGAGGAGGAGAAAACGCAATGGCAGCCAAGCTCGTGAAGTTCAGCCAGGACGCTCGTGACAAGATATTGCGCGGCGTCAACGTCCTGGCCGACACGGTAACCGTCACGCTCGGACCGCGCGGTCGCAACGTCGTCCTCGAGAAGTCGTTCGGGGCGCCCAACGTCACCAAAGACGGCGTCACGGTGGCGAAGGAGATCGAGCTCGAGGACAAGTTCGAGAACATGGGCGCCCAGATGGTGAAGGAGGTGGCGTCGAAGACCTCGGACGTCGCCGGCGACGGCACCACCACCGCGACGGTCCTCGCACGCGCCATCTTCACCGAGGGACTCAAGATGGTGGTCGCCGGCCACGACCCGATGACGCTCAAGCGGGGCATCGACAAGGCCGTCGGCGCCGTCGTCGGCGAGCTCAAGTCGCTCTCCAAGCCCACCAAGGAGCAGAAGGAGATCGCGCAGGTCGGCACGATCTCGGCGAACAACGACGCGACCATCGGCGAGATCATCGCCGAGGCGATGAGCAAGGTCGGCAAGGAGGGCGTCATCACGGTCGAGGAGGCGAAGGGCCTCGAGACGCAGCTCGAGGTGGTCGAGGGCATGCAGTTCGACCGCGGCTACCTGTCGCCGTACTTCGTCACGGATCCCGACCGTATGGAGTGCGTCTACGAGGACGTCTACCTCCTGATCCACGAGAAGAAGATCTCGTCGATGAAGGACCTGCTGCCGCTGCTCGAGCAGGTGGCGCGCTCGGGGAAGCCGCTGGTCATCATCGCCGAGGACATCGAGGGCGAGGCCCTCGCGACGCTGGTGGTCAACAAGATCCGCGGCACGCTCCAGTGCGTCGGCGTCAAGGCGCCCGGCTTCGGCGATCGCCGCAAGGCCATGCTGGAAGACATCGCCACTCTCACCGGCGGCCGGGTCATCGCCGAAGAGCTCGGCATGAAGCTCGAGAACGTCGCGCTGCAGGACCTCGGCCGCTGCAAACGCATCGTCGTCGACAAGGACAACACGACGCTGGTCGACGGCGCCGGCAAGAAGGCCGACATCGAGGGGCGCATCAAGCAGATCCGGGCGCAGATCGAGGAGACGACCTCGGACTACGACCGCGAGAAGCTCCAGGAGCGCCTCGCCAAGCTGGTGGGCGGCGTGGCGGTGGTCAGGGTCGGCGCGGCCACCGAGGTGGAGATGAAGGAGAAGAAGGCGCGCGTCGAGGACGCGCTGCACGCCACCCGCGCCGCGGTGGAGGAAGGCATCGTTCCCGGCGGCGGCGTGGCGCTGATCCGCAGCACGGCGGCGCTCGACAAGCTGTCGGTGAGCGACGACGAGCGCTTCGGGGTCAACATCGTCAAGCGCGCGCTCGAGGAGCCGCTGCGCTGGATCGCCAACAACGCGGGCGCCGAGGGGTCGATCGTGCTCGACAAGGTGAAGAACGGCAAGGGCGCTTTCGGCTTCGACGCGGCCAAGGAGGAGTACGGCGACCTCATGAAGGCGGGCATCATCGACCCGACCAAGGTGGTCCGCACGGCGCTGCTCAACGCGGCCTCCGTGGCCGGGCTCCTGCTCACCACGGAGGCGATGATCGCCGAGAAGCCCGAGGAGAAGCCCGCCGGACCGGCCATGCCGCCGGGCGGTGGCATGGGCGGCATGATGTAGCCGTCGGGACGGACGGTCTCGTGCGAGCCCCCGGGATGCGCCATTTGGCGCCCGGGGGCTCGCCGTTTTCGGCCAAGTGTTCCAGCGGTTCATTGACAGGTTTGCCAACCTCCAGTAACAGTCGTCTTTCCCGAACGGCAGTCCCCTGATGTTCGAGTCCCTCGGCGAGAAGTTCGACTCGCTCCTCCGCAAGCTCCAGGGCCAGGGGAGGATCACCGAGCGCAACATCGAGGAGGCGCTCCGCGACGTGCGGCTGGCGCTGCTCGAGGCGGACGTCAACGTCGCCGTGGTGCGCGACTTCGTCGAGGCGGTGAAGCGCGACGCGCTCGGCGAGGAGGTGCTGCGCAGCCTCACCCCGGAGCAGCATTTCATCAAGCTCGTGCACCGGGAGCTGGTCCGGGCGCTCGGAGGCGCGCCGGTCACGCTCGACCTCGGCGGCCCGACACCGACGGTCGTCATGCTCGTCGGCCTCAACGGCTCGGGGAAGACCACCACCACGGCCAAGCTCGCGCGTCACCTGCGCGAGGAGCGCGGCCGCTCCCCCTACCTCGCCTCGGTCGACGTCTACCGGCCGGCCGCCATGGCGCAGCTCGAGACGCTCGCCCGCCAGCTCGGCCTGCCGGTCCATCCCGCGGGCGACGGCGATCCGTCCGCGCGCGCCCGCGACGCAGTCGCCGCGGCGCGGGCGGCGGGCGCCGACCTCGTGCGAGCTCGAGCGGCTCGTCGCCGCCGTTCAGCCGGGCCAGGTCCTGCTGGTCGCCGACGCGATGACCGGTCAGGACGCCGTCGCCACCGCCGAGGGTTTCGCGGGCCGGCTGCCGGTGAGCGGCGTCGTCCTCACCAAGATCGAAGGAGACGCCCGCGGCGGCGCGGCGCTGTCGCTGCGCGCGGTGACCGGCAAGCCGATCGTGTTCGTCGGCACGGGAGAGAAGCTCGACGCTCTCGAGCCGTTCCACCCCGACCGCATCGCGTCGCGCATCCTCGGCATGGGCGACGTGCTGTCGCTCATCGAGCGCGCGGAGAAGGCCTACGACCGCGCGGCGGCCGAGGACGTCGCCAAGAAGCTCCGGCGGAACGAGTTCAACCTCGAAGACTTCCGGGACCAGCTGCGCACCGTCAAGAAGATGGGATCCGTGGCGGAGCTGATCGGCATGATCCCCGGGGTCAAGAAGCTGCTCAAGGGCGCCGACCTGACCGGCGCCGAGGCGGAGCTCAAGCGCGTCGAGGCGATCATCGACTCGATGACGCGCGAGG
>VBLD01000095.1:30099-37278 GCA_005879205.1 Deltaproteobacteria bacterium
CCCGGCTCACCCATGCCGACGGACCGAAGGAGAAGCCCATGGCAGTGAAGATCCGTCTCGCTCGTCACGGCAGCAAGAAGAAGCCCGTGTACCGCATCGTCGTGGCGCATTCGGAGTCACCGCGCGACGGTCGTTTCATCGCGCAGCTCGGCCTCTACGACCCGACCCGCTCGCCAGCCCTCATCCGGTTCCAGGCCGACGCGCTCGCCGCGTGGCTCAAGAAGGGCGCCCGGCCGACCCAGACCGTCGCCCACCTCATTCGCAGGGCCGGCGCCGGCACGGCCGATGTGCCAGCGTGATGGATTCGAGGAGCAGCCACGTCCATGAAGGAACTGGTTGCATATCTGGCCAAGCAGCTCGTCACTCAGCCTGACGCGGTGGAGGTGAGGGAGACGCAGGGCGAAACGGCCTCCGTGCTCGAGCTCAAGGTCGCAAAGGAGGATCTGGGCCGGGTGATCGGGAAGCAAGGCCGGACCGCCAAGGCGATCCGCACCATTCTGAATGCCGCGGCGTCCCGGACGAACCGTAAGGTCGTCCTCGAGATCCTCGAAGAGGGCTGAGGCGGGCGCCGACGCGCGTCCGGAGGCGCGGGCCGGCTGGCTCGCCGTCGGGGAGGTGGTCGCTGCGCACGGCCTGCGCGGCTGGCTGCGCGTGCGCGCCTATCAGCCGCCGGCCCCCAGCCTCGCCCCCGATCGGCTCGTCCGGCTCGAGCGGCCCGGCGGCGGGCGCGAGGCCCACATCGCATCGGCCGCACCGCACGGCCGCGGCCTCGTGCTCGTCGCCCTGGCCGGGGTCGGCGACCGCACGGCGGCCGAGGCGCTGGTCGGCAGCCGGGTTCTCGTCCGGACCGAGGACCTGCCGCCCGCCGCCGACGGCGAGTTCTACTACTACGAGGTGGTGGGCTTCCGGGTCGAGACGGCTGCGGGCGACCCGGTCGGCACCATCACCGCGACGTTCGCCACCGGCGCCAACGACGTCTGGGTGGTTCGCGCCGCCGAGCGCGAGCACCTGATTCCCGTCGTCGCCGAAGTGGTGCGCGGCATCGACCGCCCGGGCCGGCGGGTCGTCATCGAGCCGCCCCCCGGTCTCCTCGACTGAACCCAATGCGCGTTCACGTGCTCACGCTCTTCCCCGAGATGTTCGGCTCGCCGCTCGCCGCCGGAGTCCTGCGCCGCGCCCGCGAGCTCGGCACGCTCGAGGTCTGGGTCCACCAGCTCCGCGACTATGCCGGCGGCCGTCATCTGCAGGTCGACGACACGCCCTACGGCGGCGGCCAGGGCATGGTGATGAAGCCCGAGCCGCTCGTTGCCGCCATCGAGCACGTCGCCGCCGCCGACGCCCCCCGGCGCATCCTCCTCTCTCCGCAGGGCATCGCGTTCAGCCACGAGCGAGCGCGCTCGCTCGCTTGCGAGCGCGCGCTGTTATTGATCTGCGGGCGCTACGAGGGCCTGGACGAGCGCGTGAAGGCGCACGTCGATGAAGAGCTGTCGATCGGCGACTACGTGCTGAGCGGCGGCGAGCTGGCGGCCCTCGTGGTCCTCGACGCGATCGCGCGCCTCCTGCCCGGCGTCCTCGGCAACGCCGCCTCGCCCGCCGACGACTCCTTCGCAACCGGACTCCTCGAGCATCCGCAGTACACCCGTCCCGAGGACTTCCGCGGCGCGCGTGTCCCCGACGTCCTCCTCTCCGGCGAGCACGCCGCCATCGCCCGCTGGCGCCGCCAACAGTCACTCCGGCTGACGCTCGAGCGCCGCCCCGACCTCCTCGCCCACGCCCCCCTGGACGCCACGGATCGCGCCTTTCTGCGCAAGCTCGGGTGGCGGGACGGGGACGGCGGCTAGCATGCTGCGACCCGCCGCGCGGCATTAGAAGATGGCCGACCTCTACCTCACCCTCCTCCACCACCCCGTCTACGACAAGAACGGCGCGATCGTGACGACCGCCGTCACCAATATGGACATCCACGACATCGGGCGCCTGGCACGCACCTTCGACGTGCGCGCCTTCTACGTGGCCACCCCGGTGCCCACGCTGCGCAGGCTCGTCGAGCGCATCATCCGACACTGGGAGACGGGCGCGGGCGCCGTCTACAACGAGACGCGCAAGGAGGCGCTGGCTCTGGTCCGTCTCACGCACGACCTCGACGCCGCCATGGCCGACATCGAACGCGAGACCGGCCGGCTGCCGAGACTCGTCGCGACCACGGCGCGCGAGGGCCCCGGCCGGCTGTCGTTTGCGTCGCTGCGCCGCCGCCTCGGCGCGGACGGTCCGCCCGAGCTCCTGGTGTTCGGCACGGGCTGGGGTCTCGCGCCAGAGGTGATCGCTCGGGCCGACGACGTGCTCGAGCCGATCCGCGGCACGAGCGGCTACAACCACCTCTCCGTGCGCAGCGCGGCGGCCGTCATCCTTGACCGCCTCCGCCACGACCGCTAAGAGAAGCGGGTTCCATGAATCCGATCGACCGGATCGAGGCGGAGCAGCTCCGCAAGGACGTCCCGCCCTTCAAGCCGGGAGACACCGTGCGGGTGCACGTGCGCGTGGTCGAGGGCGACAAGGAGCGCATCCAGGTCTTCGAGGGGACGGTGATCCGCCGCAGCGGCGGCGGCAGCCGTGAGATGTTCACGGTTCGCAAGACGTCGTACGGGGTCGGGGTGGAGCGCACCTTCCCGGTCCATTCGCAGCGCATCGACCGCATGGAGGTGGTGGCGCGCGGCGCGGTACGCCGGGCCAAGCTCTACTACCTGCGCGAGCGCGTGGGCCGCGCCGCGCGGGTCACCGAAGAGGCGACGAGCAAGGGCTGACGCCCGGCGCGCGTCACTTCGCGGCGGCGGGGGCGTCGGGCCGGTTGCCGCCCATCCTTGAGTTGCCGTCGAAGGTCGCGCCTTCCTGGATCACGAGACACTTCGTCTCGACGTCGCCGAACAGCCGGCCCCCCGTGCAGATCTCGACCCGCGCCGCGTGCCGGACCTCGCCGCGCACCTCGCCGAGGACGATCAGCTTCTCCGCCTGCACGCTCGCATGCACGATGGCCTGAGGACCGACGACCAGCAGGTCCGTGGCCCGCACCTCGCCCTTCAGCTTCCCCTCGATCCGGGTCGGAACCGTGAAGGACAGCTTGCCCGTCACCTCGGCGTCCGGCCCGAGCGACACCCGGACCTCCTGCCACGCGTTTCCGTTCACTGCCTTCACCTCTGCCATCCGTCACACCTCCTGGCCGTCGGCCGCCGACACGCCCTCCGCCGGAAAGACGTGACAGGCGACCGCATGGCCGCCGCGCCCGGTCTCGAGAGGCGGAGTCTCACGCCGGCACACCTCCAAGGCATGCCCAAAGCGCACCCGGGCGGCGGGTTCACGGGACTCGGCACGTCACCTCCCAATGCCATGCGTAGCTTCCTCCGTCGCGGATCGGGGACGGGCACCGCCGACAGAAGGGTGCGAGTATAGGGATGTCGGGGGTTCCTGTAAATCTCCGCGCGCGGCCCGCATTCCACGATCCGGCCGAGGTACATGATCGCCACCCGGTCGCTCATGTGCTCGACCACCCGGAGGTCGTGCGCGATGAAGAGCAGCGTGAGGCCGAGACGTCGTTGCAGGTCCTGCAGGAGGTTCAGGATCTGGGCCTGGATGGAGACGTCGAGCGCCGACACGGCCTCGTCGGCGACGATGAAGCGCGGTCCGACGGCGAGCGCGCGGGCGATGCCGATCCGCTGCCGCTGCCCGCCGCTGAACTCGTGCGGGTAGCGTCCGGCCGCGTCGGGCGGGAGCCCGACCAGCTCGAGCAGCTCCGCGACGCGCGCGCGGCGTTCGCGGCGCGTCCCGAGGCGGTGGATGTCGAGCCCCTCACCCACGATGCTGGCGACGCGCATGCGCGGGTTGAGCGAGCCGTAGGGGTCCTGGAAGATGATCTGCATCTGGCGGCGCATGGCGCGCAGCTCGCGCGGGGCGAGCGTCAGGAGCGAACGGCCGTCGAACAGGACGTCGCCCGAGGTCGGCTCGAGCAGCCGGAGCATCAGACGGCCGAGCGTCGACTTGCCGCAGCCCGATTCGCCGACCAGCCCGAGCGTCTCACCCGCGCAGATGGCCAGCGACACCCCCTCGACCGCGTGCACCCGAGCGCGGCCGCGGCCGAACAGGCCGCTGCCGATCGGGAAGTGCTTGTGGACGTCGCGGACCTCGACCAGGGGGGCGAGGCTGATCATACCCGGATGCAGGCGGCAGCGTGCTGCCGCTCTTTCTCCTCGAGCGGCGGGTCCTGCTCGGCACAGGCGCCGATCGCCTTCGGACAGCGGTCGCGGAAGTGACAACCGCTCAGCAGGTGCAGCAGGTCCGGAACCTGCCCGGGAATCGCCTCGAGCCGGCGGCGCCGCTCGCTCCCGAGGCTCGGCATAGAGCGCAGGAGCGCCTGCGTGTAGGGGTGGAGCGGATGCTCGAAGACGTCGAGGACCGAGGCGTGCTCGACGATCCGGCCCGCGTACATGATCGCCACCTCGTCGGCCTGCTCGGCCACCACCCCGAGGTCGTGGGTGATGAGCACCACCGCCATCCCGTGGCGCTCGCGCAGGGTGCGCAGGAGGTCGAGGATCTCCGCCTGGATGGTGACGTCGAGCGCGGTCGTGGGCTCGTCGGCGATCAGCACCTGCGGCTCGCACGAGATGGCGATGGCGATCATCACTCGCTGGCGCATGCCACCCGACAGCCGGTGCGGGTATTCGCGCGCCCGGCGCTGCGGCTCGGGAATGCCGACCTCGTCGAGCAGCTCGACGGCCCGGGCCCAGGCGGCGCGGCGCGACACGCGCCGGTGCAGCCGGATGGCCTCGGCGATCTGGCTGCCGACCGTGAAGACCGGGTTGAGCGAGGTCATCGGCTCCTGGAATATCATCCCCAGACCCGCACCACGCACGGCCCGCATCTCGCGCTCGGGGAGCCTGAGGAGATCGCGCCCCTCGAGACGCACCTGCCCGTCGACGATCCGCCCGGGCGGAGGCACGAGCCGCATGAGCGAGAGCGCGGTCATCGTCTTGCCGCAGCCCGACTCGCCGACCAGCCCGAGCACCCGGCCGCGCTCGAGCGCAAACGACACGCCATCGACCGCGCGCACCGCTCCCTCCTCCAGGGCGAAGACCGTGTGGAGGTCCCGCACCTCGAGCAGCGGCGGCGCGGCGGCGGGCCGGGCGGCGATCATGGGCGGGTCACGACGGTCTCGAGCGGAGCGACGCGGCCCGCGGGCGGCGGCGCGAAGAGCCCGGCGTCGACGGCCGCGTTCGGCTCGGCGGCCTCGTAGACGACGCTCGCACGGGCGTTCTGCTCCGCCGCGGCGAGCTCGAGCGAGCGGGGGAACCCGTCGTGAAAATCGCCGAACGCGACGCGCAGCGCGGCGCCGCCCTCGTGCGTCTCTTCCGCGCCGATGAGGCGCAGCGGGTCGCCGGCGAAGCGCAGCCGCTGGCTGCCGTCGGCGAGCGGCACGATCAGCTCGTACTCCCCGTCCGGCGTCGTGCGCAGGGTCGGCGGTGCGGCCGGCGTCCGGCGGGGCGCCGTGCCGAGCAGGATGTCGACGACGTCCGGCACGCTCGCCGGGGCGCCGAGGAAGCGTGCCAGGTTCCCAGGCGTCGCGGCGCCCTCGTAGCGCGTCCCGTTGCCCGCGGGGTAGGCCCACAGGAGCCGACCGTCGGTGCCGACGGCGAGCGCCAGGCCGAAGGGTGAGAGGACGTCAATACGGACGCTCGTCGGCCGGCGGACGAGGATCGCCTCGCGCACCCACATGCCGGCGATCCCCGCCCGCAGGCGCGCGCGTGCCCGGAGCGACTGCACGGCGACCCGCCGCGCCGACAGCTCCTCGAGCAGCCCGGCCGCCGTGGCGGGGGGCAGCGGCCGCAGCCGCCGCGCGCCCGGCAGGCAGCCCACGGACGGCAGGAGCCCCACGAGAACGGCCACCGCCCAGCGGGCTCGCCGGCGACGGCGCGCCCCGGGCGCCGGCTCAGAGCGGCGCGCCCTCCGCCCGGACACTGCCCTCCAGGACGTGGATCTTGTTCTTGAGACGTCCGATCTGAACCGTTTCCTTGGCGCGTGCCAGGGCGTCGCGGTAGATGCGCAGCGCGTCCGCGGCGTGTCCTGCGCGGTTGTAGGCGTCTCCCAGGTGCTCCGCGACCGTGGGGTCGTCGCCCGCCAGCTCGACTGCGCGCTCGAGGTGCTCCACGGCTCGTCGATAGTCACCGCGCTGGTAGTACACCCAACCGAGGCTGTCGACGTAGAAGCCGTCGTCCGGCTCGATCTCGAGCGCCCGCCGGATCAGCTTCTCGGCCTCGTCGAGCCGGACCCCCATCTCGGCGTAGGTGTAGCCGAGGTAGTTGAGGGCAGCGGCGTTCTTCGGGTTGAGCTCGACCGCGCGCCGCATCTGCTCGAGCGTGCGGTCCTTCTGGTTGGCCTCGTCGTACGCGGCGCCGAGCGTGAAGTGGTAGCGGTCGTTGTCCGGGAAGCGCGCCACCATGCGCTCGAGCAGCTCGATCGCATTCTTCAGGTCCTTCTGCTCCCGGTAGAGCGAGGCGAGGTAGCCCATCAGCTCGGGGTCGTCCGGCTTGACGCCGAGCGCGGCCCGGATCTCCCGGACGGCGTTCCGGAGGTCGTCCTTCTGGAGGATGTAGGCGCGACGGATGCGCGCGTCGACGTAATACTCCGAATCCGGCGGGATCTTCCCGAACTCCTCGAGGGCGCGGCTCGTCTCGCGGCGTTCGGCGTAGACCGAGCCCAGGTAGTAGCGGACCACCCAGCTCGTGGGCTCCGCCGCGAGCACGAGGTTGAACTCGGTGGCGGCTCGATCCAGGTCGCCCTTCTCGAAGTAGATGAGGCCCATCTTGATGCGCGCCTCGCGCGGGTCGCCCGCGGTCTGCTCGAGGGCCTGGAACTGGCTGAGCGCCTCGTCGAACTTCTTCTGTCCGGCGTAGATGCCGGCGAGCCGCCGCCGCACGGGCACGCTCTGCGGGTTGAGCACCAGGATGCGCTGGTAGAGCTCGACCGCCTTGTCGGTCCGGCCCTGCAGCTCGTAGGTCACCGCGAGGTCGGTGAGGATCAGCTCGGATTGCGGCCCCAGCTTGAGGGCGTCCAGGTAGGCGCGCTCCGCCTTGTCGAGCTGCCGCGCAGCGGCGTAGATGCGGCCGAGGTAGTAGTGCGCGAGCACCGAGGTGG
>VBLD01000095.1:37313-39851 GCA_005879205.1 Deltaproteobacteria bacterium
GCTTCCCGAGGAGGGCAGCCAGGTAGAGATAGGCCTCCTGGTTGCCGGGATCGATGGCGAGCAGCCGCTCGTAGCCGGCCGTCGCCTCGTCGTCCCGGCCGAGGGAGGAGAGCACCCCGGCGAGCAGCTCGAGCCCCTCGGCGTTCTGCGGCTCCGCCTTCACCGCCGCCGTGCCCTGCTCGAGCGCACGCTCGAGCTGGCCGGTCCGAACGTACAGCGTCGCCAGGCGGCGCCGGAGCAGCGCGGTGTCGGGATCGGCAGCGACGGCCTGCTCGAACTCGCGTATCGCCCGGTCGGCGTCACCCCGGGAGATGGCGACCTCGCCGCGCAGGAAGTGACCGAGCGATCCCGCCTCGGGCGGGAGCTCGACGGGCGGCTCTTGCCGCCGGTCGCCGCCCAGCATCCCCGGCCAGGGATGCCTGAGGCCCGCGCAGCCGCTCGCCAGCTGAAGCACGAGGGCCAGCGTGACTGCGAAGATGATGCGGGCCATCGAAGTCGTGGCACTACCATGGCCGACGCGCCCCGGCAATTCAAACGTCGAAACGAGGCTACGACGGACGCTCGAGAGCGGCATCCCCGGCGTGCCGTGCGCGCGACACGGCCCGCCGCCCTCGTCATGCAGAGCACGAGAGACGTTCCGTTCGAGCCCGCGCCGAAGCGTCTCGCGGGCGACCCGAGCGAATCCTGACCCACGCGTGGCGCGTGAGGTCACGACGGGCGACCTGCTCTCGTATCGCAGACGCCATGCCGCCCATGACGTCGCGCTGCGCGGGTCGAGGTCGGTCGCTGGGCGAGGCCGCACCTCCCGTGCTCGCACGCAGCCACGATCCGCTAACGCGCCTGCAGCCGCCTGCGGCGCTGCCGGGCGCGCGCCGGTGGCCCCTGCTGCGCGCCGATCCAGACCACACCGCCCCGGAAGTGCTCCTTCTTCCAGATCGGCACCGTCTCCTTCAGCCGGTCGATCAGCCAGTGACAGGCCGCGAAAGCCTCGGCACGGTGGGCCGCCGAGACCGCGATGCCGACGCTCGCTTCGCCGACCGGCACGACGCCCACCCGATGCGCCACGGCCACCTTGCGGAGCGGCCAGCGACGGGCGGCCTCCCGGCCGAGCGCGCGCATCTCGCGCACGGCCATCGCGGTGAACGCCTCGTACTCGAGGCGCACGACCCGGCGCCCGTCGTTCTCGTTGCGCGTCGCGCCGAGGAAGGTGACCACCGCGCCGGCGCGTGGATCGGCGACGGCGCGGACCAGCCGTGCGAGGTCGATCGCGTCATCGCTCACCTCGAACATGGCGGGCCGCGCTCAGAACACGAGCTTCGTGGCGTGCGGCTCGACCTTCGACGCGCACGACGTGCCGCACCGCTGGCACACGTACTCGTGCTTCTCGCCCTCCGGCAACACGAGCAGCAATCGTTTGCGCACGGGCATCGCCTGACGGCAGCGAGGACAGTGCAGCAGGCTCGCCTCCAACGACCCGTAGCCCGCGGGCTCGCGACGCCGGTTCGATGGACCGCCGAGCATCGTCGCGGAACTTAGCGTGCCCCGCGGGGGGCGGCAATCGTACCGGCGTGGGTTGCGTGGCCCCCGCGACGACCGGTATGGATCCGCCCGCGTGCCGACCGTCTACATCGAGACCTACGGCTGCCAGATGAACGTCGCCGACACCGAGCTGGTGCTCGGCCAGCTCGCGGCCCACGGCTATCGACGAAGCACCAGCCCCGACACGGCCGACGTGATCCTCCTCAACACCTGCGCCATCCGCGAGCACGCCGAGGAGCGCGTCATCGGCCGGCTCGGCGAGCTCGCGCGGTACAAGCGGCGCCGGCCCGAGGTGCGCCTCGGGGTCACGGGCTGCATGGCGCAGCATCTCCGCGAGCGCCTGCGCGAGCGCGCGCCCCACGTCGACCTGCTGGTCGGGCCCGACGCCTACCGCCGCCTGCCCGAGCTGCTCGCTTCCGGGGACAGTGACCCACACGTCGCCCTGCGGCTCGACCCCGAAGAGACCTACGCCGACCTCCCCGTGGCGCGCGCCGGCGGCGTGCGGGCGTGGGTGACCGTGATGCGCGGCTGCGACCGCTTCTGCGCCTTCTGCATCGTGCCCTACGTCCGCGGCCGCGAGCGGAGCCTCCCCGGCCCGCTGCTGCTCGATCAGGTACGCGCCCTCGCCGCGGCCGGCGTGCGCGAGGTCGTCTTCCTCGGCCAGACGGTGAATGCCTACCACGACGGATCGTGGGACTTCGCCGAGCTGGTGCGCCTCAGCGCCCGGGTCCCGGGCGTCCTCCGCATCCGCTTCACCTCGCCGCATCCGTCGGACATGAGCGAGCGGCTGATCGACGCCATGGCCGACTGCACCGCCGTCGCGCCCCAGCTGCACCTCCCGGTCCAGTCGGGCTCCAACCGCGTGCTCGCGCTCATGCAGCGCGAATATCGCGCTGCGGAATACGAGACGCTGGTCGCCCGGCTGCGCGCGCGCGTAGCGGGGATCGCGCTCTCGACCGACGTCATCGTCGGCTTCCCCGGCGAGGACGAGGCGGACTT
>VBLD01000096.1:0-14512 GCA_005879205.1 Deltaproteobacteria bacterium
CCCACGCGGCGTCGCTGCGTCAGGCTTTCGCCCATTGCGCAATATCCCCCACTGCTGCCTCCCGTAGGAGTCTGGGCCGTGTTTCAGTCCCAGTGTGGCTGGCCATCCTCTCAGACCAGCTAGCCATCATCGCCTTGGTGGGCCGTTACCCCGCCAACTAGCTAATGGCCCGCAGGCCCATCCTCGAGTGGTAGCTTGCAAGCAGAGGCCACCTTTCACCGCAGGAGCCGAAGCTCCCGTGGTCATATCCAGTATTAGCCCACCTTTCGGTAGGTTATCCCGGGCTCGGGGGTAGGTAACCTACGTGTTACTCACCCGTTCGCCGCTTTACTCAGGGAGTTGCCCCCCCTTTCTCGCACGACTTGCATGTGTTAGGCACGCCGCCAGCGTTCGTTCTGAGCCAGGATCAAACTCTCCAGTTGAACTGGAGACGCCCCCCACTCCCTCGGCAAGAAGCCGGGGGAGGCGGAAGCGTTCGAGCTTCACGCGGACACTCGCCTTCCCAGCCAGCACGATACGCGATCGCACTGTCCAAACCACTGCGCTCGGGACCTTTTCCGCACTCTCGAAAAGCTTGGAAAAGGAGCGCTACTATTTAGTTTTCAAAGACCGGAGATGCTCCGGCAGACCGGACCTTATAGGAGACGTAGGTCGGGCTGTCAAGGAACAGGCAGGCTCTGACGCCAACTACCTTAGTCCGGCTTTCCGGACGGGTCAAGGCGAAGGCCCCCCCTCCGGCACCACGAGCGTTACCGCGGCCAGGCGCCGCCGCCCGACCTCGAGGAGCCGATGGACCCCCCGCCGGAAGCGGAAGTCGACGTCCACCGCCTGGCCGTCGACACGAACCGCTCCCTGGGCGACCAGGCGGCGAGCGGCGCTGGTGGACGGCGCGAAGCCAACCTCCTTGATCAGCTGGCATATCCACACGTCGGCCGTGGGGGTCCGCACCTCGATCCGGGTCGGCTCGTAGGCCGACCGCTTCTGGAACCGCTCCTCGAAGAACCGTGCGGCCGTCTCGGCCGCGGCCGGGCCATGGAATCGCTCCACGAGTTCGGCGGCCAGGGCCTTCTTGGCATCCATCGGAGCGACCTCGCCCCGCTCGACGGCCAGCAGCTGCTCACCCGACTGTCTGCTCAGGAGCTCGTAGTAGCGGAGCATCAGCTTGTCGCTGATGGACATGAGCTTTCCGTACATCTCCTCGGGTGCTTCGGTGATGCCGACATGGTTGCCGAGGCTCTTCGACATCTTTTGCACCCCGTCGAGACCCTCGAGGATGGGCACCACCACCGCGACTTGCCCCTCCTGACCTGCATCGCGTTGCAGCTCGCGACCAACCAGGAGGTTGAAGGTCTGGTCGGTCCCACCGAGCTCGACGTCCGCCTGCATCACGACGGAGTCGTAGCCCTGCAGGAGCGGGTAGAGGAATTCGTGAAGTCCGATCGGCGCTCCTTTGCGATAGCGCTGCTGGAAGTCGTCCCGCTCGAGCATGCGCGCAACGGTAGTCTTGGATGCGAGCCGGATGGCGTCGTCGAGGCTCAAGTGGCCGAGCCAGTCGCTGTTGCGCCGGACCTCGAGCCGCCGGGGGTCGAGGACGCGAGACACTTGATCCTCGTAGGTGCGTGCATGCGCGTCCACCTCGGCGCGGGAGAGCGATGGCCGGGTGGCGGAGCGTCCGCTCGGGTCGCCGACCATGGCCGTGAAGTCACCGATGATGAGGACGGCATGGTGACCCAGGTCCTGGAACTGGCGCAGCTTCGTGAGGACGACCGTGTGCCCCAGGTGAATATCCGCGGCAGTCGGATCGACGCCGAGCTTCACGCGCAGCGGACGGCCCGTCCGGAGACGGGCGTGCAGTTCGTCCTCCGGGAAGATGTGGGCCACCCCGCGGAGGAGCTCCTTCTCAGAGGCGCTCGCGGTCAAACGTCGACTCGCTCGCGCAGCCGCCGCACCCCGAGCGCGCGGCCGCTCGTCGCGTCGACCTCGATCACGGCGCCCTGGACCAGGACGGGACCGCCGGCGACCTCGAAACGCACCGGCATCTGAGTGAGGAAGCGCTCCACCACCCGATCCGTGCGGACGCCGAGCACCGAGTCCTCGGGGCCGCACATGCCGGCGTCCGTCAAATAGGCCGTACCGCCCGGCAGCACCGTCTCGTCGGCCGTCTGGATGTGCGTATGACTTCCGATGACCACCGACACCTTCCCGTCGAGGAAGCGACCCATCGCCACCTTTTCCGAAGTCGCCTCCGCGTGCATGTCGACGAGCACCACACGTGCCTCGCGGCCGATCTCCGCGAGCGCCTGCTCGGCGGCGCGAAAGGGACAGTCGACTGGCGCCATGAAGACCCGTCCGATCAGGTTCAGCACGGCGACCCGCGTGTCCGAATGCCGGGCCTTCTGAACGGTCCAGCCGATGCCGGGGATGCCGGGTGGAAAGTTGAGGGGGCGGAGAAGCTGCCCCCGCTCACGCATGTAGGGGATGATGTCCCGGTTCTGCCAGATGTGGTTGCCGGAGGTGAGCACGTCCACTCCCGCTTCGTGCAGTTCCTCCGCGGAGCGAGGATCGATGCCCTTGCCAGCGGACGCGTTCTCGCAGTTGGCGATCACGAAATCGATCTCCTCGCGGGCCGCCAGCCGCGGCAACAGCGCGGCCAGGGCTCTTCGCCCGGGCCGGCCGACCACGTCGCCGAAAAAGAGGAGTCGCATGCGGCGGTCAGTGCGCGATGTCGCTCGCCCGCGTCTCGCGGATCACGGTCACCTTGATCTGCCCGGGATAGGTCATCTCCTGCTCGATCTTTCGGGCGATGTCACGCGCGAGCATGGCGGCGTGGTCGTCCGGCACCGTCCCGGGATCGACGATGATCCGGATCTCCCTTCCCGCCTGCACGGCGAAGGACTTCTCGACCCCCTTGAAGGAGTTGCTGATGCGCTCCAGGTCCTCGAGCCGCTTGGCGTAGCTCTCGAGCACTTCCCGACGTGCGCCCGGCCTCGCCCCCGACAGGGCGTCGGCGGCGTCGACGAGCGGGGCCAAGATGGTCTCCGCCTTCACCTCCTCGTGGTGCGCCGCGATCGCGTTGACGATCTTCGCCGACTCGCCGTACTTGCGAGCGATCTCTCCGCCGATGATGGCATGAGACCCCTCCACTTCGTGCGTGAGCGCCTTGCCGATGTCGTGGAGGAGCGCCGCGCGCCGGGCCTGCTTCTCGTTGAGCCCGAGCTCGGCGGCCATCGACCCGGCGATGAAGGCCGCCTCGATCGAGTGCATGAGGACGTTCTGGGCGTAACTGTAGCGATACTTGAGCATCCCGAGCAGCTTCACCAGCTCCGGGTGGATGCCGTGCACACCCACCTCCAGCACGGCCCGCTGGCCGGCCTCCCGGATCGCCTCCTCGAGCTCCTGCTCCGCCTTGCGCACCACCTCCTCGATGCGCCCCGGGTGGATACGGCCGTCGGAGAGAAGGCGCTCGAGGGCCAATCGGGCGAGCTCCCGACGGATCGGGTTGTGGCACGAGATCACCACGGCTTCCGGCGTGTCGTCGATGATCAGGTCGACGCCGGTTGCGGATTCGATCGCGCGGATGTTCCGCCCTTCTCGCCCGATGATCCGTCCCTTCATGTCGTCACTCGGTAGGGTCACGACGGATACCGTGCGCTCGGTGACGAACTCTCCGGCCAGGCGCTCGATGGCGATCGACACGATCTTCTTGGCGCGGCGGTCGGACTCCTCACGGGCCTCCGCCTCCACCTGGCGGATGTGTCGTGCCGCATCGTGGCGAGCCTCATCGGTCATCTGCTCGATGAGCGTCCGCTTCGCCTCGTCGCGCGTCATGCTCGCTGCCTGCTCCAGCCTCTGGCCGACCTGCTCGGTTAGACGGGCGAGCTCCGACTGCCGCTCCTCCGTCGCGCGCTCCTGCTTGCGCACCGCCTCCTCACGCCTGCCGAGCTCCGTCTCGCGCTGAACAAAGGTCTCGATCTTCCGATCGATGCCCTCCTCCTTCTGCAGGATGCGCTTCTCCAGGGTCTGCAGCTCGTGACGCTGCTCGCGTGCCTCGCGTTCCCAGTCCGCCTTCGCCTGGATCATGAGGTCCTTGGCATGGAGCTGAGCTTCCTTGCGGACGACGTCACCCTCCTTGCGAGCCTCCTCGACAATGCGGGCGGCGGTCGTGTGCGCGCCCGTCTCGAGCTCGGCCACTCGCCGCCGTCGCACCCGGTCGACGAGGCCGACGGCGCTGGCGCCGAGGGCGATGCCGATGACGAGCGCCAGGATCAGAGTCGTCATGGTCTGTCTCCTTCACCGCATGAGCACGCGCGCTTCAGTCACGACGGCGTCCATGCGGACGTCCCAGGCGGCCTCCGGAAGCGCGGGGACGACCTGCATCTCGTAGGCGAGCCCGATGCGTGCCGCGTGCGGATGGCGCGCGAGCCCCCGGTCGTAGCAGCCGGCGCCGCGGCCGAGACGAACGCCGCGCGCATCGAACGCGAGTCCCGGCACGAGAAAGACGACGCCCTCCCCGCCGTCGGAGGGGAGGGGCGTTCCGCTGCGGGGCTCCGGGACGGTGGACGATCCGGGGGCGAGGTCCGTCGGAGCGGATTCCAGGAACTCGACGTCACCTGCCGTTCGCCGGGGATAGTAGACGGACTTGCCGCCGGCGAGCGCTACGCCCACCAGGGCGCCGGGATCGACCTCGTTCTCCACCGGCGCGTACGCGACCAGAGCATGCGCCCCGAGGAAGGCGGGCATGCCGAGGACGCGGGCGCATATGGCAGCGCCGAGCTCCGCTGCGGCGGCGGAGCACTTGCTTGATCTCTGCGTGGTCTTCCCCCATTGCTTGCGTGCGCAACGGGGAAAACGGCGAGGAATGCGGTTGTCCGGCTAGCGCATGAATCGCATGCGGCCCGATGGCGACGCGTTGGAATCCGGGCCGCGTGGGCCCACCAACTTCGGGTTCATGGCATCAGCACCGTGCCGCTGCGGTCAATGCTCGTTGTGTCCACCGCCCCACCTCGTCCGTTTTCCGATCGCTGCTTCGTCGCTTGGCGCCTCGCGGATTGGGCGCCGCTCGGAGTCACGTGAAAGTGCTCGGGCCCTCCAGAACACCCGACGGACCGACCGGCGCCGCCGGGAATGCGCTGCTCGGATGAGCAGATGCGCGCTGAAGTCTACGGAATTCGTCAGCGCGGCGCAACGGCGACGGCGAACAGTCTGCCAGCCCGCCGCGCAGCGCAGCTCAGCTCTTCGCTACGGGAGGTCGATGCCCATGCGGGCCAGGAGGCGGCCCAGGCGGAGCTTGATCTCGACACGCTCCCGCTCGTAACGCCGGACACGCTCCTGGAGCTCCTGATTCGTGCGCTCGAGCCCGGCCAGCCGCGCCGCCAGCGCGTCATCGCGGCCGCGGATGTCGTGCTGGTGAGCTACCGAGCTCCGCAGGCCCTCGTGCGTGTCGCCGCTCATCGGGCGATGTCCGGGGCGGGACTCTAGTGGCTGCGTTCAGGAGGTGTCAAGCCACGCGCGCGGACTCGGCCGTGTCGACGGCGAAGAGAGCATCGACGAACTCGCTCGCGATGAAAGGACGGAGGTCGTCGACTGACTCGCCGACGCCCACGTAGTGGATCGGGATGCCGAGCTCGTGCCGAACCGCCAGCACGATCCCGCCACGTGCAGTCCCGTCGAGCTTGGTGAGCACGATCCCGGTCACGTCGGCCGCCTCGAGGAAGCTGCGCGCCTGCGCGATCGCGTTCTGCCCCGTGGTCGCATCGAGGACAAGGAGCGTCTCGTGCGGTGCCCCGGGAGCTTCGCGCGCGATCACGCGGCGCACCTTGCCGAGCTCCGCCATGAGGTTGCTGCGCGTGTGCAGGCGACCCGCGGTGTCGACGAACACCACGTCGATGGCGCGCGCCACCGCCGCCTTCATTCCGTCGAAGACGACCGCGGAGGGATCGGCGCCCGGCGCCTGTCGGACCAGGGCGGCGCCGCTGCGCTCGGCCCAGATGGCGAGCTGATCGACGGCGGCCGCCCGGAAGGTGTCTCCGGCGACGAAGAGTACTCGCTGCCCCGCCTCCGCATGTCGCGCCCCGAGCTTACCGATGGTCGTGGTCTTGCCCACCCCGTTGACGCCCGTGACGAGCACCACCCAGGGACGCGCGGCCGGGGCCGGCGGCGGGGGAGCGTCGAGGAGTGCGACCATCTCCTCGCGCAGCGCCTGCCGCACCTCGGCCGCGCCTCCGGCCCGGCCGACGCGTTGGCGGACCCGGTCCAGCAGCACCTTTGCCGTGCGCACCCCGACGTCGGCCGAGACGAGCGCCTCCTCGAGGTCGGAGAGCACGGCCTCGAGCCCGGCCGGGGCACGGCCGAGGGCGGCGTCGACCTGCTCCATGAGCCGTCGGCCGGCGGCAGCGAGGCCGCGACGCAGACGGTCCCTGGGCACGGGTGCGGCGGTTGCGGCCGCGCCCGGCCCGGTGTGAAGCCGGCGCCGGACCGCCCAGACGACTACGAAGGCGCCGAGCATCCCGAGCACCACGAGAACCGGGAGGAGCCAGGAGCTCTGCAACACCGGAATCGGAGCCGCCTACGCCGCCTCCCGCAACCGGACGGCGACGACCTTCGAGACACCCGCCCGCTCCATCGTGATCCCGTAGAGCGTGTCGGCCACCTCCATCGTCCGGCGGTTGTGGGTGATGAGCACGAACTGCGAGGCTTCGGCCATCTCCCGGACGAGCTGATTGAAGCGGCCGATGTTCGCCTCGTCGAGCGGCGCGTCGACCTCGTCGAGCAGGCAGAACGGGGTCGGGCGGATCAGGAACAGGGACAGGATGAGCGCCGTCGCGGTGAGCGCCTTCTCGCCGCCCGAGAGGAGGCTGAGGGACTGGAGCTTCTTGCCCGCGGGCTGGACGACGATCTCGATCCCCGGCTCGCCTCCCTCCTCGGGCGGAACGAGCTCGAGCCGCGCCTTCCCGTTCGGGAAGAGCTTGGGAAAGACCTCGGCGAGCTTCTCGTTCGCCGCGGCGAAGGTCTCTTCGAAGCGTTGACGGGAGGTGCGGTTGAGCTTGGCGATCGTGCGCCGGAGGTCGTCGAGCGAGCGCTCGAGATCGGTCCGCTGCGCGACCAGAAACTCGCTCCGGGTGCGCAACTCCTCGAGCTCGCCGGAGGCCGCCGGGTTCACGTCACCGAGCCGGGCGAGCCGGGCGCGCAGCGCCTCGGCGTGCGCGGCCCGCTCCTCGTCCTGGCCATCGTTCTCGACGGCCACGTCGGCCAAAGCCTCGGGCCCGAGCCCGTACCGCTCGGCCAGCTGGGCCGCGAGATGCTCCAGCGCGAGCCGCCGCTCGGCCAGCGTGACCTCGCTCGCCGCCCGCTCTCCAGCGAGAATCTCGAGCCGCTCCCGGGCACTCGCCTCGGCGGTGTCGTCCGCGGAGAGCGCCCGGTCGGCCTCGGCGATCGTCTGGCGTAGCACGTCGCGCTCGACGGTCAGAGCGGCCGCCCGTTCCTCGGCCGCCTGCCGCTCCGCCTCGGCGCTGGTCGCCTCTACCGCGGCGGTCTCGGCGCCGCCCGCCGCCTCGGCCGCTCGCCGAGCCACGACCGCCAACCGCTCCTGCACGTCGGCGAGGCCGGCGCGCGAGCGGCCGACGGCCGCCTCGAGGTGTCGTCGGCGCTCGCCCGCGCCCGCGGCACGCACGGCAGCCTCGGTCCGCACGCGCTCCGCTTCGCCGTACCGCTCTCGCCACGCCGCGAGCACCCGCTGGCGGTTCACGAGCTCGCCACGTCGGTCGGCGACGGCCTGCTCGGCACGCTCTCGTCTTGCCATGAGCGCCGCGATCTCGTCGGCCACCTGGCCGCCCTCGCCGGCCACGCCGGTCGCCTCGAGCGCCTCCACCTCGAGCTCGGCGGCGATGCGGCGGCGTTCCTCCTCGATGCGCTCGCGGTCCTTCTCGACCGCCACCAGCTCGAGACCGAGCGCCTGCAGCCGCTCCTCGACACCACGGGCGGCCTCCGCGAGCTCGGCGGCACGGACGCGGACGGCGGCGAGGGCGCGCTCTTCCCGCACGACCTCGGCGTGCGCGGCGCCGAGCGTTCCTTCGAGCTCCCGCAGCTCGCGCGAGCGGGCGAGCAGCGTCTCCTCCAGCGGCGGCTCGCTCCCGCCCGTGACGGCCCCGACCGCGTCGATGGCCTCACCGCCGGGCGTCACGACGGTCACCGGGTGGCTCGCCGCCCGCCACAGGGCGAGGGCGTGGCCGAGATCGTCGGCGAGCAGGACCTGGCCGAGCAGCGCTTCGGCCAGTGCCCAGTGCTGCGGGTCGATGTCGATCTGGTCGAGCAGCCGCCGACCGGCGGGGACGATGACCGCCGCGCGCCGCTCGGCGTCGCGGGGCAGCACCGTGGCGCTCCCGGCCAGCGACTTCCGGAGCCAGTCGACCGCCGCCACGGCGGATGCCGTGTCCGGCACGACCACCTGGCCGAGGCGGACGCCGAGCGCGGCAGCAACCGCGCGCTCGAGGGCGGCCGGCACCCGCAGCACGGTCGCCAGCAACGCGGCCGTGCCCGGCTGCTGTGCGACGAGCGCAGCGACGCCCCGCTTGCAGCCCTCGTGCCGCGCCTGGAGCTCGCGCAGCGAGTCGGCCCGCGAGCTGATCTGCCGCGCCGCCTCGCGCGCGGCGTCGAGCGCGGCGCTGCGCACCGCCTCCTCCCGGCCGAGGTTCAGCTGCTGCTGAGCCAACCCATCCCGGTCGGTCCTCAGACCGACGCGCTCCTCCTCGAGGCGAATGATCATCTCGGATGCACCTTCGGCATCGTGCGCATTCGTCCGCAGCCGCTCGCCGAGGAATCGTTGCTCGTCTTCGAGCTTTCGCCGACGCCCCTCGAGCTCCTCGTGCCGCCGGCCCAGGGCTTCGGCCGTGTTGTGCAGGCGAGATTCCTCGGCGGACGCCTCGACGACCGCGTCCTTGGCCTCCTCGACCGCCTGCTCGAGCGGCGTTCCTTCGGCCGCCATGACCTCTCGTCGCGCCTCGGAGTCGCGGTGTTGCGTCTCGGCAGCGTGCTCCTCCGTTGCGGCCTGCTCGAGGGCCTGGGCAACGCTCCGTGATTCTTGCTCGAGGTCGGCGAGGCGAAGACGCAATGCCGCGAGCTCGCGTTCAGCCTCCGCGGCCCGATCCACGAGATCGAGCCGGCGTGCCGCAAGACTCGCGGCGCGCGTACGCGCCTCGCCCGCGCGCAGGCGGTGCTCGGCGATCTCCCCCTCACAGGCACGCAGGCGATCCTCGTCGGCGCTCCGCCGCGTTCGCCGCTCGGCGGTGGCGTTCCGGGAGCGGCGGCTCGCGTCCTGGAGCTGCGCCTCTTCGGCGCGCAGGGCCGCCACGCGATCGGCGAGGATACGGACCTCCTCCGACCAGGCGCGCTGCCGCGCCGCCATGACCCCGAGATCCAACGCTCGCAGGCCGTCCTTGATCCGGTGGTACTCCTCGGCCCGGCGGGCCTGACGGTCGAGCGAAGCCATCTGGCGCTCGATCTCGCGCAGCACGTCCTGGACGCGTACCAGGTTGTCGCGGGTGCGTTCCATCTTGCGCTCGGCCGCGAGCTTGCGGCTGCGGAAGCGCGTCGTGCCGGCTGCTTCCTCGATGAACAGCCGGACTTCCTCGGGCTTGGCGTTCACGAGCTGCTCGACGCGGCCCTGCTCGATGATGGCGTACGCCTTGGTGCCGACGCCGGTGCCGAGAAACAGCTCCGTGATGTCCCGCAGGCGGCACGGCATCCGGTTGATGAAATACTCGGACTCGCCCGAGCGAAAGTAACGCCGCGTGACGGCGATCTCACTCGCCTCGGCGAGCGCCGCGGGCAGCGTTTCTTCGACGCCGTCGCCGTCGTCGCCCGCCGGCCGCCGCTCGAGGTCCCGCTCGTCGCGCTCGAGGAGCAAGGTCACCTCGGCCATGCCGAGCGGTCCGTTCTCGGCATTGCCCGTGAAGATGACGTCCTCCATCGCCTCGCCGCGCAGGTGCTTCGGGCTCTGCTCGCCCAGCACCCAGCGGATCGCGTCGACGATGTTCGACTTGCCGCAGCCGTTCGGTCCGACGATGGCGGTGACCCCCAGCGGAAGCTCGAGGACGGTCCGCTCCAGGAACGACTTGAAGCCGTTCAGCTCGATCCGCTTGATGCGCATCCAGTCCTCTCGCCCGCCGCGGCCGGCGGCCGTCCATCCCGGGACCGGGCTCCCGAGCGCCTACCCCTCCACCAGCTCCGTATTCCAGTACGCCGCATCCACCGCGCTCAGGAACGGCATCCACTCCTTGTAGCGACGGAGACTGAACGTCTCGGTCATGAACGGGGTCCACTGTGGCCGGTAGGGCTCACGAATCAGCCGCATCCCGGCCTCGCCCGGCGTGCGACCGCCCTTCAGCCGGTTGCACCGGTGGCAGGAGCACACGACGTTCTCCCAGACCGACGTGCCGCCTCGTGAACGCGGCACGACGTGATCGAGGTTCAGATCCGCGCGCGGGGACTGTCGCCCGCAGTACTGGCAACGATTCCGATCCCGCGAGTAGATGTTGAAGCGGCTGAAGCGGACGTAGCGCCGGGGCACCCGATCGTATGCGAGCAGGAGAATGACGCGCGGCACGCGGATCGCCCGGTTGACGAGCCCGATCGCGTCCTCCTCGGCTGCCAGGTCGGCCCAGCTCGCGAAGTCGAACACCCGGTACTGCTCGTCCACCGCGCGCGCGATGTCCTGGTAGAGCAGCGAGATCGCTCGTCTCACCGACGTGATCTGAATCGGGAGATACGAGCGGTTGAGAACGAGGACTTTCGTGTTGAGAACCGACATCGCGCCGCGCGCGCGCACGCTACACGCGGGTGTCGCGGAAGTCAAAACCGCCCGGTCTCCGGGCGTTTCCCGGCATGCCGGGGGCTCAGCGTGGCTGCCAGCGGAGGATCGGCCGGCGGGCGGCTCGCGTCTCGTCGAGGCGCGCGAGCCGTGCGCGATGGGGCGCGTTTCGGAGCAGCGCGGGGTCGGTGCGGGCCTCGTCGGCAATCGCCAGGAGTGCGTTCACGAAGGCGTCGAGCGTCTCCTTCGTCTCGGTCTCGGTCGGCTCGATCATGAGCGCTCCCTTCACGACCAGCGGGAAGTAGATGGTGGGAGCGTAGAACCCGTAGTCGAGCAGGCGCTTGGCGACATCGAGTGTGCTGACGCCGGAGTCCTGCAGATGGCGGTCCGAGAAGACGCACTCGTGCAGCGACGGCGTGTCGTACGGAAGGTGGTAGGCGCCCTGGAGACGGGCCCGCACGTAGTTCGCGTTCAGCACGGCGAGGCGCGTCACGTCGGCCAGGCCGACGGCGCCGAGCCGGGCAATGTAGGCGAAGGCCCGCACGAGAACGCCGAAGTTGCCGTAGAAGGACCGCATGCGGCCGACGCTCTGCGGCGCGTCGTCGCTCCAGGCGAGTCCGGCGTCGCTCCGGACGAGCCTCGGCACGGGCAGGTACGGCGCGAGCGGCGCCCGCACGGCGACCGGCCCGGCTCCGGGGCCCCCGCCCCCGTGCGGCGTCGAGAAGGTCTTGTGCAGGTTGAACTGCATGACGTCGACGCCCATGTCGCCGGGCCGGGCGACGCCCATGAGCGCGTTGAAGTTGGCGCCGTCCATGTAGACGAGGCCGCCGCGCGCATGCACCGCGGCCGCAGCAGCCTCGATCTCCTCCTCGAAGAGACCAAGCGTGTTCGGATTGGTCACCATGAGAGCCGCCACCGACTCGTCCATCGCTGCGGCAACCGCGGCGGCGGGCAGCAACCCGCGCGCGTCCACCGCCACCTCCGCCACCTGATAACCGCAGAGTGCGGCGCTGGCGGGATTGGTGCCGTGCGCGCTCGAGGGGATGAGGACGCGACGGCGCGGATCGCCCCGGGCCACGTGATGGGCCCGCACGAGGAGCATTCCGAGCAGCTCTCCCTGGGCGCCGGCGGCGGGCTGCAAGCAGACCGCGTCGAGACCGCTCAGGGCGGCGAGCGCCGCTTCCAGTCCCGCGATCAGCTCGAGCGCACCCTGGGCCAGCCGGTCGGGGACCAGGGGGTGGAGCGTGGCGAAGCCGGGAAGCCGCGCCAGCGCTTCATTCACCACGGGATTGTACTTCATGGTGCACGAACCCAGCGGGTAGAGCGTGGTCGCCGCACTGTAGTTCCATTGCGAGAGGCGGACGAAATGCCGCACCACCTCGAGCTCGCTCACTTCGGGAAGACCCGCGAGGTCGTCGTCGCGCCGGAGGTCGGGCGGGAGCGCCGGCCCGTCCTGCCCGCCGCCGGGCGGTTCGGCGACTGCCCAGCCGATTCGCCCGGTGGCGCCGCGCTCGAAGATGAGGGGCTCGTCGAGGAGCATCGGTCACCCGCTCGCCGCGCGAGCCGCGGGTGCCGCGAGCCCGCGGACGAGCCGGTCGATGTCGGCGGCGCCGTGCATCTCGGTCACGCAGACGACCAGCGCGTCGTCGAGCTCCGGGTACCAGCGCGCGAGCGGAAAGCCTGCGACCACCCCGTCGCGTACAAGGGCTTCCCAACGCGCGATCGGAGCCTGGACCACGAACTCGTTGAAGAAGGGGCCGTCGAAGCGTCGCGCGACGCCGGCCGCCTCGAGCCGGGTTGCCACCGCGTGGGCGGCGCGGTAGTTGGTCGTCGCGAGCGCCCGGAGTCCTTGGCGCCCGAGCAGGGAGAGGTACGCGGTGACGGCGAGAGCACAGAGCCCCTGATTCGTGCAGATGTTGGACGTGGCTCGCTCGCGCCGGATGTGCTGTTCCCGAGTCGCGAGCGTGAGGACGAAGCCGCGCCGCCCGTGAGCGTCGACGGTCTCACCGACGATTCGACCCGGCATGCTGCGCACGTCGCGTTCGCGCGCCGCGAACAGACCGACGCCCGGCCCGCCGTAGGAGACCGGCAGGCCGAAGCTCTGCCCCTCGGCGACTGCGATGTCCGCGCCGCAGGCGCCGGGCGGCCGGACCATCGCGAGCGCGAGCGGCTCCGCGGTGGCGGTGATGATGAGAGCGCCCGCCGCCCCGGTCCGTGCCGCAACGGCGGCCACGTCCTCGAGAACGCCGAACACGTTCGGCTGACCCAGCACGACCGCGAGGGCATCGGGGCCGAGATCGCCTTCGAGCGCCCCGAGATCGGTGCGACCGTCGGCGGCGAAGGGAACCTCGCGAACCACCACGTCGCCGAGGCCGCGGACGTAGGTGCGGATGACCGCGCGGTAGTGCGGGTGGAGGGCCCGGGACAGCCACACGGTGTGGCGGTCGGGAAGCATGCGGCGCGCCATGAGCACTGCCTCGGCCGCCGCGGAGGCGCCGTCGTACATGCTCGCGTTGGCGACCTCCAGACCGAGGAGGAGCGCCGCGAAGGTCTGGAACTCGAAGGTCGCCTGAAGCGTCCCCTGGCTCACCTCCGGCTGATACGGCGTGTAGGCGGTGAGGAATTCCGAGCGCAGCAGGACCTGATCCACCGCGGTCGGCACCCAATGAGGATAGGCGCCGGCGCCGAGGAAGACCGCCGGTCCGGTGCCACCCGCGTTGCGCGCCGCCAGCGCCTCGAAGCGTGCGCGCAGCTCCGGCTCGGTCAGGCCCGGGGGCAGGTCGATCGTGGCGCGGGGCCGCAAACCGGCCGGCACCTGCGCGAACAGGTCGTCGATCGAGGACGCGCCGATCGCGGCGAGCATCGCCGCGATGTCGCCCTCGGTGTGAGGCGTGTAGCCGCTCACGTCCGCTGTTGCGCGACGAAGGTCCGATAAGCGTCGGCGTAGAGGAGCCGGTTCACCTGCTCGCGATCGGTGAGCGCCAGGCGGATCATCCATCCCGCGCCGTAGGGATCGCTGTTCACCAGCTCCGGCTCGTCGCGCAGAACGTGGTTGACGGCGGTCACGCGTCCCGCGACCGGGGCGAACAGGTCGGAGACCGTCTTGTTCGATTCGACGACGCCGAACGCCTGCCCTGGCGCGAAGGTGGCCCCCACGGGCGGCAGTTCGACGAAGACCACGTCGCCGAGGGCATCCTGCGCGAAGTCGGTGATGCCGACCACTCCGTCGTTGCCCTCGACCCGGAGCCACTCATGCTCCTGGGTGTAGTGAAGGTCCTCCGGAAAATCCATCTCTCGCTCCTATCGCACCCGACGGTAGAACGGGCGCTCCACGACGTGTGCCGGCACGTGTCGCCCCCGGATGTCGACGGCGACGGGCGTGGCGGGTGCAGCGGCTGCGACGGCGACGTAGGCGAGGCCGATGAAGGTGCCGAGAGCCGGCGACTTCGTTCCGCTCGTCACGTGGCCGACCTGGCTCCCGTCGTGCCAGACGGCGTACCCGTGGCGCGAAATCCCGGGCTCGTCGAGTTCCAGGCCGACCAGCCGCCGCGTCACGCCCGATGCAGCCTGTGCCGCGAGCGCCGTCCGGCCGACGAACTCGCCCTTGCCGAGCTTGACGACCCACGCGAGACCCGCCTCGAGCGGCGTCGTCGTGGTGTCCATGTCGGTGCCGCAGAGTGGCAGCCCGGCTTCGAGCCGCAGGGTATC